>NZ_RQYN01000061.1 GCF_003860135.1 Tannerella forsythia
GCAAGAATATCCAATAATTATTCCATTTATTTTATTGACAAACAGTTTAATGAATATATTTTAAGGAGCAACTAGATAAAAAAGGAGAAAATTGTCTTATAAGAGAATTTAAATTGTCCTATAAGACAATTTAAAAAGTCCTATAAGACAATTTGGACGAGATGCGCAGGGAATTTGGAGGGGATACGCGGCGAGACTCTAAGGGGTGCAAAAAATCACGAATGTTCTTCGGTAAACGACTGCCATCCCTGAGCTTTTAATGCGACCTCACCACCGTCGCGGCCGACAAGACAATTACCGAACTCAGCCTTCGTAATATGTCCGATGATTTTAATCCCTTTCAAAGCCTGCACCTGATCATGGTAAGACAACGGTACGGTGAAAACCAGTTCGTAATCTTCGCCGCCATTTAATGCCGCCGTAACAAGGTTCATATTGAACTCTTCGGCCATGATGGCCGTTTGATAATCGATCGGGATACGGTCTTCGTAAATGCGGCATCCTACACCGCTTTGCGATGCGATATGAAGCAGCTCGGACGATAGCCCGTCGGAAATATCCATCATCGCGGTGGGGACGATACCTGCTTCGGCCAACATCGCGATGACATCTTTGCGGGCTTCGGGTTTGAGCTGCCGCTCAAGGATGTATTCTTTTCCGCCGAAATCGGGCTGAAAATCTTTCTCGCCTTGAAACACATTCTTTTCACGTTCGAGCAATTGCAACCCCATATAAGCAGCTCCTAAATCGCCGGAAACACATATCAGATCGGTATCTTTCGCTCCGTCGCGATAAACGATTTTTCCCGTTTCTCCTTCGCCGATACAAGTCAGACTCAATGTCAGTCCGGTCAACGACGAAGAAGTATCTCCTCCCACAAGATCAACGTTATACACGTCGCAGGCAAGCATAATACCGGCATATAGTTCTTCCAAATCTTCTACCGCAAAGCGTTTGGAAATACCGACCGATACGGTGATTTGTTTCGGCTGCCCGTTCATCGCATAGATGTCGGAGAAGTTGACCACGGCCGCTTTATAGCCCAAATGCTTCAAAGGAGTATAAGTCAGATCAAAATGTACGCCCTCCAGCAATAAATCGGTCGTAACAAGTGTTTGCTTGTCTCGGTAGTCCAGTACGGCAGCATCATCGCCCACACCTTTCAGCGTACTTTTATTTCTCAGCGTAATAGCTTTTGTCAGATGGCGGATCAGTCCGAATTCTCCCAATGTCGCGATTTCTGTTCGTTGCATGATTACTTACTTTTCTATTGTCTTAAAATACGGCTGTTTTCCATCGTAGAGATGTGTTTCAAGATCGACTCGTCGAATAAATTGCCCTTGTCGAACAGAAAAGAAACCATTATCGGCACATAATATATACGCGAATGCCATTCGGACGGGAAATACGGGTTGTTCCGAATGCGCATGGCATCTTTCTCCGTACATACGATAAGCGATTCAGGATTCATCTTCGCGAATGAGGCACTTATTTTTTTGACATCGTTTTTCTTGAAGTCGTGGTGATCACCGAACGACATCACCTTTATATTCTGCGAATATTTCTTCATCTCTTCGATGAGTGGCGCCGGATTGGCCACCCCTGTGAGCAGAAGTACTTCATCTTCTTTCCGCAGACTGTTTAAGGCTCGCGGGCAACATTCTTCCGGCCATATTCCTTCCATCCGCAAATACGAGATGCCGGAAAAAAACACTTGCTGATGGGATTGCAGATGCATATCATCTTCCATGATGCGACAATCGATCGGTTTTAATGCGGGATCACATTTACTGACCACAACCCAATCAGCCCGGCGGACACCGCCTGCCGGCTCACGCAGCATGCCTACCGGAAATAATTTATCTTTGTAGAATAAGCGATTATAATCCGTCACCAAGATCGATAACGACGGTTGCACATATCGATGTTGAAAGGCATCATCGAGCAAGACGACCTGCGGCCGTTCGCCTTCGGTCATTGCCAGCAAATGCTTCATCCCTCTGCGACGGCTTTTATCGACTGCTACAATCACGGATGGATATTTACGCTTTATCTGGCAGGCTTCATCGCCTACCTCCTGACTGGTACAGTGTTCGCCGGCCAACACATAGCCGGATGTCTGGCGCTTGTACCCGCGACTGAGCACAGCCACCCGGTATTTTTTCGACAGCAAACGTATCAGATACTCAACCATCGGCGTCTTTCCCGCTCCTCCCATCGATAAATTACCGATACAAATGACCGGAATCGCATATTGCTGCGAAGGCAGCAAATTGATATGGAAAAAGAGGTTACGTATGCACACGATGATCCCATAGACCAGTGCAACAGGAAAACCGATATAATGCAGACGATTTGATTTGGCCATTTCTGCTTCGTTCTTTCGCTCTTTTCCTACAACGGTTTCAGATCGTAAGGGATACGTGCCTGAATACCGTATGTCGCTTTGGCTTTTCGTAACATCCTGAAATGCTCGTATTCGTCGCCCAGCATGTCTTTGACCATCGACTGCTTCACGACTTCAATCTGTTTCTCCAAGAACTCCTTCAAAAAGTCATGGCTGGTCGATACTTCCATTATGTTATAATTGTATATCTCGGCTAATTCACTGGCCAGCTCGACAGCGCGTTCAATACCGCCCAATTCGTCGACCAAACCGATTTTAAGCGCTTGCTCTCCGGTCCATACACGACCTTGTCCGATGCTGTCGATATCGGCCTTGCTCACGCCTCGTCCTTCGGCGCATCGCGTTAGGAACGTATCGTATCCACGTTCGATATACCCCTGTATCAAGGCTTTCTCATCGTTCGTCATCGGACGGGAAGGGTCACCAAAGTCTGCGTACTTGTTGGTCTTGACTATATCGGTCGTTAACGCCAGTTTATTAAACAGTCCGGTTGTATTGGGGAACATCCCAAAAATACCGATCGAACCTGTCAGCGTGTTCGGCTCAGCAATAATCTTGCTCGCACCGCTCGCGATATAATATCCTCCCGAAGCCGCCACGCTTCCCATGGAAACGACAACCGGCTTTTTCTTTTTCAACTCATACACTTGCTTCCAGATCTGTTCGGACGTATAGGCGCTGCCGCCCGGTGAATTGATACGAAGCACTACGGCTTTGACCTCATCATTATCAGCTAATTTTCTTAGATTTTCATTGATTTTTTCCGAAATATACGGATGGCTTCCGCTGTAAGGCGATGAGACGAGACTCTGCGTAATCTCCCCTTCGGCATATACGATCGCAATTTTGTTACGATATTCCCGCTCGGTATTCTTTATATTTTTCATATTCGATAATCCGACGGTTTTCAGCTTATCACCCGTTTGACCGGATTGTTCGATCAGGTATTTTTCCACTTCGCTGCGATACTTTAGTTCATCGATTAATTTATACTCGACCGCCTTCTCCGGCGAAGCGAAAAACGCGCCTTCATCCGCGAAACGATTCACATCGTCTACCGTGATATTACGGCTCTTCGCAATACCTTTGGTAATATTTCCCCAGATGGAGTTTTGATACGAGGTAATCTGTTCACGATTCGCATCGCTTAATTTATCCGCGATAAACGGTTCCACAGCCCCTTTGTACGTACCGACTTTAAAGACCATCATTTCTACCCCGATCTTTTGTAACAGACCTTTATAGAACATCGTTTGAGAAGAGATACCGGTCAGTCCCAAAATTCCTTGCGGGTTAAGGTAAACCTTATCGGCTACCGAAGCCAGATAATACCCTCCTTGTGTATAGCTATCAGCATAAGCAACAATGAATTTTCCGCTATCCTTGAAATCCATCAGTGCGCGACGAATGGCATCGAGGCTGGCAGTCCCTCCGGAAAACACTCCCATATCTAAATAAATCCCTTTGACCGATTCCTGTTCCTTGGCATGACGAATCGATTTCAATACATCTTTCAACGACAAATCCGATTCCTTGCCTGTCACTAAGCTGGCAAACGGATGATCTTCGGCAGTTTCGCGAAGCTCTCCTTCAAATGCTATCTTAAAAACACTTTCTTCCGCTTTGGGAGTATAAATCGCTTGAGAGTTTGAACTCAGACCGGCCACTATGCCAATCATGAAAACGACGGCGATCACTCCTACCAACATCAGTCCCACGAAGAAGCCCAATGTGGAAGCAAACATCATTTTGAAAAATTGTTTCATTTTTTTTCTTTTTTATTTCAAATTGCCGACAAATATACACAACTTATTCATCATTCATCTGTCTTCTCCCGGATTTTTTTCCGGATTTTGCGAACAAAAATATTACAAGCCTTAAACTTAAGCGAGGATATCTTTATGGTTCTTGACAATCGTTTGCAAGCAATTGAAAGTTAGATCATAAAGAAAAGTTTGCTCTTGATGGCATGGCTTTGCACACCAAATTCATTACTTTTGCGGCCGACGCGAAAACAATAAATAGATGTCCGGACAAAAACCTCCTTCTGCATTAGGAACAGAACCTGTCGGTTCGTTACTGACGAAATATGCCATTCCGGCGATTATCGCCATGACGGCTGTGTCACTATACAATATGGTCGACAGCATTTTTATCGGCCAGGGGGTAGGAGCCATGGCCATTTCGGGGCTGGCTATCACCTTTCCGTTCATGAACATTGCCGCGGCTTTCGGAGCTTTGGTGGGTGTAGGGGCCAGCACGATCGTTTCCGTCAAACTGGGACAAAAAAACTACGGCACAGCGCAACAGGTGCTTGGCAACGTAGTAATCATGAACATCGTTATCGGAGGAATATTTACACTGGTGTCACTTATTTTTATCGATCCGATTCTGTATTTTTTCGGTGCCAGTGAGCAAACGATCGGATATGCTCGCGATTACATCGTGATTATCCTTTTCGGAAATATCATTACGCATCTTTATCTCGGATTGAACAGCGTGCTGCGTTCGTCAGGACACCCGATGCAAGCCATGATGATGACCATAACCACTGTTGTGCTGAACACGTTATTGGACCCGCTTTTTATCTTTGTTTTCGAATGGGGCATTCAAGGGGCAGCCATCGCAACGGTCATTTCGCAATCGATATCGTTGACGTGGCTACTGATGCTTTTCAGCAACAAAAAACGTCTGCTGCATTTCCGGAAAGATCTGCTCAAACCACACATCGGCTTAATCAAAGACATCTTGGCTATCGGCATGGCTCCTTTTTTTATGCATCTGGCCTCGTGTGTGATTGTCATTCTGATCAATAACGGTCTAAAGCAATACAGTGGTGATCTGGCTATCGGAGCATACGGCATCATCAATCGTTTTGCGTTTATGTTTGTTATGATTGTGATAGGACTTAATCAGGGGATGCAGCCGATTGTGGGGTATAATTACGGAGCTCGTCAGATTGACCGCGTACAAAAAGCGTTTCGGCTGACGGTCTTTTTTGCAACCCTCGTCACCACGTTTGCGTTTTTGCTGGCACAACTCAAACCCGACTGGATTGCCTGCGTCTTTACGACCGATAAAGAGCTGATTCGTTTGTCGGTCTATGGGTTGCGCATTTCCGTCATGCTTTTTCCGCTGGTAGGGGCACAGATGGTAATTGCCAACTTTTTCCAGAGCATCGGTATGGCAAAGAAAGCTGTTTTCCTATCATTGATACGACAAGTGATTATTTTAATTCCTTGTCTGCTGATCATGCCGAAATTTTTCGGTATAACGGGAATATGGATGAGTATGCCCGTATCGGATACGGTCTCCGCTCTCGTATCGATGACGATGATTTACACGCAACTTCGGAAATTCAACGCCGAGCAGCGGTAACTCAGCGACCCATAGCTATCCCTTACTTTGTCCCCACTGAATTCGCGAACCAATAAGTTGGCCGAGAATGGCCAGACCGATGAAGAGCGGAATCGTCATATCCGGCGTATCGAACCAGATACGCAAAGGAATGACGAGCGGAAGAGAGGCGTGTATGATGACCCACCACATCAAACTCATCTTGCGGTATCTGATGCGATACCGGCCTAAAAGAAGATTGACCGCTAAGGTGACAACAGATACGATCGCAATATTCATACGTTACGCAGATAAACCGGCGACAAAGATACGATTTTTGTACTATTTTCGTTCCGGAAGGCAGACGCTCTTTGCGTAAGAAAAAGAAAAGCCGCAAGCAAAATCGTTTTTTGATCCGTTTTGCCTGCGGCTTTTATATGGCCCGTAAGAAGACCGTTAATCAATTTTGTTGGCTTAGAGTCCCAACTGATTCATGATAAACTCGAATGTAAACGTCCAGTTCTTAATGCTCTGCTCCGTGCTTTGACCGCTTCCGTGTCCACTCTCGTAATCGATGTGGAGGATAACCGGATTGACCTGTCCGGGATTGTTTTGCACAGCCGCAACGAACTTTTTGGCATGCAACGGATCCACGCGACTGTCGTTCGCACCGGTGGTAACAAGCATTGTCGGGAGGCTTACCCCTGCTTTGATGTTATGATAAGGAGAGTAGGGGAGAATCCATCCGAATTGTTCGGGATCGTCTGACGATCCGTATTCCGGAATCCAGTAACGTGCGATCAGGAACTTATGATAACGAAGCATATCCAATAACGGCACTTGGCAAACAATCGCCTTGTAGAGATCGGGGCGCTGCGTGGCGATGGCCCCCATCAACAGCCCGCCATTACTGCCACCCATAGCAACCACCTTCTGCGGATTGGTGTATTTCTCCTTGATCAGCCACTCTACGCAACTGTTGAAGTCGTCGAACGTGTTTTGCTTTTTACCCAGCATCCCGTTACGATGCCACGCTTCACCGTATTCATCGCCTCCGCGGATACCGGCACGTACTACCACAACGCCTTTTTCCAGCAACGGAGCATAGAAGCCTTGATATCCCGGCTCAATACCCGAATTGAAACCACCGTATCCGTTAATCAGCACCGGATTGTTGCCATCCAGCTTGATGCCCTTTTTGTGGATCACGAATGCCGGAATCTTCGTACCGTCTTTCGAGGGGTAGAATACGATTTTTCCTTCGATACCGCTCATATCAATCGGCAGTTCGCGCTGATAGTAGAGTCTCCATTTGAAGTCGGAAGGTGAAGCTACGAAGGTTTTCGGAGTCGATGTAAACGTATTCAGACTGATGTAAAGAGAGTCTTCTTCGCGGTTATAACTCATCCCGCCGACATTTCCCACTTCGGGAAGCTCGATTTCGCGCAACCGTTTTCCGTCGAGATCGTAGAGCGTAAGACGGCTCATAATGTCTTTTTTATCCTGTATGATGATGTTATTTTTCGTGACGGCATAGCTTTGCATCACTGTTTCCGATTCGGGAACCAGCACTTTCCAGTCTTTGTATTCGGGGCTCGAAACATCGGCCGTCATCAGGCGGAAATTCGGCGCCTTATCGTTTGTCAAGATATAGAGTTTATCACCAATTGCTTCGGGATACGCGTTGAACTCCTTACTTTCGTAGATCAACTGTCCGGGATCGTTCGTTCCCGTCTTGCGGATATGCACTTTGTTGGAGTAGAAATCGCCTTCGCCGAAGAAGGTTACATCGCCGTAACGGTTGTCATAAATAAAATAATTGTTCTGCGCATCGGAGGTTGTGCCGATAAACTGCGCTTTCGCTATCGGATCGCCAACCTTCCAACGGTACGTTTTAAGCGGACTCTGCGCATCGATATCTTCTTTCGAACGAAGCGTGAAATAAGCATGTTTCTGATCTTTTGTCCAACGGAATCCGAAGACGTTTTCGATCGGTTTGTGCAGAATCTTTCCCGTACGCGTATCGATAATGTAAGTAGTCGAAATCTCCGCGCCGCTCTTCTGTACACTGATGGCCGCACGATTGCCGTCATACGTGTAGCTTACGCCCGATGTCGAAGTCTTTCCCGACGGGTCTAACTTGACCGGATCCCAGATCAGCACTTTCTTCCCGTTGATCAGGGTATAAATTTTAGATTGCTTGTCTCCCTTTCTCTTCACGTTTTGGAAGACGCGGTTGCCAATTTTGCTCAAGGGGCCTTCGAAATCCATGTCGATATACGAAGCGATGGCCTCGCGCAGTCCGGGATGCTCCTGCTGAGTCTGTTTGAGGTATTCGAGACCGTAATCGTGCTGCGCTTTAGTCCATGCGACGACTTCGGGGTCTTCCTTATCTTCGAGCCAGCGGAAAGGGTCGGTGATCACCACGTTATGCAGGGTGTCTTTTACCGGTTTCTGGGATGTCGCCGGGGGGCGAAACTCTACTTGAGCTTGGGCGACCATTGTCATGGTCAAAGCAAGTGGAAACATGAGAAAATTCTTCATCTGTAATTGTATTTTTGAATAAGTTTGTTTTTGTGTGCAAACATAGATAAAAAATCTGAGATTGTTACGGTGAATAATGAAAAATCAAGTCGGTTGTATCGTATCATCTTCCGCTCGGATTCGAACCAGACAAGACGAACAACCGACAAGTTTTCAACTCGGTACGTATCGCTTCGTTTTATTGTTTTTGTATCCGTCCGTTTTTGAATACGCCTTCTTGTATTAACTTACCATTGCGGTCGTATCTTTTATATGGCCCTTCCGGCTGTCCGTTAACCGCAGTATATTCTTCTTCCAGGGTGCCGTTTCGATAATAACGCCGACAAACACCGTTCATGATACCATCTACATAATGTTCTTCTTCCATCAGTTTGCCCGTTTCATAATCATATGTCTGATGAACACCGTGTTTTTTCCCGTTTTTGTACATCGTGACAGACGAGAGGCCTCGTTGCGTGTATTTGCGTACTTCACCGTCGTATTCTTCGTTTTTGTACATAATTTCCGATTCGGGTTTTCCACTGCGGTAATACGTGTTCCACTTTCCGTCTTTTTTTCCGTTTACATACACACCTTCCGATTTCTTGTTTCCATTCTCATACGTTTCGGTAAATCGACCGTTTTTCACACCTTTTACATACGTCCCATGCTCCGTGTATCGCCCATGCAGGTTACTTGTAAAAGTAAGCGTCTGTTCACCCTCCAGCACATCGCCTTTCGTCCGCTTTTCCTGCGAAATCAGATTGCCGGTCCGGAAGTCGTACTTTTTCACCAGCCCGGTTGGTTTGCCGTCTTTGTATTCTTTTTCTTCTTTGAGTTTACCGTCGGTGTAGTATGTCTTCACGAAGCCGTCTTCTTTCCCGTTCTTATAGGGTGTTTCCGATTTAGGCAATCCCTCCTTCGTGCGATCGATCCACAATCCGGTCTTTTCGTGGTTTCCATCGTACTGTCCTTCGCTCGTTACGACACCGGAGGCCAGCGTTCGAACGAACCGTCCGACCGGTTTCCCATTGTCATATTCCGATTCGACCGTCTCAAACCCGTCTCCGTCAACGTATTTTATTGTCTGCTTACCGTGAGGTTTTCCATTCTTATAATAACAGTCGTAGATAAGATTACCGGAACGGTCATATTTCTTATGCATTCCGTCTTCGGCGCCGTCCTTAAATTCCTGTTCTTCTTCCAATTCTCCTTTAGCGCTATAACGCACCATGCGTCCGTCTATCTTACCGTCTTTAAAGTAAAGTTCACGTTCGATGCTGCCGTCTTTGTAATACGTTACCTGTTTGCCCTCCAAACGTCCATGGCTGTTATAATGCTTCTTCTCAATAAGGGTCTCATCATAATATTGTTCATAATCGCCCGTCATCCGTCCGTTGGAGAAGTCCGCGACAAGATACTCTCTACGACCGAGAATAAGACGCTGCCTTCCTTCAAGATGTTTTTTCTCTCCTTTCGAATGGCGAAAAACATACGTACCGTCACCCGCAGGTATACGTTCAACGTCCTGAATCTGTACACCTTGTTCCTGTGCCATTGCCATACTGCACAACAGCATAATCCAAACCGATAATAAGATCTTTTTCATGTTTAATACATTTAAGTGCTGATAAATTCGTTAAATCTTATGCAAACATAGGTAAAAAAAATGATGATTATGAAAGGAAAAGACGATAAATCTCACACACGACTTTTCTTTTTCGGAGAAAATGATGTATCTTTGCGGTCGCTAAGCGATCCGAAGTGTCGGATGTTGATGAACGATAAACAATGGAAATGATTTTCAAATCATCTCCCTTTATACAAGGGGCTGACCGGTTTTGACAGCGGGCAGAAGTGGTTTGTAAGCATGCAGTGCGTCGTTGGCCGGCACTATAATCTCGGTTGATCCAATTTTAACTGGCGAAAATAACTACGCTCTCGCTGCTTAATCGAAGTACAGTAGATTGAAGCTTCATCCTTACACAAGGTGTTTGGACGAGACATCACCCGGAAGCCGTGGCTTCGAGGCAATCCGAACCGGTGGTGCAGAAATGTCGGAGATAGCTTGACGGATGTCCCGTACGACAAGTGAAAGTTTAGGGAATAAGGTTGCGGTGGGTGGCTTCGGTCTTGCCGCAGCACGAAAATCAAGGCGAAGATAAGCATGTAGAAAGCAAATTAGTTCCTCGTTTGGACGAGAGTTCGAATCTCTCCAGCTCCACCCTTTCGTTCTTCGTTCTCCACTTTTCGTTTTTCACTTTTCACTTTTCGTTCTTCACTTTTCACTTTTCATTCTTCACTTTTCACTTTTCATTCTCCACTTTCCCATAACCATGAACAACCGACCATTAAAAATCCCCCTATTTCTCGTGCATCAAAAAAACATAAAAAAACAGGCGAAATAGTTGCATATTGTCAAAAAAATATTTATACCTTTGTCGTACCATAACAAAAAAAGATAAAACTATGGAAAAAACGACCGATATTCCGCCAGACAAGCCGATGCGCCTCGCAAACCGCACCGGAGGCGCAGCGTAAAAGAAATATCCGGAACGCGAAAAACAAGTATCAATTTTAAAAATAGAAAAACATGAAACAGCAAATTATTTTATGGATAGGTGTCCTGCTTCTGCTGATAGGAGGAGTGGGATGTAAGAAAGATCAGTCTTCTTGTTGTGATAAAGAGATAATAAAAGATGTATCAGAGTTAACAGGGATTATTTCTTATAATAGAGAGGTTAAACGATGGTATATCTCGGTGTCCGATGCGAATAGTTATGATAATGTGACTTTATATTTTCCTTGTAATCTAGACAGTAAATACATGAAGGAAAAAGAAAAAGTGATATTTTCAGGACAAATATCTAAATCAACATTAAAGATTACACTTCCTGCGGGAACAACTTCTTATTGTATAAATCTAATGTCAATCAATAAAATCAATTAATATGAAACGATTTATTCTTTTGTTTTTTCTATCTACGATTGCAATATTCAAAGTTTATTCACAGCGCCTATACGATAATGGCCCTTTAACAGGGGACAATAACTATGTTCTTCAAGGTTCAAAATGGAATAAAACTACCTTGAAATACTATATTTATAATAGTTCGTCCCATTTGACGACTACAGAAAGAGAAAATGCCATTAGAAGCGCTTTTGCATTATGGAGTGATAAATCTACTTTATCTTTCATACAAGTATACAAGTATACAATCCCAATCAAGCAGATATAAAGATTAAATGGGAAAAAGGGAATCATGGTGACGGATATCCTTTTGATGGAAATACAGGTATATTAGCACATGCATTTTATCCCCCACCGGCAGGAGGAAATTATGCTGGTCATTTACACTTTGATGATGATGAAAATTGGTCTATTAATGGTTCTGGTATTGACCTAATTACAGTTGCAGCACATGAGATAGGCCATCTATTAGGAATTGAGCATTCCAATGTTCCCTCTGCTCTAATGTATCCTTACTATACTGGCATAAAAAGACAGTTGGACAATGATGATTGTCTGGCTGTTTGGGATTTGTATGGATATCCTTTCTCCATTTCCGGCCCCACGTCGGTCTGCAATCAGGCGACCTACACGGTAGAAAATCTGCCGCCGGGCGCAACGGTGCAGTGGAGCGTATCGAATCCGAATATTGCCACCATAAACAGTTCAAACGGAGTACTTACTTGCAGAGGAAACGGCATATGCGAAGTACGAGCAACCATTAACAATTCATCTGTTGCATTAACTCCACTGAAAATATGTCTTGGCACTCCTATTTCACAAGACATTACACTGACTGTCGAGAGTTTGAATTCTAACGGTACTTTATGTACCGATAATCCCAATGCCATAATGGCCGATCATCCGGGAGGTAATCATTTGGGATACATACGCGAATATGAATGGAGAATCAGTAACGGTTGGCAAATCGCTCATCATCCGGGCGATAACGGCATATATGCTGATCACTTCATTGTTACAGTTATTCCATTAAGCCCATTGCCCGGAAGTCCGACGGTTTCAGTGCGTGCACGTAGTGAATGTGGTTGGGGAACATGGAAAGAAGTCCAGATACCGGCGGTTTCCTGTAGTAGAACGATATCTCCCTTCTCCCTCTCGCCCAACCCGGCAACGGATGTAGTGACCTTGCAGCTGATGGAGACGGACGAGGTCAGCGGATTAAGCGTGCTCTCGACCGACAGAAGTACCTACGAAATCCAGCTATGGAGCGGTATGACGATGCTGCGGTCGTTCCGGACGAATGAGCCGACGTTCCAAATCCCGATGGCCGGACTGCCGGCGGGACTGTACTTCGTGCGCGTGATCAAAGACGGACAGACGTATACGCAGAAGTTGATTAAAAAGTGAGAAAAGTGAAAAGTGAAAAGTGAAAAACGAAAAGTGAAAAATGGAGCAAAGTAGTCAGGGTAGTCAAAGTAGTAGTGAAAAGTGATGCCCTGCGGGCGTTGAGATGTTGAGTTGTTTTGACTGTTGGCTGAAAGCCGGCTGCTATAAATGACCATTAACAACTGGCAATTTGAAAAGAAGCCCCGCAGGGGTGCGTTAATTCAGCCCCATGTGTAGCGAAGCGAAGCGTTGGGGAAAAAAGAATACCCACTCCTGCGGAGGGCTGTAAGCCTGATATAAAATGTCGAAATCAGAATATCCGAACGCAAATAATGCAGATAAGTGAAAAAGCCCGAAGGACTTTTCGTTTTTCGTTCTTCGTTCTTCACTTTCCCATAACCCCTTGCGGACACGAAAGAAAGGAGCAGAACAGAGAAGAGCCGCATGTCAGAGAGTTGAATGTGATAAAAGTTTGTGTATATGGCTATTGATAATATCATTTCCGTTTCCTTCTCGGACGAAGACGTCGAGAAGAT
>NZ_RQYN01000062.1 GCF_003860135.1 Tannerella forsythia
CTATAACTGCCTGATTAATAAAATATAATACATATATTTTTCTAACGCGTAGCGTTAGAGATTTTTTCAAAAAAAAACATTGTTTAAAAACATATATTTCAGCATATTATAAGTATGTTTGAAATTGGTTTTATATTAAAAAAATAACTCAATGCGGAATTTGGGATGAAAAGGGGTATAAAACAGAGTTGAGGCAGTTGGGGTTAAGTCCCGATGAGTGAACCAGAAGCAAAAGCATTTCAAGTGCAAAGCATTTGTATAGGTAAACACTTATAGTGTAAACATAAAAGGCGGCACAGAGTGTGAACGATTATAATGTGAACACTTTGAAGTGAAAACAACGGGTGAATCTCAACAGGTTTGCACGTTGTTTTTTTTGTTTGTAGGTAGTTTACACCGATTACACCCAGATGATGGAAAAAAATGTTGAGTGAGGCAGAAAATAGAGCTAAAACAGGGGGTGGTGTTGCTTTTGGCTACTTGAAAAAATAAAAAGAGCTATAGTTCATTAACTTATAGCTCTTTCTTTGTACCCAGACCCGGGGTCGAACCGGGATGGATGTTACTCCACTGGTGTTTGAGACCAGCGCGTCTACCGATTCCGCCATCTGGGCATTTGCAGGCGCAAAGGTAGGAAATATTTTTAGAAAAAATGAAATTCATGAAGAAAAAAAGGTCGTAAAACCGGGCACAGGTCCGACAGCCTCGATATTTTCCGATATTTTATCTGTATATCTATAAGAAAATCAGCGGCTTTTCGAAATGTCGGAATCGCTATTACTGTCAAAGATATTTCCCGACAAATGCACTGACCCGTTGTGTGTATTCCTCGCGGTTGTCTCGATAAGAGACGGCATGGGCGGCGCCGGGTACGATCCACAGCTCTTTATCGCCTTGTTTCTTCGCTTCGTAGAGTGTATAAACCATCCACGTGAGCACATAATCGTCCGCATCGCCGTGGATAAAAAGGATCGGGTATTGGCTTTTTTCGATCTGCTTCAGTGCGGAAGCTTCGCGGAAGTCCCACCCGTAACGCCATTTACACAGCAGGCTCGTCGTGTATAGCATCGGCATTTCGGGCAGTCCGAAACCGACCTTTAATTCTTTCGAGAATTCGTCCCAGACGCTCGTATATCCGCAATCTTCAACAAAACAACGAACGTAGTCGGGTTGCGGGTCGCCAGCCATCATCATCGCGGTTGCGGCTCCCATTGAGATGCCGTGCACAACGATTTGTGACGAGTCCCCGAACGTTGTATGGGCAACTTCAGCCCAACGCATCACGTCGTGCCTGTCGAGCCATCCCATACGGATGTGCTCTCCTTCGCTTTCTCCTCCGCCATATAAATCAGGTAACAAGATATTGAACCCGAGATCGTGATGATAGAGATAGCCGATCATCAGCATCCGCACAGCGCTATCGGTGTATCCGTGAACGATCAGGGCGGTGCGCCGCGTCGGTTGGGATGCCTCTGCATAGAGCGCATGAAGGCGGACCCCGTTGTGTAGGATAAACGTATCGCGCAAGGCGCCGGTCTGTTTCAGGCTGTCAGCCCAAGGTTTGATGAACGGATACTCGGTAAACATGTACGCATACGATTCGTCGGTATCTTTGCCCGAGTTATTGGCAGGACAGAGCGAATAGTCGAGCATGTAAAAACTTCCTCCTGCAATCGCGGCGGATAGCAGGATCAGTATCCCGGACAAAAGATAGAGCGCACGTTTCATTACGTCTGTATTTTGTACGATAAAGTCTGTTTTTCAGTCTTTTCGCAACGACTTCAGTAGCTTAATCTCGGCCGCATAGCCATCTAATTTGTTCGGTGTTTCAAGATTGAATGGCAAATCACGCAGTGCTGGATGATTGATGATACGGGTGATCGCTTCGAGACCGATATTGCCTTCTCCGATTTTGGCATGGCGGTCTTTGTGGCTGCCCATCGGGTTGAGACTGTCGTTAAGGTGAATGGCGCGCAGTCTGTCCAGTCCGATGATTCGGTCGAATTCGTCTATCACCTCATCAAGCTGATGGATAATATCGTATCCGCCGTCGAAGATGTGGCATGTATCGAGACATACCCCCAAGAGATGCTCCAGCTCGACCCGGTCGATGATAGCACGCAACTCTTCGAACGACCGACCGATTTCGCTTCCTTTGCCGGCCATGGTTTCCAGCAGAACGATCGTACGTTGTTCCGGCTTCAGGATTCGGTTCAGCATCTCGACAATGTAGTCGATGCCGATTTCTACCCCCTGTTTCACATGACTTCCGGGGTGGAAGTTGTAGAAGTTACCGGGTACGTATTCCATCCGTCGCAGGTCGTCGGCCATGGTTTCCGTCGCAAATTTTCGCAGGCCGGCGTCGGCTGCGCAGGCATTCAGGGTGTAAGGTGCATGTGCCACGATGGAGGAAATATCGTGTTCTTTCGCCAGCCTTAGGAAGGCTTCCACATCTTTCTCGTCGATAGGTTTGGCCGTTCCTCCCCTCGGGTTACGTGTGAAAAACTGAAAGGTATTGGCTCCGATACTCACGGCTTCTTTGCCCATGGCCAGAAATCCTTTGGAGGCCGATAAATGACAACCGATTCTAAACATGCTGTTTCTGTTGTTTTTTTAATGAATAAATTTTACGATCTCGCATGGCTCCGACGTGCCAAACGTTTTAACGGTCTGAAACCGTCCTTCATACTTATGAGAGATGAACCACACATAGCGATGGATGCTATTGATGTAAACACCGTTATTTTGTGTCGGATCGGAACGGAGCTGGGGCAATAGCAGATAATCAATGCCTCTTTCCACGAGGTAGCGATTCATCATGTCCGGATCATAGATGCGCAGGGTAGCAGGATCAACCTCCCGGCATTTCCGTATAAAATCTTCCAGGTCGTTCGTGTGAACCATTCCCGCATTGTTCAACATTTCCGCAGTATGGTCTCTTAAGCTGTCTGCTACCAGATAAACACCCGCCTGATTTACCTCTCTCCCACCAATGTTTACAGGAGTCATCGAAGTTATGATATATTGAAGTTGTTCTCCATATAAGGCTCGTTTATCGATGACAACGATAAAAGGTATCTTTCCACTATTTTTCAGATACTCCAACGTGTCGATCGGAACCGTTAATGTTGCCGGTAATCCCGTAAATTCACGATCGGCATAAATTTTTGAGATCGACGCCTTACGGCTGACGATAACGGCATCTTTCTCCAGATTGTGAGCTGCCCACTGGCTTGCCTTGATAAAATTCTGCCAGTCGGGCGTGAGGCCGTAAAGTGTTTCGCCAAGCATATTCTGCTGTAAAACGGGGATGTTACGCGCCACTCGATTTTTGGATATGATGAGGGTACCTCCGCATACGACAAGCAACAACACCGGATAGATAAAGAAAAATTTTCTCAACGGTTTGGACTGAAACAGGTAGCATAGTCCTCCGAGCAGAAACAGTAGGATCAACGGATAATAAATCATGATCAATCGGTCTTGCCCCCAGATGATTTGGAGCAGTACGAAGCTTGCGAAGTTCATCACACCAATATAGATTCCCACGAACAGTAGTGCCAGATTCCGTCTGAACACAACGGCAAGCCCTGCGAAATAGAGCAGGTATATGATCACCGTACGCCATACATCTACTTCGGGCAGGTTGCTGGGGGTCTCCCGGACGAGTCCCATCATCTGACACAAGAAAGCAGAAAGGTAGATTTGCGAATTGAGCAGAAAACGATTCATGAAACCGGCTAAATCTTCCATCCCCTGATTCGGAGCGTAGTAGTCTTTCGCTAAATAGTTCCGGATATCGTAAGCGCTACCGGCTTCAGGCCAAACAACGGTCTTGAAGAGTTGAAACGCCGCGAAGACAAGCACAGCGGCAGTAACCGTATACAGTAAGTCTTTCCATCGTAGCTTTACCATAAAAAAGAGAGCCACAGCCCCTATAACAGCGTATCCGATGCTCCGTGTAAGCCCCATACACAAAGCCAGCACTCCGAGAATAAGGTATTTTTTCCAATCTGTTTTCAGGGTGTAGGACACATCGCTGTTACGCAGAAAATAATTGGAGAAGAAGTAGAGGAAAAGCGCTTGAGTCAGCATAAACATCGGTTCGCTATACGTATGGCTTGCATAGAAGAAGACAAACGAGCAAAGGCTCGTAAGCAATAGTGCGGGCATCAGTACAACTGCCGGAACGATGCCTCGGAAACTTTTATACGTAAGCCAGAGTGAGAGCAGGATAAAAACGGCCGACAGCGACTTAAGCAGGACCAGCTTGATCCCGAACACGCCGACGAACGGAGACAGAACGATCGGATACAATGGTCCTCGGAATCCCGGAAACCGGAACTCTCGCCAGAAGTTTTGGGCGTTTATGATATAGTCGCAGTCGTCACCGCTGAGGCTGACTTTGATATCGAAAAGCAGGATGCTCATCAATGCTCCCAAAATCATCGAAACGATAAAGAACATACGTTCGTTCCGTTCAAAAAAACGGTTGATCCGAGTGTATGCTCCCTGAGCGGGACGCGGATCGTGCGCCTTATCTCCGTGTTGATGTACCTTTGTCTGTTTGAGGCTTTTTTTTCTGTTCATTGCTCAAGGTCTGAATAATTTAAAATTAGCAAGTCGCATCTTCTGGAGACGATAAGCGAGTGATACACCCAATACGCCCCAGCCATACGTGATGCTTCGCCGCAGGTTAATGGACGAAGCTTCCTCGAAATATTTGGTCGGACAACTGACTTCTCCGATGCTGAACCCCAGATAGAATATCTGTGCCAGCATTTGGTTGTCGAAAACGAAATCGTCTGAATTTCTTTCATACGGAACAGCTTGTAATACTTCTTTCGTAAAAGCCCGGTAACCCGTATGATATTCGCTCAGTTTCTGTCCCATCAGCAAGTTCTGCGTGAGGGTCAGAAAGCGGTTGGCGACGTATTTATAAAGCGGCATCCCTCCGGCAAGAGCTCCTTTTCCGAGGATACGCGAAGCTATGACTACGGGATACAGTCCGTTAGCGATCATGAAGCAAATGGAGGTCAGCAGAAGCGGCGTGTACTGGTAATCGGGATGGAGCATCACGACGATATCGGAGCCGATCTCAAGCGCTTTATCGTAACACGTTTTCTGATTGCCTCCGTAGCCTTTATTCTTTTCGTGTTTAATGACATGTTGTATCCCTAACTCGCGAGCCACCTCGGACGTACGATCCGAGCTGGCGTCATCGACCAACACCACGTGATCGACAATATCGAAAGGGATTTCTGCATAGGTTTGTCGCAACGTTTGTTCGGCATTATAAGCCGGCATGACTACGGTTATAACTTTTCCTCGTATCATTTGTTGTTTTTAATAGCGGATGCAAAATTACGATTTTACCGTGGAAAAACAGTCGTGCATCTATGAAAATCTGTTTTTTCCATGTATTTTTGCAAGGTTTTAAAGGATGGAGACGACAACAGAGCACAAAAATAAAGGCACAATTAAGTGGATAAAAGGAATTGCCTGGCTGCTGCTGACACCCGTATTGCTGGTGTCGATTGTCTCATTGCTCTTGTATGTTCCTGCCGTTCAAAACTTCGCCTTGAAGCATGTAACACAGTACGCTTCCGAAGCTTTGGGATTGAAGGTCGGTGCAGGCCGTATTCTTTTATCGTATCCGTTGAATTTGACGCTGCAGAAAGTGTCGGTGCAAGATGCATCGCAAGACACGCTGTTTTCTGTCGGCGAACTGTCGGTGAAAATTCGTCCGTTGCCTTTACTCGACAAAGAAATCTGGGTGTCGTCCGTGCTGATAACGGATGTTTCCGTCCGTACGAAACAATGGCTCGAAGGCATGAGCGTTGAAGGTCACATCGGTCAGCTTATGACCTATGGGGGGCGGGTGTATCTGTCGAAAGAAAAAGCCATGTTGAACCAGCTTTCGATTACTGATGCCGATATAACGTTGCAAATCGACTCGCTTTCATCGTCACCGGATACGACAGATACACAAGTCAATTGGACGATTCTGGCCAACCGCCTTCGTCTCCGACAGATGGCGTTCCGATTACGGATGCCTTCGGATTCTCTCCGTTTAGAAACCCTCATCTGGGAAGCGGAGCTTACAAATGGCGCCGTCGATTTGGGTGCGGGGCAGTATAGCGTGTTAAAACTGGATTTGTCGGATAGCTCTGTCTCTTATGATGCCAACGACCAACCTCCTGCCGAAGGCTTAGATCCGTCTCACCTGCTACTCACGCAAATCAATCTGGAGCTGGATTCGGTTTTTTACCGTGAGCAGGATATCCGAGCTCACCTCCGTTCTTGTTCAATGAACGAACGTTCGGGCTTTCAAATTACATCTCTTACCGCCAGCGTACGGAGCGACAGCCTCACATTGTCCGTTCCATATTGCGAACTACGCTTGCCTCGTTCGCTGGTTGAATTGCAAGCGATGGTTCCCTGGAACTCCCTGACGAAAGATCCGCAGGGTAGTCTTCAAGCACAACTTACGGCATCCGTCCATTTACAAGATGTTCTTGTTCCGATGGGCCAACAAATACCCTTCTTAAAAGAGAGATATCCCGACACGCTACTGACATTTCATGCTGCCGTCGAAGGTAACATGCAGCAGTTGTATGTTCATCGGCTTCAGGGCTCCTTGCCGGGCACGTTCCGGCTGGATGCGCATGCCACGGCAGAACGGTTGACAGATAACGTGCATCGTTCCGGAGAACTGTCGCTGAGTGTGCAGATGCAAAACAAGCAATTGCTGAAAACGTGGCTGCCTGCCTTATCCGGCGGGCGCATCAGTATTCCCGACAGTTTGCGGCTGAAGATGGATGCTACATTAACTCGCGGGATTTATCAGGCGAATATGTTGCTCTCTGAAGGGAATGGTTCGGCTCGTTTTTCCGGAAAATATCACGCTGTTCAGAAGGAATACGCGGCAGATCTGATGATTGACAGCCTGAATTTGATACGTTTCCTGCCTAAAGATTCGATATTTTATGTAACGGCCTCGTTACGTGCCGAGGGAAAAGGAACAGACTTTTTCTTGAAATCGACTCATCTTATATTCGATGGAGAATTGAAGGCGTTGCAATATAAAGATCGGCACATCTCAGGTATTTCGGTAGAAGGTACTTACCGCGATCATCAGGCAAATGCCCAGCTGACGAGTACTTATCCGTATCTGAAAGGCTCAATTACACTCGACGGGAATATACGTAAAGACAAAATCGCCGGCATGTTGATTGTCGACATGGATACGTTGGATTTGCACGGTTTGAACGTAACGGAAAAACCGCTATCCCATTCGTTTCAACTTTTCTCGGAAATCGATACGGACTTAAAGAAGCAACATAGACTGGACGTGACACTCGGTAACTGGGAGATGGCGATGGAGAAACAGAAGGTGAAGCCGAAGACGCTAACCTTTCACGCGGCATGTAACGAAGATACGACACGCGTCTCCTTTCATGCGGGTGATCTTGGGATGGTGTTGACCGGAAATACCGATTTAGAGACTCTTATCGGCAAATTAACCGATGTATCGGATGATTTCCAAAAGCAAATGAAGAAAGATACCGTCGCACATTTGCAGCATCTGACACCCTTATTGCCCGAACTTGATTTACAGGTCCAGGCAGGACACGATAACCCGTTGCAAAACTATCTGCAGGAGAATGATCTTTCTTTCGATCGTTTTTCGTTCCGTGCTTCGACCTCTCCACACGACGGCATCAATGCCAACGGCATGTTGTTTTCGCTCATGAAAGATACGATCAGAATCGATACGGTACGTCTGAATATCCGACAAGATTCGATCGATGGACTACGTTACACTTGCGACGTGACAAAAAACAGATTTCGACGGCAGGAGCCATTTACGGCCGGTGTGCAGGGTGGACTTCAAACAGGAATGGCCGATATCGAAGCTTATTATAAGAATGCTCGTGGAGAAACGGGACTCCGGTTAGGTGCTCGTGCCACCAAACAGCCCGAAGGTTTCCGCCTTGAGTTTTTCCCCGAAAATCCCGTGTTGGGTTTTATGCCTTTTACACTCAACCAAGATAACTACATGGAGATACGCAGCCTGAAAGATATATCGGCCAACTTGAAGTTGACCGGTGAACAGAATGCCTCCTTGTGGATTCATTCGATGGAGACAGGTGGAAAAATGGATGAGTTATCCATCGAAATCAGTCAGATCAATTTGGAAAAGGTATCGCACTTCGCCCCGATGCCTGTCATGGGAGGGCTCGCTAACGTGGCACTGCGCTATGTGCCGATGGAAAAATCGTTTATGGTGGCGACTGACGCGAGTGTTGATGATCTCGTATATCAGGGAGGCAGCATGGGAGAATTGCTGCTAAGCGGGGTGTATCTACCGCTTGATAAAGATAAACATCAGTTTGACGCCCACTTCTTTCACAACCAGGCTGAGATTGCCATGCTCTCCGCTCTTTATCAGCCGTCAAATAATCATCAGGTGAACGGTACCATGACTCTCAACCAGCTACCATTGAAGATGCTGAATCCTTTTCTGGGCGCAACGGGCCGCATGCAGGGATGGTTGAACGGACGAATGACCCTGGCCGGAACAAACAAGAAACCTTTGTGGAACGGTCATCTGCAATTAGACTCGGCATTTGCATACGTGACGGCTGCCGGAACGGACTTTCGTTTCGACGATCGTAAGATAGAAGTGAAGAACAGCAAAATCCGTTTTAATAAATACAGCATTTATACGAATGGAAACAATCCGTTTACCATTAACGGAATAGTAGATATCAGTCGTCCGATGCACGAGACCATTAATTTAAGGTTGACTGCAAACAATATGCAGCTGCTGGACACCCGCAAAGAGCCGGGAAGCATGGTCTACGGCAAGATGCTGGTCGATCTGAATACTACCCTGAAAGGGCCGTTGCGCGCCATGCACATGCGAGGCAATCTACATGTGCTCGGCAGCACGAACTTGACGTATGTGGTTCCGGAGTCTAAACTGGAAAGTCGCGATAACTTTGCCGACCTCGTCACGTTTACGTATTTCTCCGATACGATTCCCAAGCGTCGTCGGTGGGGTGAGACGTTGAGCACGGCGGAAACGGTTCAGTCGCTTCCCTCGGTGGGGGGCATGGATATGTTGATGACCGTTCGCATCGATCCCGTCGTTCGTTTGAAGATCGATTTGGGCGGCGAGCAGTCGAACCGTATCGAACTGAAAGGAGGCGGCGATCTGTCGTTTCAGTACACTTCGCTGGGAGATATGAGGTTGAACGGACGTTATAATATATCAGACGGGCTGGTTCGATACAGTATTCCGGTCATTCCATTGACCGATTTTACGATTCGCGATGGTAGTTATGTCGAATGGCGAGGCAATCCGATGAATCCGTTCCTGAATCTTACGGCTTCAAGTCGGTTACGTTCGTCGGTCAATCTGGATGGTCAGTCGCAGATGGTCGATTTCGATGCCGGCATTCAGGTGCGGCAGGAGCTGCAAAAGATGGCGTTGAAATTTATTTTGGAAGCCCCGAATAATGGTACCGTGCAGAACCAGTTGGCAGCCATGGGAGAAGAAGAACGCAGCAAGCAGGCGATCAGTTTGCTCGTGACGGGGGTTTATCTGGCCAGTGACGGTGCCGGAACAGAACGGATGGATGTCGGGGCTGCCTTGAGCAGTTTGTTGCAGCGCGAGATCAACAATATGCTTGGCAGTCTGCTGGGAGAAGTGCCTTTCTCTTTCGACGTGAATACGTATGACGGTACCGACGGAAAAGGTCGGCGAATCGATTATCTCGGACGTTTTTATAAAGGTTTTATGAACGATCGTTTATACACCACGCTGGGGATGCGGTATTCGACGAATGATCCGGTAACCGGCGACCGGTTTTATATCGATGATGCATCGCTCGAATATCGTCTGGATACCGAAGGTTCTCGTTTCATCCGGATATTCACTCAGAAAGATTATGAGAACTTGTTCGAAGGAGAAATCCGAAAGAGCGGGGTAGAGGTGATTCTCCGTCGTAAAACGAGACGGTTTCGGGACTTGTTTGATTTTCGCAGACGACCGGCTATCCGAAGGGAAGAAGACCCGGACAGAAACGATCCGGACAATGATTCGTCAGAGAAGTTAGAAGATGAGCAGGAAAGAGATGAATAGCAAAATCAGAACGGGCATTGCGGGACTGCTTCTGGGTGGATTGTGCGCGTGTTCGACGACGAAAAATTTGCCGAAGGGCGAAGTGTTGTACACGGGCATTGAGAATATTACGGTGACCGATCGGGAACATGCCCGTGAAGCCGATGAGGTATTGGGAAAGGTGGAAGAAGCGCTCGCATATCCGCCTAACAATGCGTTATTGGGAAGTTCATCCAAGCGTACTCCGTTTCCGCTGGGGCTGTGGATGTATAATGCTCATGTCAACAAGAAAGGGGCGTTTCATGAATGGATGTTTCGCTGGCTCGCGGCAAAACCCGTCTTTATTTCAACGGTTTCGCCGGCTACGCGAGCACGTGTGGCGCAGAATCTGTTACGTGAGAATGGCTATTTTACGGGGACGGCATCATACGAGATCGTGCCGAATAGAAAAGATTCGCTTAAGGCAGGTGTACGTTATGAGATTACACTCAACGAACCTTATACGCTCGACTCCATCTTTTACCGGCGCATGCAGAACCGGGGCGATACGCTGCTTAAGCTGCAGGAAGATAAACGACTTCTGCGCAAAGGCGACCGTTTCAGTATAGAGACATTGGAAGCTGAGCGGCAACGTCTCGCCACGATTATGCGAAACAATGGATATTATTTCTTTCGTCCTGAATACATCATTTATCAGGCGGATTCGTCATTGCGGGAAAAAAAGGTCGATCTTCGTGTCGGACTCAAACAGGGAGTGCCGGAAACTTTGCTGCGTCCATGGTACATCGGAGGCATATCCATTTATCTGAGTGGCTACGATAACGAGCCGCCTACCGACAGCATCTCTTATAAAGATATTACCATTTATTACGAAAATAAATTGCGTGTGAAACCTTCCGTGTTATACAAGCAATTACAGTTTACACACGGCGAACTTTATTCACTCGAAAAACAGACCGAGACACAACTTGCCCTGAACAGGCTTGGTATTTTTCGTTATACCGACATGCAATACATGCCGGCCGACTCGTCTCATACATCCGATACGATGAATGTGCGCATTAATACTTCATACGATTATCCGTTCAACAGCCGGTTTGAAATCAAGGCCACAATGAACGACAACAACTACGCCGGTCCCGGTATCGTACTTGGCGTGACGCGCCGCAACATGTTCGGTGGAGGCGAGACGTTGACAGCCTCGGTGTTTGGTTCGTACGAGTGGCAGACAGGAGCCCGCGCAGCTGGTCATACGGGGCTTATGAACAATTACGAGTTGGGGGCGAAAGGTACGCTGACTTTCCCACGCCTCGTGCTTCCGCGCTTGGGACGAGGTACGTACGATTTTTCCGCCTCGACCCGTCTCGAGGCGCAGGTCTCGCAGCTTAATCGGGCCCACTTTTTCAGGCAGCTTGTTTTCGGGGGAAGTCTCGCCTATGAGTTTGTACCGAATCCGATACGCCGTCATACTTTCACGCCTATTCGACTGACATTTTCCCGTTTGCTCAATACGACTCAACGTTTCGACAGCATTGTCTCCCTCAACCCTTCGGTACGCCTGAGTTTGCAGGATCAGTTTATTCCTGCCATCGAATATTCGTACACGCTCGATAATTCGTCGGTACGGGAGGAGCGGAGCAAGACGTGGTGGCGTTTCTCTGTCTCCGAAGCCGGCAACCTTCTCTCCGGCGCCTATGCCTTGTTCGGACGCAAGTTCAACGACGAAAAAAAACTATTGGGCAATCCGTTCTCGCAGTTTCTGAAAGTCACGACCGAGCTTCGTTACAACCATTATATTAACCGCAATCACCGACTTGCTTTCCGTGTCGGTGGCGGTGTGATTTACAGTTACGGCAACACTATGCAAGCACCATACAGCGAGCAGTTCTATGTAGGCGGAGCAAACAGCATCCGTGCCTTTACGATCCGTAGCGTAGGTCCCGGACGTTTTGCCCCCGACCGTAACAATCCGTATGCATATATCGATCAGATCGGCGATATCAAGTTCGAAGCGAATGCCGAATACCGTTTCCGACTGGTCGGTGATTTGGATGGAGCGGTCTTCCTCGATATGGGAAATGTCTGGCTGATGCGTAACGATCATGCACGTCCCGGCGGACAACTCAAATGGAAACATTTTCTCAACGATATCGCTACGGGCACCGGTGTAGGCTTTCGTTACGATATGAATGTGCTCGTCTTTCGGTTCGACATCGGTTATGCACTGCATTTCCCTTACTCGACCAACCGTCGAGGATATTTTAATGCTCTTTCCCTCAGAGATGCACTCGGCTTCCATCTGGCACTCGGCTATCCTTTCTGATCGTCTTCGTTTGGGCAAGTACAACAACCGATACCGCTACAAATGAATTGAAAGCAGTATATCCTCTTTAAGGATTTCTCCACCCGGAACAGGACTTCCCAAAACTGTCATCCGCTTTATCCCAAATTATGCGATACACAGTTCGGCGTTTACCATTAACAATTATAATCCAGGCTTACAGCCCTCCGCCGAAATACGATGCCTTTTTCCCCCAACGCTTCGCATTGGGCTGAATTAAGGCGCCCTTTCAGGGCTTTTACAGCAATCAGCCTTCAGCGTTCAGCCCCGAAGAGCATCCAAGGGCTGAAAGCCCGGATTATTTCAGCCCCATCCCGAAAGGATGGGGGGTCGACATCCAAACCTTGTTCGCAGGGCTGAAGGCCTGAATTAAATTCATTCTAATATTTTCTATTGCGGAATCTGGGTTTATGATATACCCAACCGAAAAGAATCCGATAGGCATAAGTTTCGGATCCGATGCTTATCGGATTTTTTTCTATGCCTATCGGTTTTTAAAACTCACGTATCTCCTGTCTCCTCCGCATTGCAACACCCCATTCAACACCTGATAGACAAACGATATTTTTGGTTAAAAGTAGATAGGGGATTGAGATGTGCGACAAAAGCTATCAGACTCAATTTGGGCGAAAACCGGCATGAATCGTCACGGGAAAAAGATACGGGGAAATATTTCCTCGTTAAAATAATTGCGGACTCGCGATGAAACGGCTCCGGCTCTTCACCCTGATAGAGGCAGATCTTTTGCCGACGTAATTCGGGCAGGATGCCTTCGTTAAAAATCCGGTAGAAGGCCTGCTGCTGACGGTTGACCTCATCCGTAATCTCGCTCAGCGTTTCTTCC
>NZ_RQYN01000063.1 GCF_003860135.1 Tannerella forsythia
TCATGAACAGGCACAAAAAAAAATCGCTAAATTATTTGATGAGAATTTTTGGGTGACACGATGACGAAGTCAGGAGAAATATACAGAAAGTCGTTTTAATGCGTCAGCCCTGCCCAATGAATTGTAATTTTTCTTCTCACGAATTCTTCATTCTCGTGCTGTGATGCCATTCATTTGTAACCAGCTCTATATTTATCCTTCATTTCCGTTGATCGGCGTCAAAGGAATGGCTTCCTTTTCGGTTTATGCGTCTTCCTCAGTCGTTTCCTGTGCAACAAAGAGGATACTGATGATACCTCCTCTGGCGCATCTGATGTACGAATTTTGTGTCAAGCATTTACTTCCATTGACATCGAAATGCGTTGAAAGCTTCTCCCATGTCAATGGAATAGGGATACAGGGTTGGAGCGGTGAGCATTGCATGCAATTTCCAAAACAAGGAATATTGACAATCGGTTTATTATCTGATGCAGTGGCTACTTTCAATCCATTTATTTTATAAAACATCTGACTTGTCACTTCTAAAGCACCCGGAGTTATCGAACAGGAACAGCGAAGTATTGTTTTTTTCGTTAGGTATTTTGGCATGATAATTGGCCATTAGGGTTCTTTTTTGTCAAACCAGAACTTTCGTTTGAGAAATTCCTCATACCGTATTGGGACGAGCCATGTATTTTCTTTTCGAAACAATGTTACGACAATTTCTTCATCATTGCAGTCGAGATATTTTTTCAATTGCTTTTCATTGTGGTAAGTAAGTTCCAAGTTCCCGAAAATGTATACATAGCGACTTATGCTGACGTTTGTTTTGACCATTGCATCGGATTCGGGCAGGTTCGGACTCGAATAAAGCGTTGGAGCCAAAGGTCGCACCGTATCCGTCAAAACTTCCCATTGTCCGTCTTTTCGAGTTATTTCCCCCGCACACAAAGCAACCAGTCCGATTGCCTTAGGATCGAATTTATCTTTCTTTTTTATGTCCATTGTGTAAAACACAACACAAGTGTCCAATTTCGGATAGAAATAGAGCGAGCGGAAGTTTATGGAAACTGAATCGCGCCAAGCAGGATACAGAGCATCCAATGCAACTAATTCGTCGCAGCATATCTGTTTAAATTTTGGAGAATTGACGAATGTTGCTATTTCATCGTATTCAGGCATTTTCTTGGATTGCTCGAATATTTCGCATAATCTCTCCTCATTCCTACTACTCGTGCAACCGAAGCATAGAAGCAAGGTTAAACCAAGAAAAAAGATGAGTCGTATTTTCATGAAGTGTCTAATAATTTTCTTTTTGCGGACTGTCCTTGTCAAACCAAAATTGTTGCCAAAGAAAATCCTCCATTCTTGCGGGTAGGAGGTGTGCATTTTCCATGCAGAACATTTCGGGAACGATGTTTTTTTCATCGTAATCAAGATATTTCTTCTTTTGGTTTTCTTTGCGATAGGCAAATGCAATGCCTTCGGGCATATATACCGTCCCTCCAATGTTTATACGAATCGTCGAAGCCGTATCGGATTGATTCGATAGGAGATCTGAATATTGCTCAAGGGGAAAAGGCTGCACAGTGTCAATCTTTACTCTCCATCCGCCTTCCTTTCGTGTTAGCTCACCAAAACACAGCATAATAGAACCGATAGCTTGGGGTTCTACATCCAAATCTTTTATTTTCAAATCCATGGTATAGAACACAGTACATGTATCACGTGTCGGATAAAAATAGGCCGTCCGAAAATCAATGGAAACCGAATCCCGCCAACTCGGACATAGCCTTTCCAAGGTTGCATTGGCAAACTCATCACAACATATTTGTTTAAATTCCAATGAATTTACAAAAGCTGCAACTTTGGTGTATTCGGGTGCACGTTTCGATTGCTCGAAAATTTCGTACAAACGTTTCTTTTCCGCTCGATTGGCACAACTGACCGCAGAGAGCAGTAATACAAAAAAGGAAATGGTGTACAATAATTTTTTTTTCATTTCTCAGTCTTTTTCCAATTTATCTAATTCTAATTGTTTCGTTGTATTTGCCCACGGGAGGAATTTATTCCACAAGATCTGGTTCCGATTTACAGAGTCTAACGGTTCCCATTTTCCTTTCTCGTTGCGCCTGTAGCGAGCTTCTGTACTTATAAGGACTCTACTTCCCGGAATAATCCTAACTCTAATTGGAATCGGAAGTCGTAGAGCATTTATTTTCCCTCCATTAAAAAATTGCTTTGAAGTCAATACTCTTAAAAGTCCGTTAGGATTGCTTACATCATCAATATAAAATTCATTTACAACCCAATTGGCTTTACCTCCAATAATACTCATGGTACAGACGATTTCTAATTCGCCTGCATAATCATCTGCCAAATCCCATCCATCTTGTGAGGAGCGTATCCATACGAAAGTTATATACTGATAAAATCGTTCTCTGGGATATTGTGCTCTTATCCTCTTGAAGAAGCTATCGAGTTTTTGCGTATAATCCTCTGGAACTTCTGCTCCCTGCTTTATCGCAAAACTCAGGAACTTCTGGAAAAGTCCCTCTCTGTCAGCATTGCTGATATAGGGCTTCACGGCATTTGTGCCACCATTCTCAATGCCGTTTTTTATCTGCGTTAAGCCGTCTAACATCTCTGCCACAAAATCTGAACAAGATATTTTCCCCATGGAACAAATAAGAGTATATACTTTCTGTCCGAAGAAAGCAACGGCATCGACAGTTACTGCAATTCCTGTGCTTGCACCCAAAAGTTTCAATGTCCAACTTATGGGTTGAGTGATAATTTTGTCATTTTCCTGAGCTGACATAATATCACCACGCCACAAAAGTAATACATCAATGAACTCCTGAATCCAAAGAGCGTATCTTGTATAGAAATTGTGCTTGATTTGCTCCATCTGTTTCTGCTCTCTTATTAGATCTTCTTGTGTTGGATTCTTCTTTGATTGAGAAGTTTTTTACCTTTTTGAATTGTGTTGAAGCCTGCTTGACTTGTTAATCCCTGATTTCCCATCTGGTTTCGATTGCCAGGATCTTTATCTGAATGTCCAGACATTTTTGTGCTGATTTTGGGTGTGGCAATTTGGACTATTTGTCGTCCGAGTATTTTATTCTCACCGCCATAGGTTTTCAATTTATTGAATGCAATTACGTTTACAACTTTACTGGAAGCACTTAATTTCTCTTCGCTTTCAAGGATAATATTTTGCCCCTTGCTGCTAAGATGTTTTTTTGCATTAAGTCTTATCATCTCTCCAGATATATCAACATCTTTTGCAGCTAAAGAGATTTTCTCAGGTGCAGATATTTCAATATTCTTTCCTCTCGTATCCAGTCGAATAGCATTTCCTCCTCTGTCTTTGATGGTGATGCTCCAATCGCCCTTCTCGTCGTCGTCGAAGACGATATGATGTCCGCTGCGAGTGCTGATACTCTTGAGGTGATTCCGGTCATAACCGCCCTTCCCGCTTTTGCCATGGAAGAGACTGCCCGTGACATAGGGACGGTGGGGGTCGCCATATTCGAAGCCGACCATCACCTGATCGCCCTCCTCCGGAATCGAAACAAAACCTCTGTTTGCCGTAACCGTGCCGCTCGTACCCGCATTAGGTGTCTGTACCCTGATCCAGTTCGTAGACAGCCCCTTTGGCTTCTGCCAGTCGAACTGCACCCTGACCCGTCCCTGCCCGTTCGGATCCTTGTTGTCCGAGACGATCGCCATCTCCGGATAGGCTTTCACCTCCGGTGCATAGGCTTCGGGGACACAGTCGATCAGGGCAGGTGAGGCTGTGAACCAATTGGTGTAGTCTCCATTCTTCTCGATCCGGTGATAGAGAGAGGTGATGCGAAACTTCCCAAGGGCAGGAACATCCATGCGCTCGGGGAACAATACATCTATGACTCCACCCAAACGCAGGCGGCAGGTCTTGGTCACACCTTCTATCCGGAGCATTCGTCCCACGGCATCCGCACCTCGCTGTGCGGTCAGATCCGACAGATTGAATTCGGTATAGACCGGCGAATTCGAAGGGAGGGTTCCCTTTTCGGGAAAGAGGCGATCCGATCGGTGGGCAATATTGTCTATCAACGGATTGCCTCCGGGAACAGAGTCTTCGGAAGGGAAGCGCAGAAATTTGTCGTCGGCTGCAACATAGTCGTAATGGGCATATCTTCGAGGAACGGCAGAAGCACAAGTGCGGAGACTGACTATATCGCTATCGAAAAAGAGCTTCTCACAGTCTGCCGTATGGGGTACGCCGAAGAAGAGCGTGCGACCATCGTAGAAAAAGGGTTCGCCGTATATACGAGAGAGCCGGTTGAGGAATTCGAAACCGCTCTCTCCATACTGCACGGCATAGGGCAATATGCCTTTGTAGCGAGGATTGCATTCGACCTTGAAGTAAGCCTCCCTCGTCACCTCGGATACGATGTCTGCCAGCTGTCGGTCAATGAAAGAATGCATGCTTGGTGCTCCGTCGAGGCTCATGGCATCGCCACGTCCGATGATCCTGACACGATTCGACCGATGAGGAAGGAAGCCGCTTCCCGTCTCGTCGTCTTCCCATGCATCGATTCGTACATCGGTCACCCATCCGGAGAATTCGTACGAATCCTTGGACGTGAGGTGTTCGAATCGGATCAGCGTTCTGGCTCCGATCAGACTCATGAGCTTTTCGGGAGTTTCTTTCCAAAGCTCATCCTGCGAGAGATATTCGCGAACGATCTCGAAGCGGTGGCAGGAGTTCATGGGTTGTTCGAGTATCAGGGACTCGAATAGGAACTCTTCCCCATCGAATCGGACTTTGGGTTTGACGGGATTCAGGGGTGGAAAAGTGCCCGTCTGATATGTATGCGAGTTGCCGAAATTCATAAGTTGGTTCCGATTTGTGTCACTAATGTTTTTTGTTCTTACACTGTGCAAAGTAATAATTTTTACACACCAATCTGATACAAATTTCTTGAAAACTTCAGATCTATTCTCTTCTTTTCGTCGCAACGACCCGGGCGACCGTCTGCCATGTTCCGTTTTCATTTTGTTGCTCTTTGCGCCAATGGAAAGCGGTGGCAGTCATATCGGAAAAAACATACCTCATTCTGCCGGTCGTGTTTTCGGTCAATACGATGTCATCCCCCGTTTTACGGGCTGTCAATCGGATGGCTTCGCCCGTACAACCGTAGAAAATATCCCATGCCGAAGTCTTCGGGTTGAAAATGCGGAGTGTGGTTCCGTATTCGGCATCCGGCTGTTTGTTTATCAACCTCTCGGAACGCGACGGGACGATGAACAAGTCCTGAATGGCAGTGCCGTCCAAAACCCAAGAGAATATCCATTCGCCTTTTACCCGTCTGGGTGTTGCGTCGTACAAACGGTCTGTCCATTCGATCTCCCATTCTCCCACCAAAGAGCCGAAGAAATCGAGCTCTTCGGGGATTCGTCCACTTCTTTTTTCGCTGCAAAGAGCAGTGCTAAATTCTTTTATCAGATTCATTTCGATAATGATTTGGAAACAATCGGAGTTGGTCAAGTCTTCATTTATGCCCGATAACACAGATACGATTGCCCTGCTTGAGCACACGCTTTACTTCTTTGAAATCCTCGACGATGTCCGGCCAGAAGTTCATCAGTTGCTAAAAGAACAAGAAATAACGAGGAGTCTTGGCTTTGTATTCGCGGTATTCCTCTCCGTAAGTCTCCTCACAATAGCGTTCTTCTCCCAATATGAGGAAATGTGTGGCAATGATGAAGGGTATCATGACGAGTAGTATCCACAACGAAGCAGAAGCGATACAAACGCCGAGCATCCCCGTAAAAAAGAAAAAGTACATCGGATTGCGCGACCAACGATAGACTCCTCCTTTGATGGTCTTTCCGGCAGGAGTTGCCACATAGCTGTGAAAAGCCCGGACAAAGAGCGCCAGCGAAAGCACGTAAACCGCCATTCCCGCAAGAAACCATGCCGTACCGAACTTGAACGGGACGAAAACGGAAAGCACCAATATGGCAATTTGCAGGATTGTACTGACAGAGGCGTTCGCCTTGTCTTTGGCCGTGTACCACGAGGTGTCCACCGCACGCTTTCCTCCCTCACGGAAGATTGCCATATATATAAACTGTATCAGCACCATGCCGAACGATGGTATCCATGCATTCAGCCATCCGGCTTGCAATGTTGTAAAAAATGAAAAATCACTCATAGTCATCGGGGATGATATTGTTTTTTTAATGTGATCAGCGACACGGCAAAAATCAAGGTACACACCAGATTGTTCCATCCACCCGCTATCAGCAGAAGAAATGGCTGTGGCAACAGTTGCCAAATGAGGTTGAGCCAAATGGTTATCAACGGTGTTGCGAAAACTATCCAACGAGGAAAAGAAGTCTGCTTTTGTATTGCTAAAACGGTAAATACAATCCAACCTACCCCCATCAGTGCGAATGTCAATCCGCCCAACCAACCGGCATAGGAGAGAAAATGGTCGATGATTTCGGGATGTCCCTGCGAGGATACGATGCCGAAAGCCGGGAAGAAGGCATGATAAGCACCTCCCACAATTATACTTACGGATAGGGAAGCAAGCATCCAACGGGCTGTTTTTCGTCGCTCTTTCTTAACCCTGAGAAACAAATGATAGAATCCGATGATGTAGAGAACCGCCGCCAACGGGCCTATTATCCCTCCGGCAATGAGACGCTCCAAGGGCACTGTGCCCATGGAAGGCAACAGATCCTTTTCCAAATCGGGAATGGGTTGTGTCGTAAAATACAGCAACATGTCGCCGATATACATCAGCAGGCTGCCTGCCACTCCCATATACCCTGTCAATCTGAGTTTTTTATCCATACCTTTTTCTTCTTATTTGTGTTTACAAAAATGCACAAGTAGAATATCGTTTGCAATCGCCAATAATGGCTATTTTCACAGTCGGAATCCCTATTTCTTAGGGTTTGTCGATTCGTCAGTAACCGGCAAAAAGTAGCGGGCGACGATAAAGTACCATTCCGTTTTGATTTTGTCGATTATCTTATCGGCTTCGGGCTTTTCCAATGCGAATAAATATGCCTGTAAACGTCGTAATCGGCATGTGTCTATATATCAATCGCATGAAAGGATTTTGACGTATCGGAACGACCTGTCGCCTGTGTTAGGACGACCTGCTGTTTATTTTAGGTCGTCCTAATCGTTCAGTTAGGTCGACCTAAATGCTCGGTTAGGTCGACCTAAACGGTCTGTTAGGACGACCTAAATGATGGGTTGGGACGACCTAATATTCGCGCCGGGACGACCTGACTTTCGGCCGGCGTCTTTTTGCGCATCGTCAGCCTTCGATACGGACTGTGATACATTGCGTTATCGGCACTCCGGGATCGAAGACAACAAGTGGAAGATTTGGAGACGGAAAAGATGCTCCCGAAAAAAGTATCCGTCATGTAGTTTTGTACCGTTTTCAGGTTCTCTTTGTTCTCTGTGGAGCAGAAGAACAAATTGGTGCATATATTAGCCATAACCTCTAATATTTATGGGTTCAAATTATTGGTGATTTCCTTTCCCTTGTCATCGAAGACCTCTATGGTCGGACGACCTCCGTTTTCTTCGGGAGAAAGATTCTCGGAGGTATCCAATAGCGTTTCTCCTTCAACGAAAATGACCTGTTCTTCATCGTCATGGTTCATCACGTCTTCGCCTTGCCAAGATTTTATAATGGCTACTGCCTGTTCATAATTTTCAGCTTTCACCTGAAATTTTGTTCGCATCCGGCAAGTAACCTTGCTGTCCTGATAAAAATCGAATGTATTCATATCCTTGTTGTTTATAGAGTTATTAAAAGAGTGAGCAGAAAAGCAATCCCAATAGAGCTATGATACATAGCCACCTGACAAGCGTGAAAAAGACATAGAGTGCCGTACGGACGAGAAAGCGCACGAAGTACAGGGCGGTGAGCAGGGTAAGTACCGTTACCGCTTCTTCTGTGATAAGCATGAAACAAATACAGACCGTTCCGATTATGAAAGCAGCTACTACCGTCAGCCGTATAAGGATTGTTTTCATCATTGTTTTCGTTTATGCAATTTGTTCATATAAAGCCTCTCCATTACAGAAAGAGCCTGTTTTAGTGAGTTCCCGATAGCCATAATCCATTTTGATTTTGTCGATTATCTTATCGGCTTCCGGCTTTTCCAATGCGAATAAATATGCCTGTAAAGCATCATAAGCGGTATAATTCTTCCAATCTTCTCCTATTTTCCTTGCCAATTCTCTGACTTTCTCATAATCGGGATGATATGCTTTGAAATCACGCATAATCGTGTCGGTGGCATCTTCATCATATCCATCGCAAAAAGTTATGTTGTTCAAATAGCTGTCATGTTGAATGTAGACGATACACCCACCCGAATAGTAGGCTGAAGTAATGACTTTATCAAGCGTATAAAAGGAAGCACGGTATTCATCCAGATAATAGCTCGGATAATTGCGGTTGCATCCCTGCACATATTCCTTGTGTTCGGGAACATTCCCTGATTCATAGTCTTCGTCTTCGACATAGATGAGACGATTCTCGTAAGCGAAATTATGGGTTGCCATAACTGATTATTGTTTTGTCAGGGTTAGAAAATGTTTCTCTATGGCCGTATTCAGCAGAGCATCATCGTCGTATTCGTCCTGAGAGAGGCTGATGCTTTCCGCATCTTTGTCATAGCAGGTTTCTGCGACATAATTTTCCCAACTGTACAGGCGTACATATCCGTTTCCCTTATTCACCGAAACCACAGGCACGGTCTTAAATCCGACATGGCACAACAGCAGTTCGGTCAATTCACAGGCACGATTTCCGTATTCGCTTGCCACAATAAGAATGGACACGCCCGAACCCGTTTTTATGCGGTAATGCGAGGAGGAGTTATTTCGTTTCCTGCGATCCATTGAGTGATTTAATCTTTCTTGTTCCATAATGCTGACATTTTTTTTGCGTCTAAAGCTCGGAGTGTGCCGATTTCGTTTCGTGGGCTGTTCAAGGTGGCCGGAGGGTATATGTCAAGGCTTCCCGAAAAAATACGACTTGGAACGAAGTGGAAATGTGGAGATTTTTTCAGGCGAACCCGAAAGGGCTTCAGGCCTTGACACTTTACCCGAAGGCCGGTTTCCTTCGCCCAAAGAAAGGAATCGGCACTCCGGGATCGAAGACAACAGGTGGAAGATTTGGAGACGGAAAAGATGCTCCGGAAAAGAAAAAGGGACAGCCCCATGTGTGAAGCTATCCCTTAAAAAAGAGGTTGTCGAGAAAAGATTGGTCGGGCTAACGGAGAATGTCCTTTAGTAAATCATGCTCTTCCATGACCGTAGCGATTGTTCCGGTCAGTTCGGTATAGAGCCGGTCATATTCCGGCTTTTCATCGAAGTCGTCTCCCGGATGGTAACGGTCGAAGGTATCTTTGACTTCTTTGTGCTCCAACAGAAGCAAAGAGAGTTTTCCCGACAGTTCGGCGGGAACTTCGTTTGCAAATTCGTTATCGATGATTTGTTCGATAAACTGATACGGCGAAAAATGCAGTCCTCTAAGCAATACCTCCATGGCCATGCTTTCGGCTATGCCGATGGGATTGTCTTGCAGGAAGGCTTCTTCGTACGTTTTTGCAGCAGCTTCGGAACGTTCACGGATAAACGTTTCGTCACCGAGCAGTTGCGGATGGTAGTCTTTCAGATAAACTTCCAGTCTGAGTCGGTAATACGACAAGGTTTTCTTTTCCTGTTTCATCTTCTTTCCTTTTTAATTATTAATTATGGTGATCATTTCTCTTGCTTGGGAATGACAAAGCCGACGGGATTACGAGGCTTTTCCGCTTTTTCTTTTTGCTCCAACAGCTCCGTCAGGGCCGTGTATAACTCACTGAACTGCACATTACAGCTTACTTCAAGGTCTTCGATACGCTTTTTGAGTTCTTCATAACCGGCAATCATCCGGCGCATGGCAACGAAAGTCCGCATGATGGCAATGTTCACTTCTATTGCTGTCGGACTGCGCAGCACCGATGATAGCATGGCTACTCCCTGCTCAGTAAAAGCCATCGGAGCAACGGAACTGTGTTTGAGGGTTTCGGGTAACCGGTCACAAATTGTGACCAGTTCCGTCCATTCGTTTTCGGTAAGTTCGAACATAAAATCTTCCGGGAAGCGCTGCAAATTTCTCCTGACGGCCTGTTTGAGCACTTTTGTCTGCACACCGTAGAGTTCGGCCAAATGATAGTCCAATATCACTCTGTTGCCACGAATCTCAAGAATTTTATTCCGGATGACGCTTACATCTGCTGTTATTGTATTCATATCATTGATTTATAGAATTTGTATTCAACTTCAAGTCATTGTTTTGCTTGTGACACCGGAGATCTGAATATATCCAGCTTATCCGATAGCTTGAGCATGTCCTGTTCTATCTTTTTATTGGTGATACGGGCGTAAATCTGCGTCGTTTTGATATTGGTGTGTCCCAGCATCTTCGACACGGATTCGATGGGAACGCCTTTGCTCAAAGACATCGTGGCAAATGTATGTCGGGCCATGTGAAAGGAAAGGGGTTTGCGGATATTGCACAAATCGGCTATCTCTTTCAGATAGGCATTCATCTTCTGATTGGAGAGAATCGGCAAGAGATAGCCGTTTTTCCGGACAGGAGCATATTTCTCGATAATCCTCTTGGGGATGTCGAGCAGGATGATATTGGTGGCTACCCTTGTTTTCTGGCGTCTGGTCATGATCCATTCACGTCCGTCCAATTCAACGATGTTATCCTCGGTTAAATTGGACACATCAATATACGCCAGGCCACTGAAACAGGAGAATATGAAAATATCGCGAACCAAATCCAATCTGGGTATGGATATTTCTTTTCCAATGATTCGCTGAATTTCTTCATCGGTTAGAAACCCTCTGTTGGAATCTTGCGTATGAAACCGCTTGTTCACAAAGGGGTCATGAGACAGAAATCCATGTCTGCGCCCATAAAGAGTAATGGTTTTGAAAAGCTTCAAGATTTTGGTTGCCGTATTCGGGCAACAATGGGCTACAGTCAGCAGATATATCTCAAAGTTATGAATGACCAACGGGGTAAGCTCCGAGAATTTGAGATCCGTTCTGTTGTACTTCGCTTTGAGGAATCGGGTAAAATGCCGTTTGCTGTTTTCGTATTTTTGTAAAGTGGCAGCCGTTTTATTGATTCCCACCTGGGCCCGGACATCCTCGTTATGTTTATCGAAAAGTTCCATTATACTGTTTAATGTATCCGTCTGTCCGCAGTATTCCGATTTGATTCTCTCCGGCGTCAAATCATCTACTGTTACTTCCAAACGTTTGTAAATGGTCAGAATATCAGCCCTGATTTCTTCGATCTTTCGATTGACTTCAAGTGCTTCTGCACTATGTCCTTTGACTTTTTCTTTTTCTGAATCCCATAATTGGGCATTGACAGACAGGCCTGTAGACCCCAGCGACAAACGCTCCTTATTCAGATAAATCCGAATGAGGATGGGCGTCTTACCTTCTTTGTTGATGTAATTGCTGCGCAAGTAAAAAACTGAACGAAATTGACTCTTCATTTTGCTCCAAAATTAGTGTAACCATACGGCTACAAAGTTCGACATATGATTTTGAAACAGAGTAATTTGTCAATCGTCTAAACATCGTCTTAACGTCGTCTGTGGTTACAATTTTCAGCCCCTTTGCTTTTTGTAACCAAAATGGAACCACCGGAGGCATATTTACGGAATATACGCTTATTCCGAACCTCGTCCGACGTGTGGGGTGGCGACAAAGAAAAAGCGCCTTAATTTGTTGGAATTAAGACGCTTTTGGATTCGTTTCTAAAATTGCTTCAGATGACCTATAGCCTATCTTTCAGCTATTTAGCGGTATGGACGGGACTCGAACCCGCGACCCCCTGCGTGACAGGCAGGTATTCTAACCAACTGAACTACCACACCAATATGTTACATTGACTTCTCAATTGCGGTGCAAAGGTAATACTTTTTTTTAAACACACAAATACTTTTAAAAAAAATATGAGCAATATCTTTCTAAGAGGATGGATGTTTTTGTGTCTGGTATTCGAAATTGCTTCTTTAATGATCATACAATTAGAAAATTATTTAGCGATCAGTCGAAATTCTTTTTGAATATTCAGACATAAGTTTGTTACTGATGAACTTCGTTACACACGGGTAACACAGTAGCTAAGTGTTTACACTTCTTCTATTATTACAAACAAGGGTATTATTAAATTAGTATAGAGTTTGGGGTATTGTTAAATTAGTATAGAGTTTTGATTTTATTAAAATCTCACCCACCTCATTATAAAAATGTTAAGCCTTTCAATATTCTCAAAAACTATAGTAACTTAACAATACCCAAACAAGTTCAAGAATAAACAAAAGGAGGGATCTCCATTAGTGTCCAAATTTTTTTTTTAGTGCATAGTCCGGTATTGTTAAATTCATATAGTACTATTATCTTTGCTGAAAAAAACTATGGATTGTCCAAGATGTGGAAGCATA
>NZ_RQYN01000064.1 GCF_003860135.1 Tannerella forsythia
CATCCATTAGGAGGCTTTTGAATAAAATTTAAACAGGCTCTAAGTTATGGTCGAATTTTTGTCCTCATTTTATTTACGTATTAATATAGTTTGTTAATTATTGTCAATTAAATTATCTTTCCTTGTGATTTGAATTCTCTTTCGCTAAAAAAAACGATGGAATATCCCTATCAACGAAAAAAGCCGTATATTTGTCGTTGAGACAATATTCTTTTATTTCATATACATAAAATAAACTATGGGCAGAACTTTGGTTATCGGTGCCGGCGGGGTAAGTACCGTGGCAGTTAAGAAAATGGCGATGAACGCTGACGTGTTTACGGATATTATGCTTGCGAGCCGTACAAAAAGCAAGTGCGACAAGATCGCGTCGGATATTAAAAATATGAATGTGCTTACGGCACAGGTAGATGCTGATAAGGTAGACGAGCTGGTTCGTCTGTTCGAGGATTTCAAACCGGAATTAATCGTTAATTTGGCTCTACCGTATCAGGATTTGCACATCATGGATGCCTGCCTGAAATATGGTGTCAGCTATCTGGATACGGCCAACTACGAACCGCTTGATGAGGCAAAATATGAATACAGCTGGCAATGGGCGTATAAAGACCGCTTCGAAAAAGCCGGTCTGACAGCCATTCTCGGATGTGGGTTCGATCCGGGCGTAACCGGAGTATTTACCGCCTATGCCGCCAAACATCATTTCGACGAGTTGCATTACCTCGACATCGTAGACTGCAACGCCGGCGATCATCACAAGGCTTTCGCCACTAACTTCAATCCGGAGATTAACATCCGCGAGATTACCCAGAGAGGTAAATATTTCGAGAACGGAGCATGGCACGAAACCGATCCGCTGTCGGTACATCAGCCCATTCACTACCCGAACATCGGTCCGCGCGAATCGTACCTGATGTATCACGAAGAGTTGGAGAGCTTGACGAAGAATTTCCCGACCCTCAAACGCGCCCGTTTCTGGATGACGTTCGGACAAGAATACCTGACTCACCTGCGCGTGATGCAAAACATCGGCATGACGAGCATCAAGCCGGTATTGTACAACGGGGTAGCAATCGTACCGATTCAGTTCCTGAAAGCCGTATTGCCCGATCCCGGCGAGCTGGGAGAGAACTATACGGGCGAGACGTCGATCGGTTGTCGCATCCGCGGAATCAAAGACGGCAAGGAACGCACCTATTACATTTATAATAATTGTAGCCACGAGCAGGCGTACAAGGAAACAGGTGCGCAGGGCGTAAGCTACACCACGGGCGTACCGGCGATGATCGGTTCGAAGATGTTCTTCAAAGGGCTGTGGAAGAGACCGGGCGTGTGGAATGTCGAGGAATTCGATCCTGATCCATTCATGAAAGAGCTGAACGAGCAGGGATTGCCCTGGCATGAAGTATTCGATGGCGATCTGGAGTTGTAATATCCGGTATATAACGACGTAAAAGCGAACATATATTGATCGCATAAGTTTAAAAATCACGTAAATTAAGATATGGCTATACAAATAGGAGATAAAGTGCCTGACCTTTTGGGACTGGATCAGAACGGAAAAGAAGTGAAAGTAAGCGATTACAAGGGACGTAAAATAGCATTGTATTTCTATCCGAAAGATAACACGAGCGGCTGCACAGCCGAGGCATGCAGCTTACGCGATGGATATGAAGCACTGAAAAAAGCCGGCTACGAAATCATCGGGGTAAGCAAAGACAGTGCCAAATCACATCAGGCATTTATCGAAAAGCAAAACTTACCGTTTCGATTGATTGCCGATACGGACACGACCTTGCAACAGCAATTCGGTGTTTGGGCAGAAAAGAAAATGTATGGACGCACCTATATGGGCACCTTGCGTTACACGTTTCTGATCGATGAAAACGGAGTGGTCGAAAGAGTTATCGAGAAAGTCGACACGAAAAACCATGCGCAGCAAATCCTAAACGAAAAGTAACTAACACTGTAAAACAGCAAGAAATAAACCGTTATGGCAAAAGAAAAGAAAGAAGAGACAGCCGTCAACACAGACAAACTGAAAGCCTTGCAGGCGGCGATGGAAAAGATCGAGAAGAGCTATGGCAAAGGAGCGATCATGACGCTGGGAGACGATCACATCGAAAATATCGAAGTGATTCCTACCGGCTCGATCGGGCTGAACGCGGCTCTTGGGGTGGGAGGTTATCCGCGCGGACGTGTAGTCGAGATCTACGGACCGGAATCGTCGGGTAAGACGACGCTCGCCATTCATGCGATTGCCGAGGCACAGAAGATGGGTGGCATTGCGGCTTTCATCGATGCGGAGCATGCATTCGACCGGTTCTACGCGCAAAAACTCGGTGTCGACATCGACAACCTGCTTGTTTCGCAGCCTGACAGCGGTGAGCAAGCTCTTGAGATCGCGGAACAACTGATCCGCTCGGCCGCCGTCGACATCATTGTGATCGACTCGGTTGCCGCCTTGACGCCGAAAGCCGAAATCGAAGGCGAAATGGGCGACAGCAAAATGGGACTGCAAGCCCGTCTCATGTCGCAGGCTCTGCGTAAACTGACGGCCGCCATCAGCAAAACAAAAACGTCATGTATCTTCATCAACCAGTTGCGTGAAAAGATCGGCGTGATGTTCGGGAACCCCGAAACGACAACCGGAGGTAACGCACTGAAATTCTATGCTTCGGTACGCATCGACATCCGTCGTATCAGTACCCTCAAGGACGGAGACGACGTGAAAGGTACCCAGGTGCGCGTGAAGGTGGTGAAAAACAAAGTGGCGCCGCCATTCCGGAAAGCTGAGTTCGACATCATGTTCGGCGAAGGCATTTCGCGCGCCGGCGAGATCATCGACTTGGGAAGCACGCTGAACATTGTCAAGAAAAGCGGCTCATGGTTCAGCTACGGCGATACGAAGCTGGCTCAGGGACGCGACGCCGCCAAGCAGTGCATCATCGACAATCCCGAACTGGCAGACGAACTCGAACAGCAGATATTTGAGAAGCTGAAAGGGTAACATGTCCCGCAAAGAAACTTATCGTACATTATGCCGGACAGAAGAAAGCCTCCCGGTTTTCTCGCGCGACTGGTGGTTGGATGCGGTATGTGGCGAAAAGCAATGGGACGTTTTGGTCATCGAAGAGAAAGGGCGCGTTGTCGCCACCATGCCGCTATATATTCCAACCGGCGGTGTGGTCTCGATGCCCTGCTACACGCAGGCCATGGGGCCGTGGTTCGCCCCGCTCTCTCACGACACCAAATACACTACCGCACTGGGATACCGTCAGACGCTGGCTTCGCAACTGACGGAACCACTGAAAGCCTATCGTTTCTTTCTCCAGAATTTCAGTTATGAAATCACGGACTGGCTACCGTTCTACTGGGAAGGCTACACACAAACGACACGTTACACCTACCTGCTGAAAAACATCGGCGAGACCGACCGGCTCCTGTGCCGGATGAGTCAGAACATCCGCCGTAACCTCATCAAGGCGAAAGAGCATCACGGCATCACGGTAAAGACGGGCATTCCGACGGAAGCGTTTCTTGCGATTCAGCAAAAAACATTCGAGCGTCAGGGCACGGTGAACCGGCAAGACCCGAATGTACTGAAAAGACTGATTGACGTTTGTCGCCAGCGCGGGCAAGGCGAGATTTTCGGAGGATATGACAACGACGGACAGCTCCATGCCGCCGCCTTTATCGTATGGCAGAGAAGCTCCGCATACTACATTGCGGGAGGAGGCGACCCGCTGCTCCGTCATTCGGGCGCGCACAGTTTAGTTCTTTGGGAAGCCATTCAGCATGCCGCGCATCATACGGACACGTTCGATTTCGAAGGGTCTATGATCCCGGGCGTAGAACGGTTTTTCAGAGAATTTGGCGCCATCCAGACCCCCTACTTCACAATATCTCGCGGAAAACGGAGTTGGATAGACAGGATCAAAATCAAATGGGCGCAAACGAGATGACGGATATCGAATCATACATCGTCCGGTTCCTGTTAGGCGATCACCTGACGGAGGACGTGTACCGGCTTGTCGGCTACACCTCCGATCCTCGCGACTATGCAAAGTATAAGCTCGTAATCGTTCCGTCGGGATTCTTCAACGAAGAGGTTTACGGAACGCCTTCTACCCTGCCCCGTCTGCCTCTCCCAACGATTGAAAACATCCCGCTGCTGTTCGGAGTGCCCGACGTCACACGTGAGGGAGACACTCTCGTTACCCGTGCTGATTTCATCGCGAGCGCCTTCTTCCTGATAAGCCGTTACGAAGAATGGATGCGGAAAGACTGTCGCGACGAGCACGGACGATTCCCCGGAAAGGAATCGTTACCCACCCGCGGCAAGTTTATCGCCCGGGCCGTGATCGACGAGTACGGCAGTCTGCTGCGGCAGTGGTTGCGACAAGCCGGATGCGACGCACCCGATCCACCCGAAGCGTTCTGCCGGATCCATCTCACGCACGACGTGGATGCTCCGTTCCGCTGTCGCACGTGGAAGCATGTGGCACGGGAAACGCTGAAAGGAAACCTATACCACGCTTTGCGATGGAAATACGGCCAACTCGAAGACGATCCTCTTTACACCTTCCCATGGATGCTGAAACAAGGGGAGAATATGCGAAAAATCTTTGGCGAGGAGATCTGTCAATCCATCGTGTTTTTCCGAGCGGGAGGAAGCGATGCCAGAGACAAGCCGCACTACGACCTCAATGACAAAGACATACGGCAGTTGCTCAAGCTATGTCGCGAACAGGAAGCCATCATCGGGCTGCACACCAGCTACGAGGCCGGTCGACAACCGGGACTTATTCTCTCGGAGAGGCTGACTCTTGAGAAGGCGTCAGGCTGCGCGATCACACAAAACCGCCATCACTTCCTGACCTCACGCGAACCGGAGGATATGGAAGCGATCGAAGCGGCCGGCCTGACGGACGATTACACCATGGGATATGCCGACATCGCCGGCTTCCGGCTCGGTACAAGTCGCGCCGTACGATACATCAACCCGGCTACCCGGCGCCTCTCCCCCTCGCTCACCCTCCATCCGCTTACGGTCATGGACAGCACGCTGAGCGAACCGAAATACATGAATCTGGACGAAGGACAGGCGCTTCGCTACTGCATGCACCTGGCCGACACGACCAGAAAAACGAACGGAGAACTCACGCTTCTCTGGCACAATACCTCCGCGACGTTGCGTTGCGGATACTTGAAAAATCTATACAGCAAAATCTTATATTGGCTCACCATGTAACAATTATCGAACGGATATGAAAATAGTAACCATTATCGGAGCACGTCCGCAATTTATCAAAGCGGCCATGATTAGCCGGGCGATTATCGAACATAACCGCCATTCGGAAGGCGAACGTATCGAAGAGAAGATCCTGCATACGGGGCAGCACTACGACCGGAACATGAGCGAAATCTTCTTCAACCGGCTGGGAATACCGCAGCCCACGTGGAAGCTGCACTGCGGAGGCATCGGCAGTCATGCGAAGATGACGGCGCAGATGCTTGTCGAGATCGAAAAGGCTTTGCTCGAAAGCATGCCCGACCGCGTACTCGTCTACGGCGATACCAACTCTACCCTCTCCGGCGCGCTGGCAGCGACACAACTGCATATCCCGGTCGCGCATGTGGAGGCCGGTCTGCGCAGCTTCAACCGGAAGATGCCCGAAGAAACGAACCGCGTGCTGACCGACCATATCGCCAGCCACCTGTTCTGCCCCACATACGCCGCCATCCGTAACCTTCGCGACGAAGGCATCACCCGCAATGTATTTCATTCCGGCGACGTGATGTACGATGCCGCTCTGACCTTCGGCAAGGTGGCCGAAGAGCAGTCGACGATCATGTCGACGTTGGGGCTGAGCCGTCGTTCGTTCTACCTCTGCACGGTACATCGCGCCGAGAATACGGACGACAAGGATCGACTAACGCAGATCGTTCACGCCCTGAACGAGATAGCGACGCCCGACCGGCCTGTTATCTGGCCGTTGCATCCCCGCACCGAACTGTATCTCGACACGTATCGTCTTCGCGAAACGCTCGCGGCTCACCCCGCAGTCAAAATCATCGATCCGGTCGATTACATCGATATGGTCATGCTTGAAAAAGAGGCAGCAACGATTCTGACCGATTCGGGCGGCGTACAGAAAGAGGCCTATTTCCATCGCACGCCGTGCATCACGCTGCGCGAAGAAACGGAATGGACGGAGACGATCGAGGCCGGATGGAACCGGCTGTCCGGCTACAAAACCGGTAAAATCATCCAGAGCCTGCATATCGAGTCCGAACGCAAGGAGATTGAAGAATACGGCGACGGACACGCTGCCGAGAAAATCATCCAGACACTCTGCTCATGAAGCGTGTGCTGATACTTTGCGATCAGTTTCCGCCGGCTTTCGGGCCACGCATGGGCTACCTGTGCAAGTATCTGAAACAAAACGGATGGCATCCGACCGTGCTGTCGGAGTATCTTCCCGACGAGACTTTCGCTTTTCTGAAAGGCGATACCGACGTCTCGTTCATTCGCTACTACCATTCCGGAAGTCGCGGGGAATGGCTGAAAGTCCTGCTGCTCGAAGTGTTTTTCGGGTACAAGAACCGGCGTATGGCGCAGGAGGCGGAGAAAAAGCTCCGACAACAACGTTACGACGCGTTGCTTTGCAGCACCTACCGGAACTTCCCGCTGCCGGCCGCGCGAAAAATCGCCCGGAGGCATCGCCTGCCGTTCGTGGTCGATCTGCGCGACATCATTGAGCAATACACGGGCAACGAGTACATCGCCCATTCGCTCCCCCAACTGTTCGGCATGGAGCAGCTTATCGCGCGGCTGTTCCGCAGCCACAGCATCCGGCAGCGGAACAAGGCGTTGCGTCAGGCCGACTGCGTGACCACCGTCTCCCCCTGGCACGTCTCCGTGCTGCAACGTCTGAACCTGAACACGCAACTGATCTATAACGGATTCGATCCGGAGCTGTTTGTGCCGGTCACTATCCGCACCCCGGTATTTCGCATCACCTATACCGGACGCCTGCTCAGTTCTTCGATGCGCAATCCGGAGCTGCTTTTCAAGGCCGTCGCGCGGCTTTCGGGCGAAGGCGTCATCACTCCGGAGACATTCCGCATCCGCTGGTTCATCGACCCGCAGTCGAGGCGGCTGCTTGAGCAAGAAGTGAAAACGTATCCGATCGCCGACTATATGGATTATCCCGGTTATGTGCCGGCCGCGCGTATCCCCGCCATCCTCAACGAAAGTTCGATGTTGCTGCTGCTGACGAACAAGGCGGACGCGAACGGCCCCAAAGGTATCATGACTACGAAATTCTTCGAAGCGCTGGCCGTCGAGAAACCGATACTTTGCGTGCGGGGCGACGAGGGATGCCTCGAAGAGGTCATCAGCCGAACGAAGTCAGGCCTGTCGGCACACAGCGAAGAAGAAGTGTACGCGTTTATCCGGCGATATTACCTCCAATGGCAGACGGACAAGGCCACCTCGATCGACGTGAACCGCGAAGAAGTGCAATCGTTCTCGCGCGAGACGCAGACGCTCCAATTCATCCGTATTTTCGAACAAATCGCACCGCATCATGCATAATACGTTACACGTCGTCGCGCTCAATATCCCGTGGCCGACCAACTACGGCGGGGTCATCGATATTTATTACAAGATCAAAGCTCTGCACGAGTGCGGAGTCCACATTATCCTGCATTGCTTCGAATATGAGCGGCCGCGCGCAGCTGAGCTGGAAGCGATCTGCGAGGAGGTGCATTATTACCGTCGGCGGACGGGATGGCAGACGAATATCTCGTTGCTGCCGTACAACGTGTACAGCCGTAAGGACGAGCGTTTGCTCCGGAATCTGCGGAAAGACGACTTCCCCATTCTGTTCGAAGGACTACACACGTGTTACTACTTGACCGATCCCGCGCTGGCGGATCGTATCAAGATCTTCCGCGGATGCAACATCGAGCACGATTATTACCATGCCATCGGGCAGGCGGAGCGTCATCCGTTGAAGAAGCTGTTTTACCATATCGAGGCCGAACGATTCCGGCGATTCGAACGAAAGGTCGAGGACGCCCAAATCATGCTGGCCGTATCGACGAAAGACTGTACGTATCTGCGGAAGACGTTCCCGAAGAACCACGTCGAATTTATGCCGTGCTTCCACGCCAACAACACCGTCACCTCGCAAGAAGGACAGTCTGACATGCTCCTCTATCATGCAAAATTGTCGGTCAAGGAGAATGAGACGGCGGCGCTTTACCTGATCCGTAACGTGTTCGGCAAGCTCTCGCCGTTCCGCTGCGTCATTGCCGGCATGGACCCTTCGAAAACGCTGCTGAACGAAGCGGCACGCTATCCGAATATCTCGGTCGAAGCCAACCCGAGCGCGGAACGGATCGACCGGATCATCAGCGAAGCACACATCCATCTGCTGGTGACGTTTCAAGATACCGGACTGAAACTGAAACTGCTGAACAGCCTCTTTGCCGGACGCCACGTGGTCGTCAATCCGCCGATGCTCGCCGGCAGCGGGTTGGATGAGTTGTGCCACATCGCCGAGACACCGGAGCAGATGATCGCCACCTGCCGACAGCTGATGAAGCAGCCTTTCACCGCCTCCGAAATCGAACGACGCGAACAATGGCTGTTCCCCACCTACTCCAACCATTACCAAGCCGAACGACTCGTCCGAATGATTTGGTGAATGCCCGAAAGACATTTGGATACAGTAATCACGATAAAAACGCTTGTTTTTATGAGCTGAAAATGACTTATGGCTGAATCATTCAACCAATCATTAGTAACGTTTTTTTAAGCAGCCGGAATAATCCGGCCCCTCTCCGAGGAGAGCTTTAAGGGGGAATGAGACGGGTTTCATCCCTTCATATAATGCAATACCCCCCTCTGTATGGGGGTAAAACCCGCAGCAAGAAGGGGACGATTCGATCGAATGAGGGTATGAAATCGAGTATATCAATACCTCCACTCCCCCGAATGCGTTTTCCCGGATTTTTATATTGAGTTTTACCGGACGAACTATCCAGATTTCAGATGTAAAAGCATGGGGACTTAACATTAAACCCGGTTTATTGAACCAACCATTAATCGGTCTTTGTCCATACTTATATCAAAGTTATTAATTATTGAATTATTAACAAACGTACGACAACAATATTAATCTAAATCTATAATCTCTCACTCGAAAAAAGAAGCTGCGTTGCAAAAAAGATGTTGACGCAGCCCTCTTTTTATGTTCCTATCCCTACGGTTTATTTTACGATTGGATGATGACCCGCCGGGTTGGCGCAAGGTGTTTATGCCGATATTCGATCCGTTCCACGACGTTGGCGGCCAGTTGCCGGAATGCGGCACCCGTGATCGTGTCGGGGTTCAAGGCCGCCGGTGCGCCGGAATCTCCGCTTTCGCAGATGCTTTGCACGAGCGGAATCTGTCCGAGTAGGGGTACGTTCAACTCTTCAGCAAGCTGTTTACATCCTTCTTTTCCGAATATGTAGTATCGGTTTTCCGGCAGCTCGGCGGGAGTGAACCATGCCATATTTTCAATAAGACCTAATACGGGGACGTTCACTTTCTCTCCCAGAAACATGCTGATCCCTTTGCGTGCGTCGGCCAAAGCGACCTGCTGAGGCGTACTCACAACGACGGCGCCCGTGATGGCGAGTGTCTGCACGAGTGTCAGGTGAATATCGCTCGTGCCCGGCGGGAGGTCGATCAGCAGATAATCGAGCGCCCCCCAGTTGGCCTCGGCAATCAGTTGTTTGAGTGCATTGCAAGCCATCGCGCCACGCCACAGTACGGCATCGTTACGGTCGACGAAAAAACCGATGGAAAGTACTTTTACACCGTAGTTCTCGGCCGGGCGTATTAGATCGCGGCCTCCTATTTTTTCGAGTGTCGGACGAGCGTCTTCTATGTTAAACATCTTAGGCTGTGATGGTCCGAAAATATCGGCATCCAGCAGTCCGACGCTATATCCTTCGGCGGCCAGCGCTACGGCGAGATTGGCCGAGACGGTGCTTTTGCCTACTCCGCCTTTTCCGGAAGCTACGGCGATGATATTCTTTACATCGGGAAGCAACTTTTCCGGCTCCGGACGTTTTTCCTGCAGGGCTTTAACCGAGATATTTCCTTTGATGTCGATCTCGGGAGAGATGTAGGTGAGAATCGATGTTTCGGCCGCTTTTACAACGGATTGGATAAACGGATCGTTCGGTTTCTCAAAGATGAGTGTAAACGATACCTTGGAGCCTTCGATGCGTATGTTGTCTTCGACCATTCCGGCTTCAACCAAATTCTTGCTGGTACCCGGGTAGCGCACCTTTTCGAGCGCTTCCAGAATTAATTTCGGATAAAGTGTCATAATAAATTGTTTTATTTATACGTTTGTGAGCCTGCTCGCCTGCTTCTGTTGTAGCTGCGGTAGGCATCGGGTTCAATGTCTATGTCGGGTTCGATCCACGTTTCGCGCGGCTGGCAGACGAAGCGGAGGTATTTGATATTTAAACCGCGTTCGAGCCACTGTTGTTCGTAATATGTTTGGATGGACAAGATATCGTCGGCAGCTCCCGAATGATAGAGGTCATCCGTGCATGCCTTAACAGGTAGGCCATTAGACTTTATCATCTCAGCCGTGTAAGTGAACATAAAATGACTGTCTGTCTTGAGATGAATGAGACCGTCCGTACGAAGTATTTCACTGTACATACGCATGAAACGCGTGCTTGTCAGTCGTTTGTTTACTTTTTTCATCTGTGGGTCGGGGAAGGTGAGCCATAATTCAGCGACCTCGCCGGGGATGAAGAAATGACTGATCCGTTCGATCTCGGTACGCAAAAAGGCGACATTCTTCATTTCAGCTCCGAAAGCTTCCTTGGCGCCGGCCCACATACGTGCACCTTTGATATCGATTCCGATAAAGTTTTTATCGGGGAAAAGGCGTCCCAGTCCAACCGTGTACTCGCCGCGTCCGCATCCAAGTTCGAGAACGATGGGGCGCTCGTTTTTAAATACTTCCGCATGCCAACGGCCTTTCAGCGGACAACCTCCCTGGGCCTGCAACACTGCATACGGGTATTGGAAGACGTTCGGTAACGCTTCCATCTCCGCAAACTTTTGTAATTTGTTTTTTCCCATGAGGCACAAAGATACGGAAAAATATTGGAAGAGTTTGGGAGGGGAATAAGCCTTTTGATAGACAATCCTCCCCAAACACGTCGGCTATACAGTTTAGAACGGAATCCGTTTCCAAGGACTTTGAGGTTTTTCGGAAAGTTCTTTTGCATATAGGTGAATCAGAGCACTGGCTTCGTCTACACCGCCCCAAAAGTATCGACCTACGACATAACTATCACCTAAAGCCTTCCAGGATCCGAGTGTTGCATGAGCGAGTTGATCGGCTGCTTGTAAATAACTCCATGCCGTTTCCTCATCAATATATCCGGCATCGTAACAAGCACGGGTAATGAATGACAGTCGAGCCACATCCCAACCTGCCACACCGATTCGTGCCAAATCCTCCATATCCGTGATGGTCCCTTCTTTTTTCATCGCTTCCAGGGCCTCTTGTAAATTATTCAAAAAAAGAACGGCACGTTCCATTTCTTCGGATGTTTTGAAATGAGCAAGAAGTATGTCTTCTTTTGCCTGATCACTGGTTTGTTTCATTGCTTCGACTACGGGAAGGAAGAAATAACGATGCCCCACGTCCCGCAGGCGGTCGAGCGTTTCCAATGCGTCATCCGTATTTTGAATTCCCCACCATTGTTCGAGGATTATATTGCATCGATCGTTTTCGATATGAAGTTTAAGGGTATCGAGACGTGCATGCTGTTGTGACGAGTATACAGCTCCGAGTAATATAGAGCGTTGTTTATCAATGCTCAGAGGGTTGTTGGAGGTCACATTGAATTTTCCTGTGGCGGCACGGAAAATAGCCTTAAACATACGCCGTTTAGTCACGATAAAATAACCTACGAAAATAATTCCGATCAGAATCAAGACATGCGTTGTGTAATCTGGAGATGTTTGCTGCTCTAAGGAGAGAGTTTCATTAGCTCCAAACTGAATAGCATTGCTCTGAGCAACCGCATGAATAAAAAAGAAAAAAGTTTTCATTTGACAATGTTTTTAAAATTAATTGATGATTATCCGTATTTATACCTAAACTCATTTCTATAGGTTACGCAAGCTACGAGCAATCTTCCAAAGAGAGCTTCTCCCCAGTATCTGCGATTAAACTTGTAACAGAATTCATCGAGATAGTTTTGCAGGAATTCAGGTTTGATGTCATGAAATGTGTTTATC
>NZ_RQYN01000065.1 GCF_003860135.1 Tannerella forsythia
ACGAAAATGGTTCATCGGACTATGGGATTTCCCCATAAATCTAAACCAAAAAGTTCCTATCGCGTAATCTGGGTTAAAGGAGTCATAAGCCCTGTCGAATATATAATAAGCATTTGGTTCATAATGGATTGAAGACATTGCCGTAGAATCGTACTTTGACGCGGTGGTTACAGTAGAGAAGGCAGGAACTTGTGCTTCGATGTCATATAAGACATGAGCCTTCACTCCTCATTTCTTACTTCGGAACTTTGCCCATGGGAATGTTGCAAGACATAACGGAATCGTTGTTGAATCAAACGCATATTTATTTCCTGAAATGTCAAGGATGTTGGTTGTCTTCTGGCAGGCTTCTTTCATCATATAGAATGCAAAGTCTTCGAAAATTCTGTAATCACGGTTCTGGTTGGCTGTGGCAAGAGTTGTCTTGGCTATTGGTCCACGACCTAACCCCGGCTGATATTGCTTAGCCCTATGTACCTCAAAAGCAACGATTAAGTCTCGTAGGCTCTCACGGTTACTCAGTTGCCCAAACATCATTGCGAGCATCTGATTCCAACAAGTGAAATGTTTCACATATCGGTTACCATTATACTTGCGAACATAGTTGTTGAACTGATTTCTGTTCAGAAAAGTGGTTAGTTGAGAGAAAACGTATTTATCTTGGAACATAGCAGCCATTTGTATTTGACTGCAAAGTTGCAAAATCAAGTCCGTTTCATTTTAATAAAACCGCATAATTGATTATATTTCAATAATCTCAAAGAACTATTTATCCACTTTTACGGGACAGTAGTGCTGATTGGTATATTCTCTCAGGCGAAGAGAGCAAAAAAGGGATGCCACTGAAAGACATCCCCTTTTTCTCTTATCTTCGATTGGTTGCCGATCCGGCTTTATTTGTTGATCCCTACCCTGTTCAGGATAAAGGCAAACTCGAAAGCCGTATCTTTGATACCGTCGTAACGACCGGTCGCGCCTCCATGTCCCGAATCCATGTTCATGTGCAAAATCAGGATGTTATCATCAGTCTTCATCGAACGAAGTTTCGCTACATACTTTGTCGGCTCGTGGAACAGCACTTGTGAATCGTTGATTCCTCCCGTTACAAGCATATTGGGGTAATTCTGCGCCTTGATATTGTCGTAAGGCGAATAAGAAAGCATATACTGATAAAACTCTTCCTCGTTCGGATTACCCCATTCTTCGTATTCGCCCGTAGTGAGCGGCAACGACTCGTCGAGCATCGTATTAATGACATCGACGAACGGCACTTGCGCCACAACTGTCTGATACAAGTCGGGACGCATATTCGCAACGGCTCCCATCAGCAATCCGCCGGCGCTTCCGCCCATAATCGCCAACTTATCGGACGATGTGTACTTTTCGCTAATCAGCATTTCGCTGCATGCAATGAAATCGGTAAACGTATTTTTCTTTTTCAGCAGCTTACCATCTTCGTACCACTGTTCACCCAGATCGCTTCCGCCACGTATCTGTGCGATACCGAACACGAAGCCCCGGTCGATCAGACTGTAATAGCTTGTGCTGAAATACACGTCGGAACTGCTCCCATAACTGCCGTACGAATAAAGCAAAGCGGGATTCGAACCCTCTTTCTTCAATCCTTTCTTATATACGATGGCCATCGGCACTTTCACACCGTCGGGAGCCGTAGCCCAGAGACGCTCTACCGTATAATCGTCGGGGTTGAAACCGGAAGGAATCTCCTGCTCTTTGAGTTTAGCCGTCTCGCCGTTTGTAACCGTATATTCATATAATGTAGTCGGACGGTTCAGCGAAGTGTACGTATAACGAACAGTCGTTGCATCGTATTCGGGATTTCCGCCCAACCATGCCGAATAAACGGGTTCGGGAAACGCGATCGTTTTCGTTTCACTTCCGTCGAGCGGTTTGATATGAATTTCAGCCAATCCGTTCTTACGCAGCTCCAATGCCACGTAGTCTTTCAACACATCAATGCCTTCAATACGGACATCCTTATCGTGTGGAACGAACACCTTCCACGTCGTACGGTCTTCGTAGCCCACGAGCGGCGCTTCATAAATCATGCCGTTCAGATTCTCTTTATCCTTATAGCGTACAAAGAACTTGTCTTTGTGCGGATACACACTGTATTCCACATCCTGCACGCGAGGCATGAATACTTTAAACGCGTCGGTCGGATGATCGGCCGAGACATAACGCGTTTCAGAGGTCGTCGAACTTCCCGACATAATAAAAATGTGTTCTCTTGTCTTACTGCCCGAAACATAGGTTCTAAAACGTGCGTCCGTTTCTTCATAAATCAATTCGCCCTCGGAGGCGTCGAGCATCTGACGATAGATTTTCGACGAGCGTAATGTTTTATCGATCACACTGTAGAATAACGTTTTGTTATCGTTCGCCCACGCCATCGAGGCTGCTCCGGTGACTTCGAAACCGACCGTCTCGCCCGAAGCAAGGTCTTTGATCTTCATCGTAAATTCAGCGTACGAACCGGTTTCATTATAAAAATACGCGGCCTTGCTGTTATCCGGACTGATGGAATAACCGCTGAAGATAAAAGCCGGTTTGCCCTCCGCCATCTTGTTGATGTCGAAAATGATTTCTTCGGGCGCGTCCATCGTGCCTTTTCGGCGGCAATGCGTACGATATTGCTTGCCTTTTTCGGTACGACTGTAATAGTAATAACCGTTTTTGAACGACGGATAACTTTCGTCGTCTTCTTTCATCCGGCCGAGAATCTCATCGTAAATGATCTGCTGAAGAGCTTTCGTCGATGCCATCACCGTATCGGTATACGCATTTTCGGCTTTCAGATAATCAATTACTTTGAGGTTATTCTTGTCTTTCAACCAAAAATAATGGTCGATACGCTGCTGCCCGAAGTTCGTAAACGTATCGGGCATCACTTCCGCAACAGGAAATGCGGGAAAATCGGATTGTTTCAAAATTTCAACTCCTTCTTTTTTTACATTGTTACACGAGGTAATAGCTAATAACAAGGTTACCGCAAGCAACCATTGATGATTCCATTTTTTTTTCATATATATCGCAGAATTTGAATAATTCATAAGCCCAAATACTTTTCCCGGATCACACGAAGGTTATACATTGTTTTTGGAGGTTCTTTTCCTTCGCTTTCTGAGTTGTAGGACAATCACCCATCCGACGAAGACGCACAAGAATATCGCCCAAAGATTCACCACGACAAGAATGCCCTGCAACAAGCAATCCCATCCGTTTCGGAAGGCCTCTTTCAATTCATACCCGAATCCGGTGGCTATGACGGATGACATCTCATAAAATTCGACAGTAAGGGTACTGAACGTCAATTGATTGGTCAAATAACGTAAACGTCCTTCGGCCGATTCAATGTCGGCTCTTAAAATACCGATCTGTTCTTCGATCTTCAAGATTTCATCGATCGTATGGGCGCGCTTGAGCAGTTCCTGATAACGGTTTTCGAGTTCTTTCTTGGTCTTGATACGAGTATCCAGATCGATATATTCCTGCGTTACATCCAAGACTTCGATATGTTTGTAAACAATCTTATCGGCTCCGGAAGAGATTTTACCGAGCAGCGTATCAAAGTTTTCGGCCGGTACGCGAACGATAACGGTATAGCTTACGCGATCATGGTATTCATTCCGGTTATCGTTCGATACATATCCTTTCGTTTCAGTCACCGCATGTTGAATCGCCGCGTGAGTTTTCTTCGCATCCGACGTTTCGAAACGAAGCACCCCCGTCTTTGTCAACTTCCTTTCATACGAAACGGGAGCTACGAAGTCTGCCGTTTTATTCGTTACGGTAGAAGAGACTTCGTCAGTTGCCATCTCCTCCGAAAGAGCTACTCTCTCATACGCTTCCGCATTTCCTCCCGACTGCCCGCAAGCAGACCAGAGGATTCCTCCCAACAGCACGAAAAAGATACGGATACCGGCTTTCATACCTGTTCGCTACGAAATAACTTTCTTTTTCTTCGTTCGATATTATTTCACTTTCAAATGCTTATCGAACCATTGGAAGAATTCACGCTGCCACACAATTCCGTTCTGCGGACTGAGCACCCAATGATTTTCGGTCGGGAAGATCAGCAAGCGGCTCTCGACACCAAGCATCTGTGCCGTATTGAACGCTGCCATTCCTTGCGAATAAGGCACGCGGAAGTCGCGTTCGCCATGAACCACCATGATCGGAGTGTTCCAGTTTTTCACGAGATGGTGAGGCGAATGAGCGAATGAGTTCTGAGCCACTTTATTCTCCTTATCCCAAGGTGCGCCTCCTTTTTCCCATTCTTCAAAAAACATTTCTTCTGTTGTCGGGTACATAAACTCCATGTTGAAGATCCCGCAATGTGCCAGAAACGCTTTGAAGCGTCCTTTATGCGTTCCGGCCAAATGAAAGACGGAATACCCTCCGTAGCTTGCTCCCATCGCACCGATATGTTCGGCATCGGCCCACGGCTCTTTGCTGATCGCATCAATAGCCGCAAGCAAATCCTGCTCGTCCTGCTGACCGTGATTCTTCGAAATGGCATCGCACCATTCCTGACCGGAGCCGGAAGTTCCACGACGAGCGGGTACGACTACGACATAACCTTGTGACGCCATCAGCATATAATTCCAGCGATAACTGAACGACGGGCCGAGTACACCCTGAGGCCCACCCGTACACATGAGTAGCAACGGGTATTTCTTCGACGCGTCGAACTTGGGAGGATAGACTACCCATGTGACCATTTGCTTATTGTCGGTGGTGGTGATCAAACGTTTCTCGAACGTCGGGAGGTTCAGCTTATCCATCAGTTCCTTGTTCACGAATGAAATCTCTTCTGCCTTTCCATTGGCCGGGTCGACGCGGAATATTTCGGCCGGATTAACATGCGTCGTACGTGTTACGATCAGTTTGTCGCCGGCAAGCTGCACATGCTGATAGTCATGATCGCCCTCGGTAAGCTGTTTGAAGATTCCGCTCGCTACATCGAATGCGAACAACTGATGAGCCTCTTTGATCGGAGCTGTCAGATAAATCGTTTTACCGTCTGCCGTCCATTGAAGCGACGAAGGACTCGCATCGAGCGCTTCGGAAACATCTCTCATCTCACCGGTCGGCCAATCCATCAACATCATACGCTCCTTATCAGCTTCGAAGCCGCCGCGACGCATGCTCGACCAGAGTAATTGTTTACCGTCGGGCGAGAATTTCGGATTTTTATCGTAGCCCGGCATATCGGGGGTAAGGAGTCGCGTCTTTTTATCGGCCAACGTATATACATACAGATTGGAATTTGTCTGGAAAGCATACTCTTTGCCGGTCAGTTTTTTGCAGGTATAAACAATCGTCGTTCCGTCGGGGCTCCATGTAATTTCTTCCGTACCGCCGAAAGGCCGCGTCGGAGCATGGTACGGCTCGCCGGGCATAATATCTTCTACCGCTTTCACTTTACCACCCACAAGGTCTCCCACGTAAATATGATTGTAATTACCGTCTTTCCAGCTGTCCCAATGACGATACATCAGATCGTCGTAGACATAGGCATTGGCTTTGTCCAAATCGTCGTAAAGCTCAGCCCCCGTGCATTTTTCGATTTTAGTAGCAATAACAAACAGCACCTTGTCTTCGGCCGGAGCATAGATAAATCCGTCGATGGACTGCTCTATATCGGACACTTGCGTTTCGGCTCCATTCTCCGGATCGATGTTCCAGAGCTTACCGTCGCGCAAGAAAGCGATCGCCTTGCCCGAAGGAAGCCATGCCAACGCCCCTTCGCGGGCGGCCGTCCGTGTAAGCTGTTTCTTGTTTGCTCCGTCGGTATCCATCACATACACCTCCGAATTGCTTTTGTTTTCGGGGATACTGTAATACGTAACGGTATAAGCCACACGTTTGCCGTCGGGCGAAACGCACATATTCCCTACCCGTCCGAATGCCCACAATACTTCGGGAGACATTTGTCCGTTCTCAATCTTCACATCAGGCTGTCCGATAATCGATGTACCGGATGCCTGTTCCTGCTTCTGTTCTACGCTGCTGCATGCCATCATTGCTGCCATGGTGCACACTGTTGCTATTTTTTTCATTGGTATAATGTTTATTTACGACCGTAAAAGTACGAAAGGATTTGGGAAAAACAAAACGAGTCCTTACTTTTGCTTCCCGTAACACGAAGATATCGATAATATAATGTATCTGGAAACAAAACTTTTGTCTCTGCGCGCGGTCTTCGCAATCATGAAACACGGACAATCGTCTGCCCAATAACGATACGAGATGGCTGATAATTATCTGGAAAAACAGTTCGCCGCGTACGAAGCACGGAAAGCCGCGTGGAAAAAGGGACATAAACATACGGGAACTACCCCGAAGCCGGTTACAAAGACCCTGCCGACCCGACATAAAATCATTCTGGCATCGGCCTCGCCGCGACGCCGGGAGCTGCTGAAAGGATTGAACCTCGATTTTGAGGTGCGCCTGATACCCGATATCAACGAATCCCATCCCGCCGGTCTCGCTCCGGAAGAAATCCCCTGCTTTATCGCTCGCGAGAAAGCGAAGGCTTACCTCCCGGACATGAAACCCGATGAGCTGATCATTACCGCCGATACGATCGTCATCCTCGACGGAGGTATCCTTGAAAAGCCGAAAGACCGGGATGACGCGATACGGATGCTGCACCGGCTTTCGGGGCGGAAACACAAAGTCGTGACGGCTGTCGTGCTGACTTCGCGCGAAAATCAAAACGAGTTTTCCGTGACATCTGTCGTTGATTTCGCCGAATTGTCCGATCAGGAAATTACGTTCTATGTCGATACGTACAGACCTTTCGATAAGGCCGGCGCGTACGGCATTCAGGAATGGATCGGTTACATCGGCGTGCGCGGCATCGAAGGATCGTTCTACAATGTGATGGGTCTGCCGGTACAACGACTCTATCAGGAGCTCAGAACGATGGGAGAGTTACTGTAAATACCACCGATACATCCGTTCCACCCCTTCTTCTATTTCAATCCGATGATGCCATCCAAGGGCATGCAGCTTCGAGACATCGGTCAGTTTGCGCATCGTGCCGTCAGGTTTTGAAGCGTCGAAAGTAAGTGTTCCGCGATAACCTGCGGTACGGGCGACGAGTTCCGCCAATTCGCGGATGGAAATTTCCTTGCCCGTGCCGATGTTGATATGACAGTTACGGACTTCGTCCGCGTCGCCCTTCAAATCATCAAAGTCGACATGCTCCATGATATAGACGCAAGCATCGGCCATCTCTTTACTCCAAAGGAACTCGCGCAAAGGACGTCCCGTGCCCCACAGCGTTACCCTCGAAGGACTGATGCCGTATTTCGCGAGGAGTCGTAGGATGGCTTCGTCGCTTCCCGTCCCGTCTTCCCCTTCGACGGGACGTTTGGCCAAGTCGGCACGCACCGCATTTATATCCTTCTCTCCCAAATATTTTGCAAGATGGATTTTGCGCACCATCGCCGGTAAGACATGACTGCGTTCAAGATCGAAATTATCGTTAGGGCCGTACAAGTTCGTCGGCATCACAGCTATATAGTTCGTGCCGTATTGCAGATTAAAACTCTCGCACATTTTCAAGCCGGCGATTTTGGCTATCGCATACGGTTCGTTCGTGTATTCGAGCGGAGCGGTCAGGAGCGCCTCTTCTTTCATGGGTTGCGGTACGTCGCGTGGATAGATGCATGTGCTTCCGAGAAACAGCAACTTCTTCACACCGTGCCGGTAACTCTCACCGATGACATGTTGCTGAATGCCCAGATTACGATAAATAAAGTCGGCACGGTACCGGTTGTTTGCCACAATCCCGCCGACATAAGCGGCTGCGAGAAAGACATATTCGGGCCGTTCGTCGTCGAAGAAACGACGCACGGCCGCGCCATCGAGCAGATCGAGTTCATCGTGCGTACGTCCGATCAAGTGGGTATACCCTTTCTGTTGCAGGTTGTTCCAGATGGCCGATCCCACCAGTCCACGATGCCCGGCCACGTATATTTTGGATGATTGGTTCATGTTTCTTCTATTTTTTTACCACAAGTTACACAAAAAAATACACAGGTTGCACAAAAGAAAATTTATTATAATGCCCCGTTAATGAACCGATATACCCCTTTGCCCATATAAGGAACATTAAAATTAATCAGCAAACCAAGTTTACAGCCTGACAATTTGAGATACGTTAATAGCTGAGCTTTATGCACATCCGTTATCATCTCTACTGCTTTTAACTCAACAATAACTTTATTTTCAACGCATATATCAATCCGATAGCCTTTATCTAAGTAAATACTTTCATAAATGATAGGAAGTTCTTTTTGTTCTTCTACTATCAGTCCCTGCTTGCGTAGCTCATATGCCAGACAAGTTTCATAAGCACTCTCGAATAATCCGGGTCCCAATTCTTTATGAATCTTGACTGTTGCAGCAAATATTATTTTAGCAATCTCATTTTCGTGCATCTCCTATTTATTCAACTTGTGAAACTTGTGGTTAATTTACCCTATATTTTGTCTCTTCTTATTCCTAGCTTCCCCACTCCCTTCAAATCATGTTCCACCATCATTTTCACTAAACGCTCGAACGATGTTTTGTTCGGGTTCCAGCCCAGCAATGTTTTTGCTTTTGTCGGGTCGCCGAGTAACTGTTCCACTTCGGCCGGACGGAAATATTTCGGATCGACTTCGACGAGTACACGTCCCGTCTTTCCGTCGATTCCTTTTTCTTCTATGCCCTCGCCTTCCCAACGCAATTCGATCCCGGCTTCTTTAAAAGCCAGCGTACAGAACTCGCGCACGGTATGCATCTGTCCCGTGGCAATCACAAAATCTTCGGGCTGATCATGTTGAAGCATCAGCCACATACATTCCACATAATCCTTGGCATATCCCCAGTCTCGACGCGCGTCGAGGTTGCCCATATACAGCTTATTCTGCAGCCCGTGTGCGATACGTGCCGCGGCAAGGGTGATTTTGCGTGTGACGAACGTCTCTCCACGCCGCTCGCTCTCATGGTTGAACAGAATACCGTTTACGGCAAACATCCCATAACTCTCGCGGTAATTCTTCGTAATCCAAAAGCCGTACTGCTTGGCCACCCCATAGGGTGAGCGCGGATAGAAAGGAGTCGTCTCCTTCTGGGGCACTTCCTGCACGAGTCCGAACAGTTCGGACGTCGAAGCCTGATAGATACGTGTCTTTTGCTCCATCCCGAGGATGCGCACGGCTTCCAACAGGCGAAGTGTTCCGAGAGCGTCCGCATCGGCCGTATATTCCGGCACATCGAAGCTCACTTTCACATGACTCTGCGCGGCGAGATTATACACTTCGTCGGGCTGTGTCTGCTGGATAATCCGCACCAGCGAACTACTGTCGGTCATATCGCCGTAGTGCAGGTTTATCAGACGCTGTCGCTTCATATCACGCACCCACTCATCAAGGTACAAATGTTCGATCCTTCCTGTATTGAATGACGAAGAACGGCGAAGAACGCCATGTACTTCGTATCCCTTTTCAATCAAAAACTCGGCCAGAAACGAGCCGTCCTGCCCTGTGATACCTGTAATTAATGCTGTCTTTTTCATCGAATAGAATAAAATAATTACGAAAGCAAAAGTACACGAAATATTTCGTCTTTCAAGCAGACCGGAAAAAATCGCAAGAGAAAAAAAGCATGATTTGTAACGCGCTTCTTTGCAACGGTACAACGTCTTTTTTCAAAAGAGTCTATGCAATTTCCTTGAGGTACAAGTTGCGAATCCGATACTTATCGGATTTTTTTCTATGCCTATCGGATCTGAAACCGATGCTTATCGGATTTCATTGCTTTGACAGACACCTTGTCCTTTTTGTTTGGTACGATGGATAAGGCATATTTTCGAGCGTGTTAAGGTTCGTGGAAACTTGGTCTTTTCCGGCTTGGAAAGCATCTTTCCCGAAGGTGACATCCAGATGCCGGCCGAGGAGTGGATGGAGGACACTTCCTTAGAACTTTACGTGGTTGCCCTTTCTTTCCGTTACCCGCCGAATGATTTTCCGGTATTTTTCTTATCTTTGCGGCGCTTTTTGAAAGGCCTGTCGTCGTGTGATGGGAAATTAGGAAGCAGAAACTAATTTTGAGTAACACAATTTTTTAGAAAAATGAAAACGTTTGAATTGAAAGGAACGCCGCGGGAGCACCTCGGCAAGAAGATGTCGAAAGACCTGCGTAAACAAGGTATGATTCCGGCCGTTTTGTATGGTCAGGAGCCTGTTGCATTGCCCTACACGGGAAAGATGAACGCAGGAGAGAAACTGGTAGAAATCGGAGACGGTAAGGGAATCATTGTTACGGACTTTTCCGTATCGTTCGACGGAGTGCGCAAATTGATCTATACGCCGGAAATCCATCTGGTTTCGATCGAGATGGGCGACGGAAGAAAAGTGAATGCTATCTTGAAAGAGATTCAGTTTCATGCCGTTTCGGATGCGATTTTGCATTTGGATTTTCAGGAAGTCTTTGCCAACAAACCGATCGAAATGCACGTTCCGGTAGCATTGACCGGACACGCGGTCGGTGTAAAAGCCGGTGGTAAGTTGACGCAGGCCATGCGTAAGCTGAAAGTGAAAGGGCTGGCAGAACAGATTCCGGAGAAATTGACGGTCAATGTCGATCATTTGGAGTTGGGCAAAACCATCAAAGTAGGCGAATTGCAGTTTGATCATGTAGAATTGATCAGTCCGAAGAATGCAGTCGTATGCGCGGTGAAGATGACACGTGCCGCACAGAGTGCTGCCGGAGCTGCGGCCGCTGCAGCCGGAAAATAAGAAAAGCGATTGCTTTTGTAAACAAAGAGGGAGGAGATGTTTTTCGAAAGAGACATGCTCCTCTTTTTTAATGATTCTTTTTCGAGTAAAGTAATGAAACATCTGATTGTCGGGTTAGGAAATATAGGCGAAGAGTACTGGGGTACGCGCCATAATATCGGTTTCCGTGTAGTCAACGCACTGACCGAAGCAGCCGGCGCGCACTTCACGGAAGAGCGTTACGGAGCCGTGGCGCGTTTTCGTGTGAAGAATGCCGAACTTGTCGTCTTGAAGCCAAATACATTTATGAATCTGAGCGGCCATGCCGTACGTTACTGGTTGCAAAAAGAATCCGTCCCCATCTCCCAACTGCTTGTAGTAGTAGACGATCTGTCGCTTCCGTTCGGCACGTTACGACTGAAACCGAAAGGAAGTGATGCCGGACACAACGGGTTGCGGAATATCAAAGAATTGCTCGGCACGGAAGCGTATGCCCGCCTCCGTTTCGGAATCGGGAACGACTTTCCACGCGGCCGACAGGTCGATTATGTTCTGAGTCCGTTCACCGACGAAGAACTCGACCAAATGCCGGACTGCGTAAAACTCGCAACCGAGATGATACGCAGCTTCTGCCTTGCCGGACCGGATATAACCATGAATCAGTTTAACCGCCGATGAAGATGGAAGAAGTCAGAATCGATAAGTGGATGTGGGCCACGCGTATTTTCAAGACACGCACCATCGCGGCCGACGCATGCAAAAAGAATCGCATCGCCATGGGAGGAGTGAACGTAAAACCGTCCCGAATGATCAAGGTCGGCGACATCATCGAAGTGCGTAAGCCTCCGGTCACATTCTCGTTCAAGGTGCTTCGTCTGACCGAAAACCGCATGGGTGCCAAATTAGTGCCCGAATATCTCGAAAACATCACTCCGCCCGAAGAGTACGAGAAACTGGAACTAAACCGGATCTCCGGCTTTGTAGACCGGGCCAAAGGATTGGGACGCCCCACAAAAAAAGAGCGCCGCGAGCTGGAACAATTTACAAGTTTCGATATAACCGACGACTTCTTCTGGAACGACGAAGAACCATAGACCGTGCTAAAATATAACTTTTTCGAGCTAATTTGAGAGGGGTAACTGACAAAAAGTTCTTCCTATTCAAAATTATTACTGTCCGGTAAACGTATTCAAAACCTTATTCCTCTTGGTTTTGATAGTGAACAAGCCCCTTTTTGCCAAATAACAATGGTTGTCCGGTAAAAATTGTATCTCCACTTTACAATAGAACAAAACTGCACGTGATTTCATTTTAAACGCAATATAATGGGCATATAAACCCTTTTCATGTGTTTTTAGTTTCTTTGTACGATTGGTATACCGGCTGTCCGGTAAACTTAAATCCAGATTCCGCAATAGAACAAATCATAATGAATTTCATTCAGGCCTTCAGCCCTGCGAACAAGGTCCGGATGTCGGCGGGATGGGGCTGAAATAATCCGGGCTTTCAGCCCTTGTATGCCCTGCGGGCGTTGAGTTGTTGGCCGGCTGAAGGCTGATTGCCGTAAAAGCCCTGAAAGGGCGCCTTAATTCAGCCCAATGAGAAGCGTTGGGGAAAAAAGCATCGTATTTCGGCGGAGGGCTGTAAGCCTGACATAATGAATGGTCAAGTCAGTCAATGTTCAGCGGTCAGGCCTTCGGGCATTGATTTGTTGAATTGTTTGCCGTGTAGTGTTCGCCCTTCGATGGCGTGAATATGAACATCCCCCCTTCCCCCCTTCAAAGGGGGAAAAGCAAAGCTAAGGGGGAATACGTGGTACACGCCGAACCATGTACCCGGCATGACAATTAACAATTGACAATTAACGAACTATATTAATACGCAAATAAAATGAGGACAAAAATTCGACCATAACTTAGAGCCTGTTTAA
>NZ_RQYN01000066.1 GCF_003860135.1 Tannerella forsythia
TTCCATGAATGCAATTATACAACTTTTTTCCGGATCCTGATTTATGGGTTACCCACACGATTCAACACAGACCCTGAAAAGACAGGTGTTTCTTGAATACGAATATCAAATACTTTCGCTCCGGAAAACATTTCCGGATTATCAATTATATTCCTAACGACTGTTTTCACTAAACTCTGATCATGGAAACTCAGAAAAAACTGAGAACCATTCTTTATTTTAATCCCATTTTTTAGCACATCTACATTCTGAAGCCACGAGAAAGAATACAAACTCATTTTCCCGTGTTCCAGATTATCCCTACCCAACCACTTATGAAGGCAGCCTGTAAGCAGAGGCTGATAATTAAAATCCACTCTCTCTTTCGCTTCCAATATTTTAATATATAATCTCATTTTCTTTTCTTATTTGCAAAATAAATCTGTTCTTTTTTTTAAAATCAAATCATTTCGAAGTCTAAACTCCTCGCCTAATTTTTTGTCACATCGGGATTGTTTGTTTATAAAACCAAGTCTATTATTTCCGACTCTATGAGTTACTATCTCTCCCTCTATTCATCACACTCGTCCATATCTCCCTTAAGACCTCATTGGTTTCTTCGAGATCGAAGAAGTTTATGTCCCATTTTTCACCCCGCTTCATACCGAGCCATTGGCGGTATTCGTTATGATCAGGATGTTTGGGGTTATTTACGGCTTCAACCATATTGTAAAAGCCTCCAATGCCGCCACAATCTTCTTCCAGGTGGGAACCTTTTCCGGCAAGACAAATCGGAAGAAGAACGGTATCGTCGGTAATATCCACCAATTCAACAACATGCTGCCAATCGTCACCAAAATCGTAGATATAGACGATCTTTTGTTTGACCTCCTTAAAATAGTCGCTTAGTCGGATTTCGTCGGCACGGTAAAGTTCACCATAAGGGAATGTGTCCCGCTCCGAAAAACTTTCATCCGGCTCATATTCTTCGTCAAAGCTGAGTGTTATTCTCGGATTGCTACCCCATCCTTTAGGTGTGAATTCAAACAGATGCGAATCGGTCCATCCGAAAAGAATTTGAATCACTAAATGGAAATCATCGAACGTCATCGATTCGTTTACCTTCACTTTTCTCCATATCGGAGGTTTTGCACTGCCGTCGATTTTGATTTTAAATACAAATGCCATGGGATTAATATGTTAATTTTTAATTTGTTGATCCGTTCTTAGTTTTACATCTGTCTCTTTCACACAACCGAAGCCTTGACTGCACTCTTCTCCGATGCCACTTTCGTACATAATTTTCATTAATTCAAGTGGAGCTTTCATCCTGAACCGGCACATGTAACCGCGCACTTTTGTTTGTGCCGGAGTATCGGATTTGATTTTCACTAACACAGACTTGGGCTCGTTAAGCACGCTAAAGTCAAAGGTGTTCTCTCCAGCATAAGGTTTTCCGTAGAACGCTTCATATCGCCTCGACAAACCGGTTAGTATCGCATTGCTTGCGTAAGGAGAGACAGGCGAAAGATAGTCAAAACCTCGATCTTCACGTCTCATCCTCAAACAGATCGGCGACATGGTTGTAAATTCCATCTCTTCGGTAAAAGCAGGAGTAGGCAAGACTTCTATATTTTTTACGATGAAACGAACGGTCGATTGGCGGTCTCCGATTTCAAATACCTGATTTGCGAAAAGTCCCTGAACAAATTTTTCCGTACTCTTCTCGGGCAGGAAAGAGATTTGCCACTCGACCGAGTCGGAAAAGATACGTATCCGTTCATTGCGCGGTAGAATTTGTCGATTTTCGATTTTCAGGCGCGAGAAGGTAAAAAGTTTGAACGGCCGTCCGGACTCGAGTCGGAAACCGTTATCGTGCAGCCAATCGGCATATTGCTCACTGGAGCGAGAGAGGATACGATAAATCACAGCCGACTGTTCATATTGATAATTAATGGGCAATAAATCGCCGAATGCACGACGATCGACTGTAAGTATCAATTTGAATCTCATGGTAACTCTTATTTACAGTTTCTTTGGCAAAGATGAAAACATTTTTTCACCCATCCAAAAAAATATATATCTTTTTTACATACAGTAAACAAAGCTTGTTCTAAAACCAACAGTCCGAAACAATACAAACAACTTTACATCATAAGAGAAATCAATTTTTCTCTTATTGTATTATGTTTCTAGTATTAAACCTATTATCTCTTAAACAGAACGCTCTGTAAGCATTATAATATATACCCCCAAAGCACGGTAATATAATATTTCCGGAGTGACTCACCGACTTTCGATAATGCGATTCTGATCTGTCCTCTAACGGTACTTGATGTAATACCATTAAGATGAGCTATCTCGTCATACGTTCGATTTTGATAGAGATACTGTTTAAAGATTGTTTTACATCTGTCAGGAAGCGCTTCCACAGCTTCGGCAATATGCTTTTCAAATTCAAGATTTTCCAAATACTCCAATGGGTGTTCGTCGGCAGTAACGGCTTGCTCACAGATCGTCAGCAACTGCTCCTGTACGTCGGAAAGCGGAAGTTCCTTCATTCGCTTCCGCTGAAGATGGTTCAAACTCCTATTCTGTACGCCACGAATGAGATAGGCCGTCACAGGGCTCGTGAGAGAGAACCGGTGATGCCAAACATTCAGGAATACATCATTAACGATCTCTTGGGCAGCCTCCGGATCAAAAACGTATTTTGTTGCGACAGCACACAGATAGACATAATAGGCTTTATACAATTCGCCGAAAGCGTTCGTATCTCCGCAATTGATACGCCTAATCACCTCCTCATCTATGCCTGTTTGTTTCATGGATACATTTGGGAAGTTTATTTGTCAGTCGTCAAGATAGCGGCGTGTGAGCAGACCAAATTCTTCGATCCGGCGGTCACGCAGAAACGGCCACCAGCGACGAACCTGTTCACTGCGTTTCAAGTCTACCTCAACCACACAAATCGCTTCGCTATCGTTGGGAAGCTCACGAAGCAATTCGCCCTGCGGCCCACAGACGAAACTGTTCCCCCAGAAACGTATCCCGTTAGTTTGTCCCGAAGGATCCGCCTCGTGTCCCGTACGATTAACGGCGATCACAGGTAATCCGTTAGCAACAGCATGGCCTCGCTGCACAATCCGCCATGCATCGAGCTGTCGCTGCTGTTCGTCGGTCGCGTCGCTACTTTCCCAGCCGATAGCCGTCGGATAAATCAACAGCTCGGCCCCTTGAAGCGCCATCAGACGTGCCGCCTCCGGATACCATTGATCCCAGCAAACAAGGACACCGAGCCTTCCGACGGAAGTACGGACTGGAACAAATCCCATATCGCCCGGAGTAAAATAGAACTTTTCGTAATAAGCCGGATCATCGGGGATGTGCATCTTTCGATACTTGCCGGCAATCGTTCCGTCTTTTTCGATAACAACAGCCGTATTATGATACAGACCCGCCGCCCGTTTCTCGAAGAGCGATAGTACGAGTACAACATGCAATTCACGAGCTAACGCCCCGAAATGTTGGGTCGAAGGACCCGGAATCGTTTCGGCCAGATCAAAGATGTCCGTATTTTCCGTCTGACAGAAATAAAGGCTGTTATGCAATTCTTGTAACACAATCAGTTCCGCACCCTGCTGAGCACACTCGCGTATTTTTCGTGACAGGTTCACGATATTTGTCTCTGTACAGGCAGTATTTTGCTGTTGTATGATTCCGATTTTCATTACTTTTATTATATAGGATTGTTGATAACAGAGAAAGGATACTGCATCGTTACGCAATGCAGAGACCCATGTTGTTTAATAAGCGGCCGACAGTCGATGCCTACGATTTCACGGTCGGGAAAAGCGATTTGCAACGTTCTCCGTGCAATTTCATCTTTCTCACTTCGATAGAAAGGAACGAGTACGGCACCGTTAATGATCAAAAAATTCGCATACGTAGCCGGAAGTCGTTCTCCCTCCTCAATGATCCGATCAGCCATGGGAAGTGGCAGGAGGCGGTAAGGTTTTCCGTCGACGGTACGGAATGCCTTCAGTTCTTCCTCCATCATTTGCAGTTCCGCAAAATGCTCGTCGGTCTCGTCGGTGCATTGCACATAAGCGATTGTTTCCGGATCGCAGAAGCGTGCCAATGTATCGATATGACTGTCGGTGTCGTCGCCGGCAAGATAGCCGTTTTCGAGCCAGAGGATACGGTCGAGACCAAAGATTTCCTTCAAATGGATTTCAAGTTGTTGACGGTTTAGATATTCATTCCGATTAAGTGATTCCAAGCATTCGGATGTCGTCAACAGTGTTCCCTTGCCGTCGGACTCAAGGCTTCCCCCTTCGAGCACGAAAGGTTGCATATTTACCAAGCGAACCTCATTGGCAAATGTCTCCGTAGCGGCAAGCGTGCGCGTAATCAGATTGTCGTGATACGCGGCATATTTCATGCCCCAGCCATTAAAGACAAAGTCGTAGACAATCGGTTGTCCTTCGGAAAAGACCGTAATTCCTGCGTGATCGCGTGCCCACGTATCGTTCGTTTCCATCTCACGGAACATGATCCGCTGTTCATCAATGTCTCCGAGTTGACGACGCACCTCGGCGGCGTCCGGGCAGACGATTAGCAAGTTTTCGCGTTTCACGATCTCTCGGGCGATGGCAACGAAGCAAGGCGTCACCTCATGAAGGATCGGCGCCCAGTCGGTTTGCTCATGCGGCCAAGTCAATTGTACAGCGCTTTGTGGCGCCCATTCGGCAGGAAAAACTATTCGATTCATTCGTTACAATTAGATGATAAGTGGTTTGCCATACGCTTTTGCTGTTCTCTTCGTGCCGAAGAGAGGCTGAATTCACAACCACAATACGTCTGATTATAAAAGTCGTAAGATTTGATGAGGACGTTTCGCCGCTCGCTTAGTCCGCCTTTGCGCCAGTTCTGAGCCCAAAACATCAGCCCGGGGTATCCGGCGGCACTCATTTGGCCGGCTTCGGTGATCTGCTCAAGATTCTTCCAGCGCGATGACGCCAGCGTCGTCGTGAAGACACCAAACCCATGCTCATGTGCATACTTTGCCGTCGCTTCAAGACGTACAATAAAGCATTGCCGGCATCGTGCTCCACGTTCCGGCTCGTGCTCTAACCCGCGTATGCGTAAGAGCCACTCCGTATGATCATCATCGGCATCGACAAACGGTACCCCCATACGATAGGCATGATGCATCAACTCCTCCTTACGTTTTACGTATTCTTCATACGGGAAAATGTTCGGATTACAGAAAAACAATGTCGGATAAAGCTTCTGCTCTACCATCCATTCGACAATGGCACCCGAACACGGCGCGCAACATGCATGCAACAGCACCTTATCCGTTCCTTCGGGAATGAGAATGGCAGATTTTGATTGTTTCATTTTTGTCAGCAAAACGCGGATGTTTGATTAAGCCAACAAAAATAGATGAAAATAGAAGCATTTCCAAGCGAGGTAAAATAAAAATCACGAAGACGCTGAATCTGCATCTAAAAGACAAGAGATACCTATCGCTACACAACAGACCTATGCAAAAGGAAAGGAGAAATAAAAAGAGAAGAGAGAAATCAAAAAAGAGTGACCGCGACAGGATTCAAACCTGTAACCGGCTGATCCGTAGTCAGCTACTCTATTCAGTTGAGCTACGCGGCCATTGACTCTTTCAAAATTTCGACGGCAAAGGTAAGGCTTTTTTTGAAACTACCAAACAAAAAAATGATTTTATTCTAAAAATCCCGGATTAAAGATGAGGAATCCGATATTCAATCCCACATTAAAATTATTTTTCGGGTAGCTGTATCCATTAGCAAACAAACTGACAGAGACAAAAGGAAGATTCAGCACCAAAGCCGCTTCACCCATATAGCGGAAAGTTTGAATCATTTTCCCATAACGGGGAATATCGGTATAGGGGGCCGGTATAAACCGCTCCTTTTCGATGGGATAAAGAGGCAGGAATCCGTACCCTTCGATACGCAGATGCAACATTTCATTCAATGTAATGATAGGCATGATACCGGCCGCAATGTATTGATTGGAACGAAAGCCTTCGTTGAAACTGATCTTGCTGTGCGGTGTAGGAGTAAATGCCGGAGCCTGCAAGATGGAAGCCGTATAGTTACTCATCAAGTTCTTGCTCGAAAGAAGTGCTTCGGCCATCATCCCAAGTCGGAAACGACGACTTATCACGGAGTAGTTTTCGAGTCGTCCTTTTACCTGTAACCAGCTTTGTGTAGGTTGTTTAGTGCGTCGTCCTCCCGCGGGATGATACGTTTCCTTTCCGGAGACATAATGCGCCATGAGAACGTGCTGCCGACCTCCGGTAGGATATTGTTTTGCGTTGAGCGAGTTACTCTCTATTCGTACGGATGCATGAAAGAGGTCGTACCAGCTTTTATCGAACTTTGATTCGGCAAACGAGATGTCGCTTCGCTGGTAGTAATCATCGCTCAATCGTCCGTATCCCAGTCCGAACTCCGCTTTGGCCTTGGTCATAAAAGGGAGTCCGAGTTTGAGTTTGGCAAATTTCTCGCGCTTTTTGATGAAGGCGGGAAGGAGGTCTTCATAAAACAGCGACTGGTTCTGCATATATTTACGGTACGAGAAAACAGTTTGTAAATGCAGATACATCGGAATGGAAGTCTGTAAGTAAACACGTCCGTTAAGGGAGATACCACTGAACGAATTCCCCATCTGCACATTCGCATTGAGATCGACGGCCTGTTCGCCGAGACTCTGATAGTCCAGACCGAGGAACAGCTGGTTAGCCTGATGAGAAGAGATGTTTCCACCGATACTGACGTTTAGCTCCTCTCCGATTTTAATATCGAGGTATAGATCGAAATTCTGATTCTTACGGTTATATACGGCATGAGGAATGATTTCTTTGATTTTCGAATCGGAGAGCATCTTGAAATAAGCTTGCTTGAATTCCTGCATCGAAAATTCTCCGTTGATGTCGCGATGCAATTGCTCTTTCACATACCGACGCTGGGCATCGGTCACACCGGTAATGTAAATATTTTTGAATTTAAGAGGAGGAAGACTTTCTTTATAAGCCTTACGACGTGCGTTAAGTTCGCTCTGCAGCACTTCTCTGGGTACACGCTGCTTGATGGAGTCGATCATTTCGAGTGTACGTCGATAGCCAATATCCATCAATTCTTTGGCACGTTGAAAGTCGAGCAGCGAGACATCCGGAAAATGAAATTGCAACATCATGCCATCTTCTTCGTCGACATGATAGTCGGTAGCTTGCATCACCATGGTTTCAATCTGTTTCATCGGATCGGTCGAGGGTTTAGCAGCTCCGGCCACAGACGATCCGAAAATAAAATCGGGTTCGAAATCGGACTTCATGACATCGACCGGGAAATTATTATAGATTCCTCCGTCGAAAAGCGGAATACCGTCTTTCCAGACAGGCTTAAAGAAGAACGGGAAGGTCATGGACGAACGTACGGCTTCACATAAATCTCCATTGCGCCAAATGACAGCCTTTTTGTTATACACATCCGAACTGATGCAACGAAACGGAACGAAGAGATGATCGAAATTCCATCCCGATTTGGCGGTGGATTGCGCATACAAAGCCATAAAAGCTTGATTCATCTGGATGGGATTGATGATACTTTGCGGGAGAAGATGGGTACGGATCTGCATGGAATCGGAGAAATCGATTGAGAAGTGCATAAAATCCGGCGTATTGTCCGGTTTCTTGAAGTAATAGACAAACTCGTCCTCGACGGTTCCTTTCTGCCAATAACCGAACTCGTCCGAGAGCATGAGCTCCAGCATCTCGTCGGCCGTATAACCCATTGCATAGAGGCTACCGACAATCGCCCCGATCGAGGTACCCGTCACATAATCGATCGGTATATTATTTTCTTCGAGTGCTTTGATCACACCCAGATGGGCAGCGCCTTTCGCTCCACCTCCACTCAAGACAACCCCCACGGTCTGCGCCTTGAGTGTGGGCAGGCAAAGTGTCATACACAAAAGGCAAAGTATGTTCAGACGTTTCATCGTTACATTCAAAAAAAACAGTCCCTCAAAGATAGCGCTTTTTTCATTCTGTTATCATAAAGGAATGAATTTGTCCAGAGCACCCGCATCAAAATAGGTTTATCTTTGGGTTATGTCTGTACAAGATTATTTTTTCGATGGTAGAAGACCCTCGTGTAGTGGGTCGTTGCAAGCATAAGTTAAGTGATATTCTAGTTATTGCTTTATTCGGCTATCTATTTGGGGACAAGGATTATGAGTCTATGCATGAGCTTTGTTTAGAGCGAGGGGAATCTCTTCGTCCGTTGGTTGATTAGTACAATGGCTGTCCTAGTGTTGATACTTTCGAGAGAGTGCTCCAACGTATTGAGCCTCAGTTTCTCCATGCTTGTCTTTAAGTTTATGGAAAAGAGTCGATTAGCGACTTGGAAGGTAAACATATCGCCATTGACGGCAAACGCCTCAGAGGCTCGAAGAAGAAAACCGGCAGTACGCATATTCTCTCAGCTTGGGTTGATGAAGTAGGTTTAAGCCTTGCTCAAGAGACTGTTGCCGAGAAACGCAATGAGTTACAAGCCATTCCGGAAGTCTTGGATAGCCTTGATTTGTCGGGAGCAGTCGTCAGTATAGATGCTATGGGGACTCAAACCAACATTGCTGAGCAGATTATCCAATCAGAAGCCGACTACATTCTAAGCCTCAAAGGCAATCAAAAACACTTGTATGAGGATGTGCAGGATTACTTCACAGGACAACAGGTGTCTTCGTTATGAGACCTTGGAGAAAGATCATGGTCGTATCGAGAAGAGGACTTATACCACATTACTAGCTTCAGAGGTCTTTGAGGAGAGGGAATATAGTCAATGGCAAGGCTTGAGAAGTTTAATTCAAGTGGAGCGTGAGATTAGTAGTTTAGAGGGAGAGACTTGCATAGATAAGCAGTATTATATCAGCAGTTTACCGCCCGAGAATTGTCAATTAATCGGACAATATATTCGAGGACATTGGGGGATTGAGAATCGGCTTCATTGGCATTTGGATGTAACCTTTAGGGAAGATGCTTGTCGAGCTCGTAAGGATTATTCAGCCACCAATCTAAACACGTTGAGAAAGTTTGCTTTAGCCATTGTATCCGGTCACAAAGACAAACTATCCTTACGGAAGAGGTTGTTCAAAGCCGCTCTGAATATAGACTATCTCAAAAAGCTACTAAAGATTTGATGCGGTTACCCTGTATTAAGCACCTCATTTGGGGTGTTTTTTAATGTGATTTAGTAGCATTATAATGAGCATTAAACCACACTATTTTTAATTTCCTTTTGCCTCTACCTTTGCATTTGTAGTCAGATGGATAGAGAGTACAAGCCTATACCAGAAGATTACAACGGGCAAAGACGGGTGAGCCTTGTACCTCAACCCAGACAGCCCAGACCTCTAAAATTAGAATTATGGCAGAGGAAATGAAGCAGGTAGCCGACCTAATAACGGCAAACACAATCTTTTGTACTAAAGAAGTGCTTACAAGCGATGAGGCAGCAAAGTATATGGGAGTATCTAAAAGCTACCTCTATAAATTGACAATGAGGCAACAGATACCCCACTTTAAACCGATGGGGAAAATGTGTTATTTCAACCGTCTGGAGTTGGAGCAATGGTTGCAAAGCAACCGAGTAGCAACAGCCACAGAAATTAACCAACAGGCACAAGCATTTTGCATGAAGAAAGGAGGTTTGAAGTGATACTGACTGATTATTACCGATTTGAGCGATTGGCAACAAAGGCAAAATCAAGAATGGATTGTACAGCCTCAACTATGACTTATGAAGAATTTGAGGAAAAGCGAGCTACAAAAGCCACCAGAGCCACCGAGCATAGGGATGCTATCAACGTGGGCGACCTTGTTTTCTATTACAATGATGTACCGCCCCAATTTGGGGGCAATGTTCACAGAAAGGCAGATAAGAGCATTTCCATAAAAAGCAAGAACCTTTCAAGCGTTTATGTGCCAGACCCAAATACAAACTTTGCTTATGGTGACTTCAAAGGCACAAGCGATGCACTCTTATTTGTGTTTCATGACTTGAAAATCATTGATGGAGTAATACAGGCAGGGGCTATTATCGAGGTTTTTGTAGCCAGAGGAAAAAGCAAAGACCGTGTACCGCTTTACAATGCCCTTTGTGATGGAGAATTGGATGAGGAAATGAACGCTTTGAAAAAGCAAGTTACTAAAACAGTAACTGAGCCAGAAAAGCAGTAAATACTCTATATTATTAACCCGACGGGACTATTTTGTGATTTTTAAAACTATTAAATATCTGACTAATATATTTTTATCAAAATAAAAATAACGTTATATTATCGCCGTGTTAATAAGTTGTATTCTGTTACCAAATCAGTAACCAATATGTATGATAGTGTAAATTTTAGACTTCTACAAAGTGAGGCGGGCGGGGTTGATTTCCTTGCAGAGACACCTTGCTATCTGAACAATGTAGGGGAACACAATTACAACGGTGAGTTAGTGATAACAGGAAACCTCAACGGGCTTAAAATAAGCCTTAACAGATACCAGATGAAAATAAAAGATGGCAGTTTGTGTAAGTGGCATTTGGGCGATAACTTTCAGACAATGGGACGGGGTGATACTCAAAGGGCAATAGAAAGCCTATCAGATACTTTACATATACCAATGGGCAAAGCCACCGTTACCCGTCTGGATATAGCCCAGAACTTTATCACCAGACACCCACCAGAAGTTTATCTTAATCATTTGGGTATATTGAAGTATGCAACCCGATTGCAAGAGCCTAACGGTGTATATTACAGTCAGACAGGCGGACGGTTGTGCTTTTATGACAAAAACAGGGAGCAAAAGAACCATAAAGAGCCGATACCAGAATTGTATGAGGGCAGAAATGTACTAAGATATGAACAGCGGTACACCAATAGAATAGCCTCACAGTTAAAGGTAACTGAGGTTACAGGGGCTTTGCTTTATGATGAGGCTTTTTATATTGACATACTGAACCGATGGAAAGACACATACAAGGCTATCCAGAAAATAAATGATGTTTCACTAAATTTTCAAGCGATGAAAAGTAAACAGCAACTTTACAAAATGGGAGTGCTTTCTTTGATTGAACAGGCAGGCGGGCAACTCCAGATGATAGAGCAGATAAATGAGGCACAAAAACGGGGCGAGTTATCCAAGAAACAAGCCTTTGACCTAAGACAGGCTATAAATGAGGCTTGCAAAATAAGGGATGGTTTAACCGTTCCCAATGAGGCAATACAGGAACTTGATAAGAAAGTGAGCGAGGCGGTAAAGTTTTACCGATAATCACAAAATCACTCTATATTAAGCTGTATTCTGTTACCGATTTAGTAACCCAATAAAGAAATAAAGTAATGAAAATGGTAATACAAAAGCCTATAACGGTTGAGGCAGACACCGAGCAAGAAATAACTTTGCAAGTGGCAAAAACAACCATAACAGACCAAAACGGAGAAATGGAAACAGAGCCTACAATTTGCCTAAATGTAGATAATGGCAAAGAGGGGGGGGCTTACCTTGAACCAAGTGAGCAAGTTTATAAGGCTGCTTGAAACGGTAAAACAAGAAGTCTTAAAGTATTGTCAGACAATAAAAAAATAAAAGTATTATGAATAACAAAAAACAACAAAAAGCAACAAAAAAGGCAGATTTGCCAGAGGTAAACACCCAAACGGGATTGACTCCAATACAAGAACAAGCAGCAATTTTGTTAGCGTCTGGAAATAGCGTTACAGCAGTGGCAGAGAAAATAAGAGTGAACCGCTCAACACTCTACAAATGGCAGATGCAAATAACTTTTCAATGTTTTTTAATCAACAATGTAATGACTATAAGAACAACCTTAGAAATGGCTTGTTTGGGCTTGCTGATGAGGCTTTGAGTGCAATAAGAGATTGCTTGCATAGTGATAACGAGGGAACCAGATTAAAGGCTGCAATGTGGGTAACTGATAGGGTAGAACTTGCAAAGGCTGGTGATTATGATATAAAACAAGTGATAAGGGAAAAGCACACAACAAGCAGCCTCAACGATTGGGATGATTTATTGACCTTTGATGAACCCAGATTACGCAATAGAACAAAAACAACTATAACTGCCTGATTAATAAAATATAATACATATATTTTTCTAACGCGTAGCGTTAGAGATTTTTT
>NZ_RQYN01000067.1 GCF_003860135.1 Tannerella forsythia
TTGTCTTATAAGAGAATTTAAATTGTCCTATAAGACAATTTGAAAAGTCCTATAAGACAATTTGGACGAGATGCGGGGGGAATAGAAATGGTGAGTTAACGAAAGAAACAGAGGCTCTCTTTCTGTTTTAGGAGAACGTTATCACTCCAAATATCGGATAAACCGTATTTGTTTCATGTATAAGAAAAAATGGATTCCTCGAAATCAATGAACTAAATTGTGTGCGATGCTGATTAACGATATGATGTGATTTACTGTTTTTTGAGGCTTTATGCGAATCATTCCTTAGCGAAATATCCCCCATATTAGGGATAGGATTTAACATTTTACCACTCTACTTTTGCGGCCGATTTTTTAACAAACTCAAAACAAAAATGAAGAAGATAACTATTTTATTGGTATTAAACATTCTATGTGTGACAACTGTTTTTTCGCAGAAAGTGACGACGGACGCGATGTTGTTCGGGCACGTCAAAAGCAAAGAGACGCAAGAACATATTCCTTATGCTACGATTTTTGTGAAAGGGACGAAGTTGGGAACGGCTGCCGACGGTACCGGTCATTTCAAGCTGGCTCATCTTCCGGCAGGTAAACAGACGATTATTGCCCAGTATGTGGGGTACAAACCGCAGGAAATCGAAGTGACGATGACTCCGGGCAAAGGCACCGAAGTATATTTCGAGTTGGAAGAAGACGTGTTCAACCTTGAGCAGGTGGTAGTGACAGGAACGCGCACGCAACACTACGTAAAGAACGTACCCATCCGCACCGAAGTCGTTACTTCGCAGGCGTTGAAAAACAAGAATGCGTGGAACGTATTCGAAGCGCTGGAAGGTGTGCCGGGTATCCGTGTGGAACAGCAGTGTCAGTTCTGTAACTTTTCGATGGTGCGTATGCAGGGATTAGGCGCGGAACATACGCAGGTGTTGATCAACGGACAGCCGGTTTACTCGGGACTGGCCAGCGTGTACGGTTTGGAGCAGATCGGTACGGGCGACGTCGACCGCATCGAAGTCGTGAAAGGAGCCGGATCAGCCCTGTACGGCAGTAGCGCGGTAGCCGGAGCCATCAACATCATCACGAAAGAACCGTCGCCCGTGCCGTCCATCTCGGCCGATGTTCAGTTCGGCAATCACGGTTCGAACGTGTATAACTTCTCTTCGTCAATGCGCAATACACGCGGCAACATCGGGCTGAGCGTCTACGCACAAAAGATCGACCACGACGCGATCGATGCCACGGCCGAAGGAAGCACCCGCAGCGAAGTAAACCGGAAAGACAGTATCTCCGACCGTGTCGCCTCGAAGCTTCATAACCTCGGATTCTCGTTCTACGTAAACGATCCCTTCTTCGGTAGCGATAAGCTCGTGCTGCGCGGCAAAGCCATCAACGAAAAGCGGGAAGGAGGAAAAATAGCCGGCGACTATTACAAGAATCCGTTTACGGACGGTACGGAAAACATCACCACGAACCGTTACGAAGCGGAAATGAACTATACGAAACATTTCGGGGAGAAATTCGAGTTGAACTTTAACAACACCTATATCCATCATAAGCGCGAGGCCACGAACGACTCTTATCTGAATGATTATTTGAGTACCCACAACGATTCAACTCCGAACGTGCTCGATATGCGTCCGTATTTGGCCCATGAAAAGTCGTTTATTTCTATGCTCACGTTCGGATCGAAGCTGGGCAATCATAACCTGCTTTTGGGGGCACAGTACTATACCTCACGCCTCGACGAGTCGGGGATGTATGTCGTGGTCGATTCGACGAGTAAATATTTCGGCAATTCATATAAATCGGTGGCCAAGAAACATGCCGACGAGTTCGGAGCTTTCGTACAGGACGAGTGGCAGGTTACCCCGCGCCTGACGGTCGTTCCCGGCGTGCGTGTCGACCATCATTCGTCGGGCGAAGAATATACTTCGGACAGGAAAGTCTTCGACAAGGACTTCCCTCAGACGCGTTTCAAGGAAACGAGCGTCAATCCACGTCTGGCCATCAAATATCAGTTATCTCGCAACATCACGCTGCGCGCGAACGCCGGAACAGGATTCCGCGCGCCGTACGGCTTCTCCGAAGATCTGCACCTGTGCAGCGGATCGCCGCGCGTATGGAAATCGTCGGAGCTGAAACCCGAAACGTCGCGCAGCGCCAATTTCTCGGCCGATTATTACGGGCACCATCTGCAGGTAAGCGCCAACGTGTTTTACAGCTATCTGAAGAATAAGATCGACTTTGCCGATGCCGACGATAACGTGAAGAACCTCGGCTATACGTATCAATGGCGCAATGTCGACGACGCTGTTGTGCAGGGGGTTGAGCTGACCGTACTTGCCAATCCGGTGCGTAATCTGAACGTAGGAGTAGACTTTGCCTTCAACCACGGTACGTATAAAAACGAACGTGAAGACTGGAAAGAAACGAAGTACCAAGGCATCAGCAAGTATATCCCGCGTTTCCCGACTACGACAGGCAGCGTGAAGGTGGAATATACGCCTTCCACATGGCACTTCATGCTCTACGGACTGTATCAGGGTAAGATGTATATCGACTATATCAGTGAGAAGGAAGAACTGTCGAAGATTAAGGAAACATCGCCGTACATGACTTTCAATGCGCGCATATCGAAACGTTTCGGAATCGTCAGACTGTATGCCGGAGCGAACAATATCTTCAATTATCTGCAAGACGAGAAACGACTCGATGATGCCGCTTTCATGTATGCTCCGGTTTATGGTACCTTGTTCTACGGAGGTGTTTCTATCAATATTACACATTAAAATTAAAAGAATGAACTGATCTTTTTTTATTCTTTGGGTGGTTAGTTGAGAAGAGGGTGTGCGCAAAATCACGATTTGCCATATCCTCTTCGTTTTTTTGTCTAAAACATCTTTGTAGCTTTCGGTTTAACACTTGTAAAAGATAAAAACTTTTGTTTTTTTATGTCCGGATCGTTATATTTGCAAACATAACAACCAAAAACACGATGCGGATGAAACACAAATACAAGCTCTCCACTCATCAAGATCTACGACGCGGATTTGAAACCGACCTTCCGCAGATCGTTACGCTCGCTTCGTCAAGCCGCGACGAGACGGAGTTCAAACAACAGCTGAACGAACTGCTGCTCTCCGAAGACCTCAATCCCGATGCCGTGCGAAACATCGCGCGACTGATCGCAAACGACGGCAAAACCGTTTTCGAACTCTCGACCGAATCCGACATCGAGCTCAAAACCATCTCGCTCCTCCGGCAATTTCTGAGCAAACAAACGACAGAAGACAGCGACGTCTCCGTCGATTTCCTGACCGATCTCTATCACCAGTTCATGCGACTCTACACGCCGGAACGCTCCGCTCCGTCGTCGGCTCAGGTATTGCAATGGATGAAACGATGGCCGAGCGGTCTGAACGAAGATGTACGTGCCATCCGTCGCGAAAACAAAGAGCGAATCATCGCTCAGCTTATCCGCCGCATCGAACGACGGCACGCCGCATCAAACCGCTACGTCTTTCCCGAAGGATGCAGCGACGAAGAAAAACGACACCTCGTGGAAACATGGTGGAGCGATCACCGTTTTCACCTCGCTTTTGCCGTAAAGAGCGCCGATGAGCTGAATCGGATGCTGGGACATACGCTGTCCGAAGAAACGATGCAAACCTACCGCAAGGCGCGGGAAAAAGGTATTCCGGTCTTCGTAACCCCTTATTACCTGTCGTTGCTGAACCCCACCGGTCGGGGATACGATGATCGGACGTTGCGCAGCTACGTGCTGTACTCGCCGCAACTTGTCGATACGTACGGCAAGATACGCGCATGGGAGAAAGAAGATGTAGTCGAGGCAGGCAAACCGAATGCCGCCGGATGGTTGCTCCCCGACGGCCACAACATTCACCGCCGCTACCCCGAAGTGGCCATCCTCATCCCCGACTCCATGGGACGCGCGTGCGGCGGACTGTGCGCATCGTGCCAACGTATGTACGACTTCCAAAGCGAACGACTGAACTTCAACTTCGAAGACCTGAAACCCAAAGAAAGCTGGGAGATACGACTGCGTAAACTGATGAAATATTTCGAGGAAGATACGCAACTGAGGGATATCCTCATCACCGGAGGCGATGCGCTGATGAGTCAGAACAAAACGCTGCGCCATATCCTCGAGGCCGTCTACAAAATGACGGTAAACAAACGAAAAGCGAACCAGAAACGCCCCGATGGCGAGAAATATGCCGAGATCCAGCGTGTGCGCCTCGGCTCGCGCCTGCCGGTCTACTTGCCCATGCGGATCAACGACGAACTGTTAGCCATTCTGCGCGAATTCAAAGCCAAAGCATCGGCCATAGGGATCAAACAGTTTGTCATCCAAACACATTTTGAGTCACCGCTCGAAGTAACGCCCGAAGCCCGCGAAGCCATTCGCCGCATCCTCTCGACCGGATGGGGCATCACGAATCAGCTCGTTTACAATGTGGCCGCCTCGCGCCGCGGACACACGGCCAAGCTGCGCAAAACGCTCAACGCCCTCGGCGTGCTTTGCTATTACACCTTTTCCGTGAAAGGTTTCGAAGAGAATTATGCCGTATTTGCGCCGAACAGTCGTTCGATGCAGGAGCAGCAGGAAGAGAAAGCGCTCGGTAAACTCGACCGCGAAGCCGAAGCCGAATTTCTCTCGCTCCTCCACAATAGCAACGATCTCGGGGCTACCATCCGGCACTTCTGCGAAGTGAAAAACATCCCTTTCGTGGCAACCGACCGAAACGTGCTCAACCTCCCCGGCATCGGGAAAAGTATGACTTTCACGCTGGCAGGCGTTACTCCCGATGGCAAACGGGTGCTGGAGTTCGACCATGATCATACGCGCAAACACAGCCCCATTATCGAACGCATCGGAAAGGTCTTTATTCGTGAGAACAAATCTATTCGGCAGTATATGCTTCAACTTTACGAAATGGGCGAAAAGCCCGGACATTACGCCGGCATCTGGCATTTTACCGAAGGCGAGACGGAGTCCCGCTTCTCCCTGTACGATTATCCGGACGATGACCTGCGGATCACCCCGGCATACAGCCATTGCGTGCTCTGACCAACCGATCACCGCGGAGAGAGAGGAAAAAAGAGTTCTCTCTTCCGTTAAGGAACGGATCGAGAGCAACGGCTCCAACTTCGAAACAATCCGTCTTGCTTTTCTCGCTTGATATGGCAGCTACGCAGAGTGGCGTGGAGTCAATGAATGAGATGCCGGTACATTTTGCTAAGCAGGACATTTTAAGAAATATAGTCAAGGCGGTATGCAGGCTTTACGTTGTAGTTCAACAAAACGATTGTAGGAAACGGTATGGGGAAACTCCTTTTTCATCTGTCTTTGAACATAAAACATATAGAAGCTTTTCAGGTTCTTAAATGCTCCGCTGTGGAAGAGTACCGGTATAGTCATCACTTTGCTCCCAGAGAGCGTAAACTTACGGTTTCGTTTTCTTTTTTTGCCGTCTTCAAGGCTGTGCTCTTTGATCACCTTGTCAAATTCTTTGTGAAACTCATCGATAATGAAATAAATTTACTCATTTGAGTATTTCTATTTTAAAGGTATTCGTGATACGCTTCGCTTAATTCTGTAATTTTATGCTCCGGAATTATAATGGTTTTTTTGCGGGATGACTTTATATTTCAATACGATAAAGTTGTTAAGTTTCCCATTATGTTCCAATTTTTTTGATCCTTTTCTTACATCGAACTCACGTTGAATAAAATTTAAACAGGCTCTGAATACCCGAAAGACTTTTCGTTTTTCACTTTTCCACAACCATTGACCATTAGTAGAAGAGGGTATGCTAAAACATTACATTTCAACACACCCTCTAAAAATACTGAACGATCAGTACAACAGCTTATTTATTGATTACTTTTTGCAAGGTCTCGTCCAGTTTGGTCGACAACAGATTTCTTTCGATGATTTTACCGTCTTTATCGAGCAACACAAGATGAGGTATTCCGGAGAACTGATATGTCTTCATAATCTCTTTTCCTGCTTCCGTTGCGAGTATTTGCTTCCATGGCATTTGCTCTTCTTTCAAAGCCTTTTTCCAATCAGTCTCTTTCCTGTCGATCGACACAGACAGGATTTCGAAGCCGTGCTTTTTGTATTTCTCATACGCTTCTTTGAGGTGAGGGATGGCTTTGCGGCACGGTCCGCACCACGATGCCCAGAAGTCGATCAGCAAATATTTCCCTTTAAAACTGTGAGGGCCGAGCTGTTTCTTACCGTCCGGCGTGGGATATTTGAAGTCCGGAGCCACCTTGCCTACGGCCAGCTTATCGGTCAAGTCGCGCTTCTCCGCTTCTTCCTGCACATATTTTACATAAGGAGCATAGTCCGGTTTGTTTTTCTGAAAATAAGTCAGGATGCCGTTTCTCAGTTCTTCGTCTTTCAGCCGATAGAGCAGGGAGACCGAACTGTTACGATCGACATAATAGCGTGCCAAGAACTTCGTATACTCACCACTGGCCGCAGCAGCCCGGTCATACGCACCTCTCGCATACGCTTTCCAGTCCTCGCAAGTACTTTCTCCCGACTGGAACACTTCTTTCCCCGCACCGATCATAGCCTGATAAGCCATGTAATCGAAATAGTTTTGCAGGTTCATCAATTCGTTATTCGGCCCCGGATTAACGATATGTTGATACGGAGGATTTTTGATTTTCACTTTCGCGGTATCCTGCCCTCTGAAATGCACCTCGATATCTTCATCTTCGCCCCAGAATTTCAGATACTCCCATTTTTGACAATCGATATAATAAATACCCGGAAAAGGAAGCTGCACTTTCTTTTCGAATGTTTGGTCAGCCTTCACTTCGAACGAGTCGATCACGACTTTATCAAACTTGTCCGTGTAAAAAATTTGCATCTTGAATTTGTCATCCGGGAATTTGACACTTCCTTTTACGGTAATTTCACTTTTTTGCCCATACACAAACGGCAGGGTCATCAACATAAAAATAGATCCGATAATTTGTTTTCTCATTTTTCGATTTTATTATAAATAATATGTTTATGGATTTTGTTCAATTTTATTCGTCTGAATTTCTCCTTCGGGTATTTGCAGCGTAAACATCTTACTGTCGGCAGGGTACAATACTCCACCGGCATCATCGCTTTTGATGGTATGAAGCCCTTTGCGTACGAGCGGCTTGCGGAAACGCTTGAGGTCAAGCAGCGCAAAGCCTTCGCCATAGAGTTCTTTGCGGCGCTCCGTCCAGATTTCATCGATCAGCGCTTCGCCGGTTGCCGTTGTTTTTACGGCAGCGGGGTTACGCTTCTGTTGCAGGGTGAAAAGAAGTTGCTGCGCTTCGGCATCGTTTTTCATCCGGGCCGCACATTCGGCCGCAACCAGCAGCATTTCACTGCTCCGCATCAACAGCACATCGGGTAGTTTATCGTTTTCATCCGGGTCCATAATCTTAAACGAAATATATTTCCGTTCCGGAAACTTTTCCGTCTCCTGTGTCTTCGGATTGAGCTGAATCAATTCTTTCCGGATATCTCCTTCTGCAAACAGTTCGACAAAATCGCTGTTCAGGAAGACGAATTCCAACGACCAGCGTTTGTTTTTACGCGGATGACTCCAAACCGTGGGCAACGAATAGTTGGCATTCATATTCTTCGTCGAGGTCGGTAATGCCCAGATACATTCGGAAACCGACGCATTATTAAAGCCTTTCTTATATTCATCGTTCGACATCAAAGGATACGTCTCGGCCAGCCCTTTAGCCAATACAGCCGCTTTTTCGTATTCTCCCGTCTCCATATATGCGCGTGCCAGTAAGCCTTTAGCCATGTCTTTGCATACTACATATTTAGAATCTTTCCGTCGTCCGGACGGCAGGTTATCGATCGCCCATTGCAAATCGGCCGTAATGGCCTCGTAAATCTTTTTCATACTTTCGCGATTTTTCGGGTCGATGGTCGGTTCGAGGTATAACGGTACACCGGGAGCTTCCGGATTCAGCAGGTACGTTTGCTGAAACCATTGCACGAGCAGAAGATACTGGTAGGCACGCAAGGTACGCGCTTCTCCTTCTACCTGCTTTTTCTCGGTACTCGTTCCTTGTATTTTGGACATGTTCGCGAGCAGATCATTCAGCACATTGATATGACTGTAACAATAAAACCAGAAGAAAGATGGACGATCTTTTTCCATCGTGCGGGAGCTGAAGTTATAGTCGTCTCCCTGAAACTGTCCGGAGAAGTTTTTAGGGATGATATCCTGTCCCATCATATCGGCCGCCAAAATAAAGTTATGGATGCCCAAACTCTGCGCCCTGATCATAAATCCTTCGGCCGAATAGGTCATGTGATCGTACACACCGCCGAGTACGGTCGTTGCCGATTCGTAGGATGTAAATACAATATCAGACGATACTTTATCCCTTGGTACTACATCTAAAAAATCATTACACCGCACAAACAAAAGGCAGGCGACAAGCACCATGGCATATCGTATATTTCGATGATTGAATAGTCTTATTATAGTTTTCATTTTTTTATCAATTAATGGTTTGTAAAAACAACAAAGTTAAAAATCGAGTTTAACCCCCACGGAATAGGTAGATAAAGCAGGGAAATTGCTCGAGACAATGCCGCCCGACACTTGCTCCGGATCGAACCCTTGCTCGGCACTGAAATAGCAGACGTTATCCGCCTGTAAATAGCATCTGGCACCGGCAATCCGCAGCGCTTTATTCATTTTCGAAGGCAATGTATAGCCCAAATGCAGGGTTTTGAGTTTCAAATAGTCTCCGCTACGCATGTAGAAAGTAGAGGTATATGAAAAAGAGCCGGTGTAATTATTAACACTCGTAGTCGTCAATCGGGGAATATCGGTGACGTCGCCTTTTTTCTGCCAACGGTTCAACATGTCGTGATGGAACAATTTAACGGTGTTACTGCCCGAATTGGTAAGCGGAGCATAATCCGCCATCAGGATTTTGGCACCGAGCGAGTAGTTAAACAAAATCCCCAAGTCGAAATTTCCGATCTGGAACGTGTTGTAAAGTCCTCCAGAGATAGTGGGCGTATAATTTCCCACGGAATAACGTCCGAGATTACGTACCGTCTTAGTCGATCCGTCGTCGAGTTTAATCGTTTTAATCACTGTTTCACTCCATTTTTCCGTCGTCACCCGGTTACCCGTTCTTTCTCCTGTCTGCGTACTTATTTCGTCGATGTACCAGCGTGGTCTTCCGTTTTCGAGATTAACGCCGGCATATTCACGAATAAAGAATTCGGTGGTGCTTTGTCCCACTTTATAAATACGGTTTCCGGTTATGAACTCGTCCTGATTCAACGCCAGAATCTCATTCTTATTGTTGGAGATATTAAAGTTCGTCGTCCATTCGAAATCTTTCGTTTGTATATTCCGTGTCGTTACCGACAGTTCGACTCCCCTGTTCCTTAAACTCCCGATATTACGGAGCACCTGCTTAAAGCCGATCGAGGGCGAGAGCGGAACATTATAAAAGAGATCGTCGGTCTGCCGGTTATACCAGTCGAGCGTCAAACGGATACGGTTATTGGCGAAGGCTGCATCTATCCCGACATTGAACTGTTTATTGATTTCCCATTTCAAATTTTTATTAGCCAATTCCGAGATATAGACGCCGGGAGTGCCCAAGAACATATATCCGGTAGCATAATAGGAGCGATAGTCGTTCATCCCGATATTTCCCGATGTTCCGTAGCTGGCTCTGAGCTTTAAGAACGAAAGCCATCGGCTGTTCTGTAAGAATTTTTCCTGACTGATGATCCACGAAGCGCCGGCACTCCAGAAATTCCCCCAACGTGTGTCGGGATGGAAGCGAGAAGAGCCATCGCGCCGGAGGCTGGCCGAGAAGAAGTAACGGTTATGCAGGTCGTATTCTGCACGCGAGAAGAAACCTAACAGACGGTCGGATGACGATGTTCCGGCTCCCACTGCAGGCTTCACGATGGTTGAGCCGTTTACCAGCTCATCCATCCCTTCAAAGCCAAACCCGGTGACAGAAGCATTCACACTCGAATTGGCTCGTTCGTTGATTTCGGATCCTAACAGCAGGCGAAGGCGGCGATCGCTACCCCACGCTTTGTCGTAGCTCAATATACCGTTCACCGTCCAATGTGTCGTTTGCGCGGTATTGACGATCAGCAGCCCTTTTCCTTTGCTCTCTCCGATCGTTCTGTTGCGGTAGAATCGATTGTCGGAATACGACGTATTTCCGGAATACGAAGTTTTGAATTTCAGTCCTTCGTACAGATTGACATCGACAAAGAAATTCGTGAAATAATACCGACTTTTATATCCGCTCTTATCTAAATCCAATGTACCCAAAGGGCTACATCCTCCTTCTTGGGAAGTAACATTAGGCCGTCTGCTGTTTAAAATGTTGGCCGGTCCATTTCCGAAGTCGAGTATGGGTTTGCCGTTCTCATCATATACCGGCTGGCCCTGCTCGTTACGTTTGTACAACGGATATAACCCCGGAGTAAGACGGGCATACGTCGCAAAATCGGCATACCCGTTGTTGATACTGTGCGTCTTGGTGGTAGAACTGCTCATCCCAAGGTTGGCTCCCACGGTAACGTAACGGTTAATCTCGTACGACATATTCGTGCGAGCCGTAAAACGGTCGAACCCTCCATTGCCCGGCTCCAACCCTCTCTGATCCAAGTAGCCTGCCGAGATATAATATTTGAGTTTATCCGTCGCGTTATTGATATTAAACGTATGTTCGTGTTTCAGCCCGGTTTTGATCAGGCTCTCGCTATAATCTTCCCACCATAGGAGTCTGGCCGACGGGTCCAGCTTACCGTCCAATCCTACGGGTTGTGCCTTATCATAAGCGTTGTATCCAAAGGCGTTCAGCAATTCCGACGTGGCATACTCGGCAGCCGACGTGTATTTCTTTCCTCCGGCCGTCAGCAGGCCCGGATTATCTTCGGCTCCATTGCGCAACGCTTCCCACGACAACTCATAATAATCTTTCGGAGAGACCATCTTGTAGTCTTTGCCCGTACGAGTCGAAAATCCGATTTGTCCGGTGTATCTGACGGAGGCTTTTTGATGGGCGTTACGACGTCCCTGTTTGGTCGAAATCAGGATGACACCATTTGTCGCGCGAGCTCCATAAAGCGAAATAGCCGCCGCGTCTTTCAAGACCGAAACCGACTCGATATCGTCGGGGTTCAGCTGCTCAATGGCATCACTCGGTGCTCCGTCAATAATATAGAGAGGAGAAATACTGGAGTTGATCGACGAAGCACCTCGAATAACGATTTCCGGCCGACTTCGCCCACTCCGCTGCGATTTGCTTTCGAGCTGAAGCCCGGGAATCGTGCCTTGCAAGCTGCTTAATATATTGTTCGACTTATTCCGCTGAATATCGTCTGCCGTAATGGCCGAAACGGATCCGGTGAACGTTTTGCGGTTGGTAGAACCGTAGGCCACAACGACCAGCTCGCTCATTTGAACGGCGTTGGATACAAGCTTAATCGATACGTTTTTATTGCGATACGCCTGAGCTAAAATACGTTCGGTACGATAGCCCACATAGGAAAAGTAAACGCTGTCGTTCGCCTGATTAACTGACAGATTAAAATTGCCGTCCGGATCACTAATCGTGCCGGAAGTCATATCTTTCGTATAGACGGACACTCCGGGCAACGGCTCGCCCGATTCATCGACGATCTTGCCCCGTATGACGACTTTCTCACGTTGCTGCTGTGCCGAAGCAGATGAAGCCGCCGGATGAGGCTCTGTCTGTTTCACATTCGCCTTGTACACCATAATTCGTTGGTTGTTTACGGTGAAAGCCGCGCCCTGTTTTTTCAGGGCATCGGTCAAAATCGTT
>NZ_RQYN01000068.1 GCF_003860135.1 Tannerella forsythia
TGCAATTTCAGTGCCTCTTTTTAATCGGATAGGTTTGCCTGTTGAGCTTATGGAAGAGGGCACGTGGTTGCACTTTGAATATCGGGAGCTGACGGAAGAAGAGAAAAACCGAAAGCTTTTTCAACCGGATGAACCGGTGATATGCTTATGGTATCAGGGGCGTCCTCCAGCCAATACCTATATGATAACAAAAATCATTGCTTTTGCTGATAGGAGGAGCGGGATGCGAGAAAGAGATTGATAAATCTGATTGTTACACAGGCGAGGTTATCACGTTGTTTGGCGTCGGACACGAACGCTACAATATTGTTACAATAACCAAAGTCTCAAATAAACATTCACTTCCTGTTGGCACTACTATTGCTTTCGATATTGAGAAATACGGTAAAAAGGTAAAAATTGGAGATATTATTGATTTTGAGATTTTAATGTATGAAAAGTGGGTTAGCCCTGCAACTGCAGACCATTTATGGCCCAAATATGTTGGCATTATTAAATCTTGTAAAGATTGATTGCGTTGTGAAGAGAGTTATTTAACTTGTATTTTCTTGATGGGACACCTTAATGTATGCCCAACAAGGTTACCGATACGGTTTGGAATAAGTGAAAAGTGAAAAATGTAGCAAAGTAGTCAGGCTAGTTAAAGTAGTAGTGAAAAGTGATGCCCTGGGGGCATTGAGTTGTTAAATAGAACAATTACGAATGACAAATTACGAATTACGACGCCCTGCGCGGTGTTGAGTTGACTGCTGACTACTGATTGATAACCGATTGATAATATGTTCCAAAAGTAGTTCCGAGGTCGTCGGTGAGTAGTTCCGAGCTTGTCGGCAGGTATTTCGGAAATACTTAACGGGTGTCTGCGGGTAGTTGCATGACCACCCGATGGGTAGCTCAGAGGCACCCGTCGGGTGGTTCTTTATAACCCGAAGGGTATTTCCGAATGTGTCGGCGGGTGGTTCCGAAATACTCACCGTTGACCTCGGAACTACTCCGGGTACGTTCCCGAACTACCCGACACCTGCTTCGGAACGTATCCATGCCGATACGTTCGGAACGTACCTGAAATACGTTCGGAACGTACCCAAATACCGTTCTGAACCACCCCCAAAGATTATTGGGGGGCGCTTTGTGTCATAATAAATTCGGAGGTAACGATGTAGCCGATCGAGCAGAGCGTAGCGTGCGGTGTGAGGGTCTCGCGGATCGAGAGCTGTCTGAGTTGCGGATCGAACGAGACGATTCGCAGGTCGTTTCGCCAGTCGACCGCTCTTTTTCTCATCATTTTAAATGCCGTTTCTTTGGCGCTCCAGCAAATTAACAACGTCTCGGTATCGGGATGCCGGCCGATCAGGCGTTGCTCCGCTTCGCCGAGGAAGCGATCGTACAGCTTGCGGATACGTTCGGAGCGGTACTCGATATCGATGCCGATGCGGGGTTGCGTATCGAGCAGGACGGCGGCATAGCTTTTCGTGTGAGAGATGCTGATGTGAAGGGCAGCATCGGGCAGGTAAGGAATGCCGTCGGGGTGATAAGCAATGGGTGTTTCACGGCCGAGCATGGTTTTCAACAATGTGCGCACGGCCAGCCATTCCGTTTGGCGGGTGTCGGACTTGCAGCCGTTCAGAAACGGTACGTAATCGTCTTTGCGCGTCAGCAGAGCCAGCAAATCATCGCGACTTTCTTCGATTTTCCAGATTCCTCGCAGCGAGGTCGTATATTCGGGCAGAACGGGCATGGCTATCTCCAGTCGAACGATTGAATCAATTCCGTCACATCGTGGTGAAGGTATTCGGTCACGGGCGATACCGAATCGGCATCGACACGCTGTTGATAGTAGAGCGCTCCGCGGAAGAAGTGCGACACGCTGTCGGTAAGCATAAACTGGATAGGAGTGGGCGAGTCGCCATCGATTCGGAAGAGCGTGCCGTACACACGGCGCTCAGGAGCTTCGTAAGCCTGTTCGGTAATGGTTTGAGCATCGCGGGCGCTGCGTGCGACGAGTTCGCGACACTCCGCTTCGCATCGAGGAAGCGTCTCACGGGTGATGCTTCGGTAGCTGCAATACATTTTGACGTTGAGCGAAGGGTAGGTAACGTTCAGCCAGTCTTCCGTCGCATCGGCGGGAGGCATTTCGATGGTCACGAGCTGCGATACGCGAAAAGCATAGGCCAGTTCTTCGGCCGTGAAGGGCGTGTATTTCGCCTCCGGCAGATCGATGCGCAGCACGCCGCGCGGCTTCGGCGTGGGTGTCGAGCAAGCTACACAGACTGCCAGTAAAAGAATCCGTGGCAAGATACGCATCGTTATTTCTCTTTTCCGGGAGCCGGAGGGATACGGTCGAATTTCACTTTCACTACACGTCGTTCGTCTGCTTCGAGCACGCGGAAACGATAATTCCGGTATTCGATCATCTCACGTCGACGCGGCAACGTCCCTTTGATTTTGAGCAGTAAGCCCGTAAGCGTCTCGATATCTTCCGTCAAATCGCCGAATTCCTCCTCGTCGATGTCTGTTTCACGGAAAAAATCGTTCAATTGAATCTTTCCTTCGAAGATATAACTCCCGTCCGGGAGTTGGAAATATTGTTTGGCATCGGTGTCGTACTCGTCCGATATATCTCCGACGATTTCTTCGATAATATCTTCCATCGTCACTAATCCCGAAGTGCATCCGAACTCATCTACTACGATCGCGATATGCACCCGGTTGGTTCGAAACTCTTCCAACAGCCCTTCGATTTTTTTTGTTTCGGGTACAAAATATGCCGGACGGATCAATTTCTGCCATTCAAAATCGCTCGTATCCTGAATATACGGAAGCAAGTCTTTCGCATACAGTACGCCCGTCACGTTATCTTCCGTTTCTTCGTAGATCGGGATGCGTGAAAAACCGCTCCGAATGATGATATCGAGTGCCTCTTTGAAAGAGCATTTCGCATTGATGGCTTTCATGTCGAGGCGCGGTACCATGATTTCATCGGCTGTCTTATTATAAAAATGTACGATTTCTTCGAGCATCTCTTTCTCGTCGGCCGTTTCTTTCGAGATGATCGTCGATTCGTTTAACTGCGAGTCGTGTTTCCGCTGATGGGCCGGCGAGGCGTACATCCAGAGGCTGACCGGCCGGCAGATCCAGTCGATCGTTTTAAGGAAAGGGGCCGTCGTGCGTGCCACGCGGAGGTGGTTGTCCTGTGTCAGAAATTTAGGAAACCACCCTTTAAAAACGAATAGCAGCAGGCCGATACCGAAAATGCCGGCTACGCATCCTTCGGTCCATCGAGCCGTCGAACAAACGGACTGGACGGTATACATCCCGATAATCGTTACCGCAACAATCAGGATGGTTTGCACGATCGAGACCGCCGTCCGTATTTGCTGCGCGCGATCTGATAATTGTCTGATAAACTTGTCTCTGGTGCTTTTTTCTTCACGTATTTCGTTCGTCTCGTCGACCGACAGCGAAAATAACGCCCGCTCTCCTGCGGCTATCCATCCGGAAACAAGCAACAGCAAAAGCATGATGCAAAAAAGAATCGCGAAATTCCATACAGACCCTTCATACACGGTCTGTAATACGATACTCGGGTAATAATCGTCTGAATCCAAGGGGTAATTTGATGCGTTAAGATAAGATTAAAATGGCAGGTCATCGATTTCATCTGTGCCCGTTTGGGGTTTGCCTGACGGCATAGCCGGGGAGGGAGTCGGAGAGGGAGTCTGTGTATCTGTTTCCTGCGGTTTTCGTCCGGACGAGAAGAACTCGATACGATCGGCTTGGATTTCGGTCACATACCGTTTGACACCGCTCTGGTCATCATAACTGCGCGTCCGGATCTTTCCTTCAACATAAACCATCGAGCCTTTTTTGACGTATCGTTCCACGAACTGCGCACGGTCACGAGTGGCCACGATATTATGCCATTCCGTTCGTTCGGGAATCTCCGTTCCGTTGGCGAGTTTATAGCCGCGTTCATTCGTTGCCAATGAAAAGTTGGCTACGGCATTTCCGCTTTCGAAATAACGCACATCGGGGTCTTTGCCCACATTTCCAATCAATATGACTTTGTTCAGTGACATAGGGACATGTAATTTATAACGGTTTGAGGAACAAATGTAGGCGTCTTTTACGAACTGTACAAATTTACAGCCGAAAAAAACGGCCGGAACCTGATTATTTTTGTTCTATCTTTGATAAAAGATTGACAATTAATTTGGGAAAAGGATATATGTCAATGGATTCCCAGGGTGTCCGGATCAGTTTTTTTAACTCCGTGTTTTCTTTTTCGATTTTTACGATGTAGCATGCCACATGTAATGTCTGATGCGAAAGAATATGCCGGGTTTCTTCGGTCACTAAGGTAAACAGCAGTTTTCCTGTTTCGTTGAACAGTTTGGAGAAAGCGGCTGTTTGCTGCAAGGCCGTTAAATCGGCAGGTGCCTCGGTTTCGATCATCGGCAACTCAAAGAGTCCTTTCCAGATGTCGTTTCCTGTACGTTGGTGCAAATAAGTGTCCGTATCATGCATGATGAAAAAGTAATGAAAGAAACGATCGCGCGTTTTCGTCTTATGCTGTTTGATCGGGAAACGATGCGGATCGCCGGAGGCATGTCCTGCACATTGCCCTACCATCGGACAGTTCGTGCAATCGGGGTTTCGGGGTACGCAATGCAACGCTCCGAACTCCATCAGCGCCTGATTGTGCTCACCGGCATGTCGGGGAGGCATCACAAGCGTTGCCAGCTGACGATATTCGGTTTTACCTTTTCCGCTGTCTGCCGGTGTCTCTACGGCGAAAAGTCGTCCCAACACCCGAATCACATTCCCGTCGATGGCAGGATAGGGCAGATTCCATGCGAAAGAGGCAATAGCCGCCGCCGTATATTCGCCGATGCCTTTGAGCGAACGGATCTCCTCGTACAACGAAGGGAAAACTCCCCCGAACCGTTGCCGGATATCTTGTGCCGCTTCGTGTAGATTGCGCGCGCGGGAGTAATACCCCAAACCCTGCCAGTATTTCAGCACCTCTTCCTGCGGGGCTTCGGCAAGACTTCGGACATCGGGAAATCGCTCGATAAAACGGTAATAGTAATCCAGCCCTTGGGCTACGCGTGTTTGCTGGAGAATAACTTCGGAGATCCAGATGCGATACGGGTCGGTAGTGTTTCGCCACGGTAGATCGCGTTTGTTCGCTCTGTACCATGTCCGGATCCGTTCGCTTTCTTTATATAGTTCGTTTTTTTGCTTCATGTTGCTGCTTTTGGGCGCGCAAAAATACGTATTTCCATGCATTCCCGAAGCAGACAAATAGCTTGTCTCGCGATGAAATGACCCCATAAAAGTAGGATTTCAATCTCTCAATATCTCTTAAAATCAGATAATTGAAAAATAGGCAATCTTTTTCTTCAAAAAAGTGCATTAATTCAAATAAAACCTATATCTTTGCAGTCCAAAAAATTAGAAATTATTCATTTAATATTTATTGACATGACAAAAGCAGATATTGTTAGCGAGATCGCAAAGAGCACTGGTATTGACAAAAACACAGTTTTGGCAAGTGTAGAGTCGTTTATGAGCGTAGTAAAGAAATCTTTGTCCGAAGGAGAGAATGTCTATCTCCGCGGTTTCGGTAGTTTTGTGGTAAAGAGACGTGCACAAAAGACTGCGCGTAACATATCGCAGAATACGACCATGATTATCCCGGAGCATGATATTCCGTCTTTCAAACCCGCTCGGATTTTCATGAATCAAGTGGCAAAAAAATAATGATTTAATCACTAATTAATAGGAATTATGCCAAGCGGAAAAAAAAGAAAAAGACATAAAATGTCAACGCACAAGCGTAAGAAAAGACTTAAGAAGAATCGTCATAAGAAGAAATAAGTCTTTTAAAAGGAGTTTAAAGAACAAACTTAATCGGATTTTTTAAGTTTGTTCTTTTTCATATTGAATTAAAAAACAAAGAGAAATAGCATCATTGTGGTAAGTGAATTAGTAGTAGATGTCAAGTCAAACGAAATTTCTATCGCCGTATTGGAAGACAAAAGCTTGGTCGAGCTCCAGAAGGAGCCGCGAAGCGACTCTTTTGCGGTGGGCAACATTTATCTGGCACGGATAAAAAAGTTGTTGCCGGGCTTGAATGCCGCTTTCGTCGACGTGGGTTGTAAAAAAGATGCGTTTCTTCATTATCAGGATTTAGGACCGAATTTCAATACGCAGCAGAAGTTTCTGAAACAATGGCGGGGAGACCCCAAAAAACGGCAGCCGGTATCAAAAACCCCGATTCTTCCCGAGATAGAAAAAGACGGAAGTATCGGTAATATACTAACCGTAGGCGATGAGATATTGGTGCAAATCGCTAAAGAGCCAATTTCGACCAAAGGTCCTCGGTTGACGGCGGAACTTTCGTTTGCCGGACGCTTTTTGGTGCTGATACCGTTTTCCGACAAGATATCTGTTTCAACAAAGATCAAATCGAATGAAGAGCGGGCCCGCCTTCGTCAATTGATACAAAGCGTAAAGCCTAAGAATTTCAGTGTGATTGTACGCACTTCGGCCGAAGGAAAACGAGTGGCCGAATTGGATGGAGAATTGAAGAATTTGCTGAAACGTTGGGAAGATAATATCCCAAAAGTCCCCAAATCAAAGGCTCCGAATCTGATATACGAAGAAACAGCTCGGACAGTAGCGCTTTTGCGTGATATTTTCAATTCGTCATTCGAGCATATTTATGTAAATGACAAACAGGTATACGACAACGTATACGACTATGTAAGCCTGATTGCTCCCGAACAGAAAAACATCGTGAAGCTATATACGGGCGATATGCCTATTTTCGATAAGTTTGGTGTCACCAGACAGGCCAAGTCACTGTTTGGACGAACCGTAACGTATAAGAGTGGGGCTTATCTGATAATCGAGCATACGGAAGCGATGCACGTGATCGACGTCAATAGCGGCAATCGGATGAAAGGCAGCACGGAGCAGGAAAAGACGGCATTCGATGTGAATGTGGCTGCGGCCAATGAGATCGCCCGGCAGTTGCGACTGCGCGATATGGGGGGGATTATTGTGATCGATTTTATCGATTTGGCGGAAGCGTCGAACCGGCAGCAATTGTACGAGCATATGACAAAAGCCATGGCGAATGACCGGGCTAAACACAATATTCTTCCGCTCAGCAAGTTTTGTCTGATGCAGATCACCCGTCAGCGGGTACGGCCGATTCTGGATGTGAAGACAACCGAGAAGTGTCCGTCTTGCTTTGGAACGGGAACGATTAAATCCTCCATCTTGTTTACCGACAACCTGGAAGGAAAGATAGACTGTCTTGTTAACAAACATAACGTTAAAAAAATCACACTGCATGTGCATCCTTATGTGGCGGCCTATATTAATAAAGGGTTTCTGTCACTGGCCATGAAATGGAAAATGAAATACTCCTTTCAACTGAAGGTGGTGCCTGATGAAAGCATGGCTTTTCTGGAGTACCGATTCTACGATCAGGAGAAAAACGAATTGGATATGCAGGAAGAAAAAGAAACAATAAAATAGAGCAAAAGATTTTTCATCTTTTGCTTTTTTTATATTTTTGCTGCCGTTAACGAAACAAATCAAAAACAAAGATTGAAAAATGAGCAAGTTGATATTATCGTATGTCTGTCTGCTTTTTATGGAGGTTGTCGTGACGGCACAGGAAAAAATTGTTCGGCTTTTTCCGGAAGGAGCTCCCGGAGAAACGGTCCGGATGGCTGAAAAGATCAGCAAGGAAGGAAACAGAGTGGCCGGCGAAACGGTGTGCCGGGTTACGAATGTCAGTGATCCGACGATTGCCATATATCGGCCTTCTGAAGAATTAGCCAGCGGATCGGCTATGATTGTCTGTCCGGGTGGAGGATACGATATTCTGGCGTATGATTTGGAGGGCGATGAAGTTTGTCTTTGGCTAAACGAATTGGGGGTTACTGCTGTGTTATTGAAATATCGTGTGCCTCGCCGTGAAGGACAACCGAAACATGAGGCGCCGTTGCAAGATTTGCAACGTGCCATTAGCTATGTGCGTGCGAATGCTTCAGAGTTGAATATCGATGCGAACCGAATCGGAGTGATGGGCTTTTCGGCTGGAGCCCATTTGGCTGTCATGGCTTCTACCTCGTTCAATAAAAGAACGTATCCTGCGAATAACGCGATCGATAAGGTGAGCTGCCGTCCGAACTTCTGCCTACTGATTTATCCGGCGTATCTGGAGGGTGAACACTTCGGACTGGCTCCGGAGATTCAGATTTCTCCGAAAACACCGCCGACCATGCTGATTCAGACGGAAGACGACCGTTCGTTTATCAACAGCAGCCTCTTTTATTATTATGCGCTGAAGGAAGCAAATATTCCGGTATGGATGCATCTTTACGGAAAAGGAGGCCATGGCTATGGTTTGCGCGATACAGGGGTGATGGTCAACAGCTGGCCGGATCGCGCCGAAGACTGGTTTCGCGAAATCGGCGTGATCGAGACCGAGTAAGAGCCTTCTTCCGATCATCTGTCCCCGGTATTCGTTGTGATTTTTATTTCTCGGCATAAATAAAACCACTATTTTTTTGTAGATTTGTCGGTATAATTTCAAAAACGTATCGATATGGAAAATGTGATTTACATCATCATCGCCATTGTTGCGGCGGGGATTGCCGGATATATGCTGTACTTGAATTTTCAGATGAAGAAGGCTCGAAAAGTACAGCTGGCCGAATTTAACACCCGCTATTCGGGTAAACCGTTGGGCGAAAATTATCAGCGAGCCATGGGGTATGGGGCTATTCTGGCATGTTACCGCGGCGAACAGATTTTGTCGCTGATACCCAAAGAACCTACGGATATCTATCGTCAGGGAATGAACAAGCAATGGGAAATTGTTGACGAACAGTCAGCTGTAAATGCCATTAACGGACTGTTGAGCCTGCAACGGAGTCAGAAATACGACGAGTTTATTCGTACACGCCAGACAAACAAAGATTTGAATAAAATCTATGTCAAGATAGCTCAAGAGTTGAACTTACCGGAAGAGGACGTGAGAGCTATTCAATCAACGTATGCGTGGGACATCGGACGTGCTGTAAGTGTGGCGAAATGGTGCTTCTGGATCGGGTATCTTACCGAAGAACAGTTCTATCGTTGTCTCGATGAATGTATAAACATCGTATCGCAACGTGGAAGAGATTGGACGGAATACACGTGTTCCTTCCTTTTGGGACGCTGTATTCACGGGTTTAAATTAGACGATGTGATTTCGGCTGCGCAGAACTTGCTCTCGCCTTCCGAAAATATGAAGAAGAAAGATGCTGATATTTCAATATATCAAGATATTACATTCAAATAGAAGAGTAGGGGGACAATGTTTTTTGTCCCTCTTTTTTTGCAACGATTAATCTGTTGCCAATAGTTCGGTATATGAAGGTATCGCTTTCAGATGGGTGTAAGAATTTGTGTCATAGTCAATACGGCAACAGTAATGTTCCATTCCATTGCTGACAATTAGATAGTGTACCCGCAGTACCAGATTGTAACGTGCGATCTGTTCGAAAACGTCTTGGGTAATCCGCACGGAAGGAGCTTTGTATTCCACAATAGCCAAAGGCTTCAGATACGTGTCGTAAATAACAGTGTCACATCGGCGGGAGAGTGTGTTGAGCGTAATAGCCACTTCATTGGCCATTAACTCTCTCGGTACGTTCTTCTCTGTGAGTAGATAATTTACAAAATGTTGCCGCACCCATTCCTCCGGGGTCAGCACCACTTTTTTCCGGCGCAAAAGATCGAAGACGTAATACTTTCCGTTTTTTTCTGTTATTTTTAGAGGATATTTCGGCAGATTTAACGAGTACATTGCTTATATTTGCTTGCGAATTTACCAACAAAGATAGAAAAGGATTTATGAAAACGAAACAGGAGATTGTTGAAAACTGGCTTCCGCGATACACCGACCGCAAACTGGAAGATTTTTCGGAGTATATATTGTTGACGAATTTCACCAAATACGTCGAATTGTTTGCCGATCATTTCAAAGTGCCGATCCTGGGACTTCGAAACTCTATGCCTAACGCCTCCGGAGGAGGAATGACGATTATCAACTTCGGTATGGGAAGTTCGAATGCCGCGACGATCATGGATCTATTGTCGGCCGTGATGCCGAAAGCCGTACTGTTTCTGGGTAAATGTGGCGGATTGAAGAGAGCCAATTCACTCGGTGATTACGTTCTCCCGATAGCGGCCATACGCGGCGAAGGAACCTCTAACGATTATCTTCCGCCCGAAGTACCTTCGCTGCCGGCGTTTTCGATGCTCCGTGCGATCTCGTCGTCCATACGCGACAAAGGGCACGACTATTGGACCGGTACGATCTATACGACCAATCGCCGCGTGTGGGAATATGATACGGCATTTAAGGAGTATCTGAAGAAAACGCATGCAACAGGCATTGATATGGAGACGGCTACGTTGCTGACGGCTGGTTTTGCCAACCAGATACCTACCGGCGCTCTGTTGATGATCTCCGACAAACCGCTTGAAGAGCATGGAGTAAAGACACAGGAGAGCGACAAGAGTGTAACACAAAAGTTCGCTCCCGAACATGTGGAACTAGGTATCAGCGCGCTCGAGATGATGATTGGAGGAAAGAAAACCGTGCAGCACATCAAATTCAGCTGGTAAACGCTCCGCAACATGGCTGCAAAAGAAGCGACGTACGAAGAAATCTGCCGAGACATCAAGGCTAAAAAGTTTAGCCCCATCTATGTGTTGATGGGGGAAGAGCCTTATTTCATTGATCGGATTTCGGAATTACTCCTGCAACGTGTACTCAATGAATCGGAGCGCGACTTCAACCAGATTATTCTGTATGGAGCCGATACGAAAGCGGTCGATATCATCAATGCCGCCCGCCGCTTCCCGATGATGTCCGAGTATCAATTAGTCGTAGTCCGGGAGGCGCAATTGGTTGCCAATATCGATTTGCTGACCAACTACGCCAAAAATCCGCTTGCTTCGACCATTCTCGTAATCGAGTATAAATATAAAAAGCTGGATGGCCGTAAAGGTCTGAGTGCTGCGGTTGCGAAAACAGGCGTGCTGTTCGACTCGAAAAAGATTCCGGACTATAAGATCGAAGATTATATCGCGTCGGCGCTTCGTGAACGTGCTTTCGAAGCAGACCGCAAGGCGGCGGCCATGTTATCCGAATATTTGGGAAACGATCTGGCCTTGCTTCACCAGACCTTGGATAAACTGCGGATTCTTCTGACAGATTCTCCCGAAAAAAAAATTACTCCTGAACTGATCGAAAAAAACGTAGGCATCAGTAAGGAATACAATAACTTTGAATTACAGCGAGCGATCGCCGATAAAGATGTGTTGAAAGCGAATCGTATAGCGCGCTATTTTGAACAAAACCCAAATAGTCATCCCATTCAGGCAACGCTTCCTGTGCTGTTCAATTATTTCTCCAACCTGCTGATCGGTTATTATTCCAAAGATCGGTCGGAAAGAGGACTGATGAATGCCCTGAATCTGCGTTTTCCCATTCAGGTAAAAGATTATCTGATCGGTTTGAGGAATTATAGCGCAATGAAAGTTTTTCAGGCCATTCATGAAATTCGGATGGCAGACTCCCGATCGAAAGGAATTGACGTAACCTCGTCTATGACACAGGGCGAAATCATGAAGGAGTTATTGTATAAAATTATGCATTAGCATCTTACCGCATAGCAGTACATTTTTTCTCTTCTCCTTATCACGGCTTTCATCGTGCCATCATCATGTGGTCCGGTCTGCTAATACCGGAGCATCGTGTTATTTCATAAAATACTCGGAAACCTTCCTTTCCGTTATTTGTATTGGGGGCGGTAATACGAAGTAAAAAGCCCCTTCGGCATCGTATAGTTTTTCAGTGTGCCGGTTTTCCAATTTTATCTGTTCTTTCGATTGTTGAGAGGATAGCTATAACCTTAACTGTGGTCATAACATTATCAACAACACCTCGCGTCTAAAAAGTGTAAGGTTATTCTTGAGGAGAAAATCGCAACAATATACAAATGTATTTCTGTAAAGCCAATTATTGAGATGGTACAAATGTAAATCCGCCCCAAAAGGTTATATATGTAAATTCTGTATGATTTGCATATATGTTTGTGATAGGTATAAATCTTCTTTTTGATAAATAATTGTTCGTTGTAAACAATTGTTTTATTTCTGCTAAATACAGAGTTTTTGTATTGATTAATATTAATATATTCAGTATTTTATCATCATTAAAGAAGAGTAGTACTTTAAATTTTAATTAGCTAATTGTATAAAGCGGTATATATTATAGAGATTTACTTTATATCATCCTATATATTGATTTTTTAATCAGTAATTTAATATGTTTTGTTTAAAGTGTAAGTTTAAGCGTTGAAAGGAGTCTATATATAC
>NZ_RQYN01000069.1 GCF_003860135.1 Tannerella forsythia
GCTTTACTGGTGGGTGTTCGCGCTGTCGTTCGCGGTAGTGGCTTTGGTGACCTTCGGCACGGTGACGTTTCAAAACTGGCGTGCGGCGAATGCCAATCCGGTGAAGAGTTTGAGAAGCGAATAATTAAAAGTGAAAAACGAAAAGTGAAAAGTGAAAAGTGAAAAATGGAGCAAGGTAGTCAGAGTAGTAAAGAATAACCGTTGACCATTGTCCGAAAGGGCTGAAGGGCCGAATTATTTCAGCGCCATCTCGCAAGGGTAGGGGATCGACATCCGAAGTCCAACGTTGCTCTTCCGAGGTTCAAATTTGTTCTTCCGAAGTCCAACGATGCCCTTCCGAGGTTCAAATTTGTTCTTCCGAAGTCCAACGTTGCTCTTCCGAGGTTCGAATTTGTTCTTCCGAAGTCCAACGTTGCTCTTCCGAGGTTCAAATTTGTTCTTCCGAAGTCCAACGATGCTCTTCCGAGGTTCAAATTTGTTCTTCCGAAGTCCAACGTTGCTCTTCCGAGGTTCAAATTTGTTCTTCCGAAGTCCAACGATGCCCTTCCGAGGTTCGATTTTGGTCTTCGGAGGTTAAACCCCAATTCCGCGATACACAACATGTATGAGGGTATACGCCGTAGAGACGTAATGAATTGCGTCTCTACGGCGTGCCTCTCGTGGTTTATCTGACCGCTGACGGCTGACGGCTGAAAACTGACAAAATGCAATGTTATGACACACGGCCGTGCATGCTCGCTACGGTTTGAAAAACGTAGGATATTCCTGCCTGATACGATTTTTCTATCTTATAACGAATAGCGATTAAAATATAATTTGTATTTTTGTCACGAAAATTATATAGCTGTTTGATTACTAACGAAAAAAAGAACTTGGCCGTGATAAAATTAAAACCGTTAAGCCATTTAGTCATGCAAAAGCCGAATGCGAGCTTGTTGTTGTTTGTTGCCACCATTGCAGCCGTTATATTGGCTAATACTCCTTGGGGCGAAGGATATTACCGTTTTCTCGACTTTCCCATCGATCTTCGTTTCGGCGACTTTATGTTTTTTGCGCATCATGGAGAACCGATGACGTTGTTGGCTTTTGTGAATGATGCCTTGATGGCGATCTTCTTCTTTGTCGTAGGGTTGGAAATTAAAGAAGAAATTTTGGTAGGCGAGCTAAGTTCGTTCAGAAAAGCGTTGCTGCCGGTGATTGCTGCCTGCGGGGGGATGATTGTACCGGTGCTCGTTTATTTCGCGATTTGTCATCAACATCCCGAATCGCATGGAGCGGCCATCCCCATGGCCACCGATATTGCGTTTGCCCTCGCCGTCTTGGGACTCTTCGGGAAACGCGTGCCGTTGAGTCTGAAAATTTTTCTGACCGCGTTGGCCATTGTCGACGATATCGGCGGAATTATTGTGATCGCGCTTTTTTACAGCGGCCATATTGCTGTGACTCCTTTGTTGATTTCGGTCGTTCTGCTGGCCGGCTTATATCTTGGCGGACGATTGAATATTAATAATGTATTGTTTTACTATGTCGGCGGTTTTATCGTCTGGCTGCTGTTTCTCGAGTCGGGTATACATCCTTCCATTGCGGGAGTGATGGTTGCCTTTACGGTACCGGCCCGGCCGATGGTTAAGCTCGACGAATTTGCCGGAGAAATGAAGGAGAATTTGTCGTTGTTGGATTTTTCTCAAGTCAAGCATTCCCGGCGTGCATCGGTGTTGAGTCCCGGCCAAATATTGATATTAAGCAATATACATCGTATTTCGAGCAATACGGTCAGTCCGCTGCAACGAATCGTACACCGGCTCAACCCGATGGTCAGCTATTTTATTCTTCCGCTGTTCGCTTTTGTCAATGCCGGCGTACGCTTCGAAGGATTTGATCCTTCGGCCTTATTAACGATACCTTTAGCCATCTTTTTGGGGTTGTTGGTGGGCAAGACCGTCGGGATTTTCCTGTTTGTCTATGTCGCGGTGAAGACGGGGCTTGTTTCGGTTTCGCAAGGTCTCACGAAAAAAGGCATGTTGGGTGTTTCGATGTTGGGGGGGATCGGTTTTACCGTTTCTTTATTTATCGCCAATCTTTCGTTCGCCTCATTGCCCGAGATCGGACCGGTGCTGCTGAACGAAGCTAAGCTGGGAATTTTTGCCGGATCGTTGGTTTCGGGACTATGCGGATACTTCTATTTGAAACGTGTTCTTCCTCATGAGGAGAAACCGGAAGAGTAGAAAAAAGAAACTTTTATCGAGAGTCGATAATTGTATATATTCATTTTAAATTATTATTGAACATGGGATTTGTTAAAGAATTTAAAGAGTTTGCCATGCGCGGCAATGTGTTGGACATGGCGATTGGTATCGTAATCGGCGGTGCCTTTGGAAAGATAGTTTCTTCGTTTGTCGCAGACTTGATAACTCCTCCGTTAGGCTTACTTATCGGAGGCGTGAATTTCTCCGATCTGAAGATTGTCTTGAAACAGGCTGTTATGCAGGGGGAAGAAGTGATTTCGCCCGAAGTGGTATTAGGCTATGGGAACTTTATTCAGGTCGTTTTTGACTTCCTGATTATCGCGTTTGCTATTTTCATGTTGCTGAAGGCCGTGAATAAGTTCAAAAGAAAAAAAGAAGAAGCTCCGGAAGCCCCGGCTGCTCCTCCTGCCGATGTGCAACTTCTGACGGAAATCCGCGATTTGCTGAAGAAGAATTAATCCATGTAGACCGGTGCGTCCGGGTGACGGCGAAGTTCGTCCATCATCCGGATGTCTTCCGGTATCGTGCGGTCTAAGGATAACGGCGGCAAGTTATCCAAAGCGAAAAAACCTTGATCGAGAATATCGAACGAACCGGACAATGTCCCTCCCAAGACCTCGCAAAGAATAAACATTTTGTAGATATAGAACGGACCGGCCGGATACGGATGGCATCGTTTGTCGACGACGGCCAGCAAACGTTCGGCACGCACGTTAAGCCCTGTTTCTTCCTTGGTTTCCTTTACGGCTACTTCTTTAGGCGTGTAACCCACGTCAGACCATCCTCCGGGCATAGCCCAACGGCCATCCGCTTTCTCGCGTACCAGCAGAATCTCATCTTTTTCGTTGAAAACAACGGCCCGGACATCGACTTTCGGCGTTACGTATTCTTTGGCCGGAAGATAGCAGGCATCGATTTCTTCTTCCCTGATACCACTGGCAATGCTGGTGATACGGTTGCTTATCTCGATCAACTCCTGACAACGGTCGATTTCGTATTCATTGGCCGAATAAGCCAGTCCGGTTTGCGAGAGCGCCCGGATACGCTGGGCAAGTATGATGAGTTCGTTTCTTTTTTCCATTGAGTAATCCAATAAGTTTGATTTTTAAACGGTGCAAAATTCAGATTATTTTCTAATTTTGCCACAAAAACCGGGTGAGGAAAAAATATCCATAGAAAAGACGTGACATAAACATGAATAACAATCAATATGAGAACATCTGTATATAACGTGGCCGCCATCATCGGGTTGGCTCTTTGCAGCCTGACTGCTTTTTCACAAGACGCGTTCGACAAATATTTCGAACCCAAGCGTCTCCGTGTGGATTTTGCGCTCAGCGGTGATGCGCAGGAACAGCGCGCGGCATTGCAACAACTTCGTGAAGAGCCTCTCTGGGGTGGTCCGAAGAAGAATCTGATCGATCCGTTCGGTTATGGCGGATATGATGTCAAGGTTTATGACCGGGCGACAAAGGAATTGATATACAGTCGGGGATTCAATACGCTGTTTGAAGAATGGCGTACGACGGAGCAGGCCAAGAAACAACCGCAATCGTGGACGAACAGTTTCTCCATGCCGTATCCCAAACAACCGGTCGAAGTAGAACTGTCGGCACGCAGTAAAGCCGATAACCGCTTTTATCCGCTTCTGAGAATCGAAGTCGATCCGCAGAGTATCTTTATCGATCGCGGCGGGTTAAAGAACCATCCGGTTAGGCGCTTGCAAGATGAGGGGGATACAGCCGAAAAAGTCGATCTGGTGTTTCTTCCCGAAGGATATACGGAAGCCGAAATGGGTAAATTCGAAGCGGATGCGCGGCGTTTTATGGAGTTGCTGTTTGCTACTCCGCCTTACGACGCTCGCCGTTCGGACTTCAATGTGTGGGCAGTCCATGTACCTTCCGAAGAGTCGGGCACGGATCTTTCCGGCAAAGGCGTCTATCGGAATACGGCTTTCGGATCCGGGTTTTATACATTCGGTCTGGATCGTTACCTGACCACTTCGGATATGAAATCGATCCGTGATGCGTTGTGGAACGTGCCTTGCGACGCGATTTTTATCCTCGTCAACTCGTCCGATTATGGCGGTGGAGGCATTTACAACTATTATGCGATGGGGACGGCCGATCACGAACGCACGGCGAAAGTGTTTGTGCATGAGTTGGGACACAGCTTTGCCGGTCTGGCCGACGAATATTTCGAATCGGAAGTGGCATATAGCGATTTTTACAACGTGAAACTCGAACCGTGGGAGCCTAATATCACCACGCTGGTAGATTTTGATTCCAAATGGAAGGATTTGTTATCGGAAGAGACTCCTGTCCCCACGCCTGCCGAGGGAAACGAAGAAAAAGCGGGAGTATATGAAGGGGGAGGCTATGTCGCTAAGGGGATTTACCGTCCGATGGTACATTGCATGATGCGCGACTATCATCCGTTCTGCCCAGCCTGTCGACGCGCGATTCTAAAGATGATCGATTATCTCTCCGACAAGTAGACGCGTTATCCTTCGATTTCACTCAGTTCGAGCCAGCGCATCGATTTTTCGTCAAGCTCGTTGTTGAGTAGGGGAAGACGTTTCGATTTCTCGGTCAGCTCATCGACGGAGAGCGTACCGCTGCATAACGCGTTTTCGAGCGCTTGTTTTTCGGCTTCGAGGGCTTCGATCTCTTTTTCCAGCGCTTCCAGCTCCATCCGTTCCTTGTATGAGAGCCGACGCTTGTCGTTCGTCCGCTGACGTGATGTCGAAGCTTCTGTTCCCGCTGCCGGTTTCGGGGATGCTTCGGCCTCTTCGCGCTCACGGCGCAGTTTTTCTTCCTTCCATTCGCGATACTGGGTGTAGTTGCCGGGGAAATCTTGAATCTCGGCATTGCCGTGGAAGATAAGTACATGATCGACGACCTTATCCATAAAATAGCGATCGTGCGAGACGACGATCACGCAACCTTTGAAGCTTCGCAAATATTCTTCGAGGACGTTCAGCGTGGCGATATCGAAGTCGTTCGTCGGTTCGTCGAGCACGAGGAAGTTCGGGTTACGCATCAGGATGGTGCAGAGGTATAGCCTTCGTTTCTCTCCTCCGCTGAGTTTATACACGTAATTGTGCTGCTTCTCCGGCGGGAAAAGAAAATGCCCGAGAAACTGCGATGCCGTCAACGTTTTTCCGTCGCCAAGGGTCAAGTGTTCGGCGATATCGTGTACGATGTCGATGACTTTGGCGTTCTCGTCGAATGACAATCCGTCCTGACTGTAATAGCCGAAACGCACGGTTTCACCGATGTCGAAATGTCCGCTGTCGGGAGCGACGTCGCCGATCAGCATCTTGATGAAGGTCGATTTGCCGGTTCCGTTCTGTCCGATGATGCCCAGTTTCTCGTATCGCGCGAACGTGTAATTGAAACTCTCCAGAATACGCAGCTCGTCGAACCGTTTGCAGACATTCACCGCATCGAAGATTTTGGAGCCGATATAGGCCGATTTGACATTCAGCTTGACATTGCCGGCCTCGCGTTTCTGCTTGATTTTCTCTTCCAGTTCGTGAAACGCATCGATACGGTATTTCGCCTTTCCGGCGCGTGCCTGCGGCTGACGCCGCATCCATTCCAATTCTTTTTTATACAAGTTATTGGCTCGTGCGAGTTCCGCGTGGCCGGCCGCCGTATGCTCCGTTTTTTTCTCGACGTAATACGCATAATTACCTTTGTACGAAAAGAGAGACTTGTGGTCTATCTCGATGATCCGGCTGCATATACGGTCTAAGAAATAGCGATCGTGAGTGACCATCAGCAGGCTGAGGGACGATCGGTTGAGGTAGTTCTCGAGCCATTCCACCATTTCGAGATCGAGGTGATTGGTCGGCTCATCGAGCAGGAGCAGATCGGGTTCGGTAATCAGCACGTTCGCCAGAGCGACACGTTTCAATTGTCCGCCCGAAAGAGTGCCGACCGGCTGGTCGAAATGTTTTATTTTCAGTTCGGTGAGAATCTGTTTGGCTTTCCGCTCGTAGTCCCACGCTTTCTCCTGTTCCATGCGGGTGATAAGCGTTTCCATTCGTTCCGCATCGGCATTGGAGGCAAGGGCCGCCTCATACTCGGCAATGAGCTGCACGGTGCGGTTGGATGAATGGAAGCAGGCTTCCAGCACCGTCAGTTCGTCGGGGTACTGTGGCGACTGTTCCAGCCAGGCCACCTGCCCGTCGTTTCGGAACACGATGCTGCCGCTGTCATACCCTTCTTTTCCGGCAATGATTTGCAGCAGCGTCGTTTTTCCCGACCCGTTGGGAGCGATCAGCCCGACTTTTTCGCCTTGCGCGATGCCGAACGAGATGTCTTCGAAGAGTACCAGATCGCCGAAGCTCTTCGTCAGATGATCGACCTGTAGAAACGGTGTCATTGTGTGCGTAACGGTGTGCGAAAAGTTACGGTGCTCAGCTTTGTTCTTTGAGGATAACGTCGTGCGCGCCGCCCTCGACGATGCTGGTCGACGATACTAACGTAATCCGGGCATCGCGCTGAAGCTCCTTAAGCGTGATGGAGCCGCAGCTGCACATCGTAGCCTTGATTTTTCCGAGCGTGATTTCGAGATTGTCCTTCATCTTGCCGGCATAGGGCACGTAACTGTCAACACCTTCCTCAAATTTCAACGTTTCCGCTCCGCCCGTGTCGTAGCGTTGCCAGTTTTTGGCACGGTTCGAGCCTTCTCCCCAATATTCTTTGACGTAGTTATTACCGATGCGCAGGGTCTGCGTGGGCGATTCGTCGAAGCGGGCGAAGTAGCGTCCCATCATCAGGAAATCGGCCCCCATGGCTAAAGCGAGGGTCATGTGGTAGTCATGTACCAGTCCGCCGTCGCTGCAAATCGGGATATAGATACCCTTTTCTTTGAGGTAGTTATCGCGTGCCTGAGCCACGTCGATCAGCGCTGTGGCCTGTCCGCGTCCGATCCCTTTTTGTTCGCGGGTAATACAGATCGAACCTCCTCCGATACCGACCTTGATAAAGTCGGCGCCCGCGTCGACGAGGTAGCGGAAACCTTTTTCGTCGACGATATTTCCCGCGCCTACCGGAATGTCGTAGCGGCTCTTGATCCATTGCAACGTCTCTTGTTGCCATTCGGAATAGCCGTCGGATGAGTCGATGCAGAGAGCGTCGACACCTGCTTCGACGAGTGCCGGCACTCGCTCTTTATAGTCGCGCGTATTGATCCCGGCGCCAACGAGGAGCTTCTTCGTCTCGTCCGAGAGTTCGTCGGGGTTATTGCGATGGCTGTCATAATCTTTCCGGAAGACGAAGTAGGCCAGTTTCTGGTCTTTATCGATAATGGGCAGTGAGTTGAGACGATGCTCCCACAAGATTTGGTTGGCTTCGCTCAGCGTGATCCCTAATTCTCCGACAATCAGTTTGGGAAACGGGGTCATAAATTCTTTGACCTTCATGTCCGGGCTGTCTTTTTCGATCCGGTAGTCGCGGCTGGTGACGATCCCGAGCAGCTTGCCGTTCGACGTCCCGTCGTCCGTAATGCCGATCGTCGAGTGTCCGGTGCTTTTGACGAGCTTGACGACGTCGGCCAACGTATGTTCCGGTGTCAGGTTCGAGTCGCTGACAACGAAGCCCGCCTTGAATTTCTTGACTTTGCGAACCATCTCGGCCTGACTTTCGACAGGTTGCGATCCGAAGATAAATGAAAGCCCTCCGTTGCGAGCTAACTCGATGGCCAACTCGGGTCCGGAAACGGCTTGCATGATGGCCGATACAAACGGAATATTCAACTCGATAAGCGGTTTCTCTCCGGCATGGTGCTTCACCAGCGGTGTTTTGAGTGATACATTCGCGGGAGTACATTGTTTGGTCGTCAGACCGGGAATAAGGAGGTATTCCCCGAACGTTCTGGATACATCTTCTAAATAAACAGCCATAATCTATAAGTTTTGAGACGAAAAAAATTGTACAAAAGTAGCGCTTTTCCTCAAATATGCAAAAAGAGACGCCGGAGCACGCGCCGATGTAGGGCCTTTTTCGGACGCATTCTTTTCGTCCGGTCAATTAGTAACGCATCTTATGGAAAAACGCAAACTGTCCGATACCGGCAGCTTGTGTCTGCCACGGCAAAGCGTCTTGTTTACGTCTTACCCCCGATCTTCCGGTTGTTTAACCTTAGGTTTTCTTTTTATATTGCTGTTTGAATGGGGCGATCACTTCTTGCATTTCGGGCGTTAGCAAACTTAACGCTTTCCGCTTGATGTTTTGGGGTATACCGTAGTATGCTTCGGCGATGCTTCCGGTCATGGCTGCGATCGTATCGCTGTCGCCGCCGATAGAAACGGCCAACCGTATGGCGCTTTCAAAGTCCGTGCTTTCGACAAAGCAGACAATCGCTTGCGGAACGGTTACTTGACAAGTCTCGTTGAACGTGTTCATCCGCCTGATCTCATGACACGTCATGTCAAGCGGATAGGTATATTCTTTCGTGACTAATGCTACCATCTCGGACTTATCAGCCCCGACGCGGGCATGATAGATGCAATCGGCGATACACATTGCCCCTTTGATGCCTTCCGGATGATTGTGGGTACATTCGGCCGACCGTTTGGCTTGGCTCAGTACGTCTTGCCGTGTCGGAAGCCATCCGCAGGGAGAAACGCGCATGGCAGAACCGTTCCCGAAGCTGTTGTACGGCTTCGGGATGTCGGAATGTACCCAGCGTGCGAACGAACCGCCGTAACCTCCCGTCGGGTAGGGGTATTTCCTACACCATCGGTGTATGGTATCTCCGAAATCCGAACCGTTCAGCAAGGCATCGGCTACAGCGACCGTACAAATCGTGTCGTCGGTAAAGTTGCAGTCCGGCGTGAACAGTGTAAAGTTTGTTTGGTTCGTGTTATTGAACTCGAATCGTGACCCGACGATATCTCCTATGATTGCTCCTAACATCTCTGTGTCGTTTTGTTAATGAGGTCTTACTGTTCTGTATTTGAGTTTTTGAATGAGGCTTTTAAATACAATGGGACTCATCTTTCGAAAAGTCCCAAGGCGGGGTCGGGGGGAATCCGATTCACACCCCCATCCGCTGCAAAGATATAAAATTTATCACAAACAAATGAATATACATGGTGAATTTACTCAAGCGAGCTCTTTTAGCAAGATTTTTTCTGTTTGTATCGTTTGCAGGTTAATCGCTTTCGCCGGAGAATGGCGCTTTTTGGGGTGAAGTGTATTCTCTACTCAACCGGTAAAACGTATGTTTATGTCACGGAAAAAGCGTGTTGATCATCCGTTAAAAATGAGGATTGATACATTTCGCATAATATACGGTAGAATCCGACAGGTGGATATGTTCATGGGCTTCCGCAGGGATCATATAGTTCATCTCATCCACGGGAGTTAGCTGTTCTTCTCTGTCGAAAAACAGAGCATAACACAAAATCACAGCGAAAAAAGATAATAACAATGCCTTCATTTTTTTATGCTTTTACTTGCATGATGCAACTTTATATCAAAACGCTGCATCGAATAGAATTATTGTTCAAAATAAACATTTTTTACCTTATGCGTTCTTTTCTATGCTCTCATATCGGATTGAAAAGAGGCAGAGCTATACACTGTTTGTAACAGATGAAATGGATAAGATGTTCAAGAGAATGATTAATGGTCAGCCAGCATTCTGCGATCAGTCCTGCGGGGGGTGAGGGGTTGGCTGCAACAATTACGAATTACGAATGACGAATTACGAACACAAGTAAGTGAAAAGTGAAAAACGAAGAGTGAAAAGTGGAGCAAAGTAGTTAAGTAGCAAAGTAGTCAAAAGGTAGTCAGAGTAGTAAAGAATAACCATTGACAATTAATTACGCTGAATGTTGTAACAGCCCCGCAGGGGCGTGATAATTCAGCCCAATGTGGAGCGAAGCGGAGCGTTGGGGAAAAAGGTTGCACCCATTGGGAGGGCTGAAAGCCTGACATATATTAATTGTCAATGGTCAATTGTTAATTGTTATGCCCTTGCGGGCGTTGAGGTGTTGGCTAC
>NZ_RQYN01000070.1:0-10073 GCF_003860135.1 Tannerella forsythia
GGATTTTGGGGCTGAAAGTTTTAATTTAAAAGACTTTTATGCAACCGAAGCCGCCTTGATTTTTTCGATGACAGCCTACAATTTAATGTCTCTGTTCCGACTCTTCGTTCTTCAAGAAAAAACGCAAAAAACACTATCTACACTACGTTATCGAACTTTTACCATCGGTGCATATTTTGAAAGGACAGGTGATACGCTCAAACTAAAAATAGCGCTTACTAAAAAACGACGAAAATGGTTTATCGGACTATGGGATTTCCCCATAAATCTAAACCAAAAAGTGCCTATCGCGTAATCTGGGATAAACGCCGAATCATGTACCCGGTATGACAATTAACATTAAATAATGGTAAACGCCGAACTGTCTATCGCGTAATTTGGGTTAAATTTGAACAAAAAAATGCATTCAATAGTTAAAAGCACAAATGGTCAAATTGGTCACGATAAGATTATTATTGAGGAAAATTTAAACAGACTCTTACGTCTGCATCAAGTTAGGTTCAGTTTCACGATACCGGAGTGTATGACGTATTTAATCAGGTCGCTTGTACGGGAGAAGCCGAGTTTGGACATGATTTTACTCTTATGACTTTCTATGGTACGTGTGCTGACGTTGAGTCGGTCGGCAATTTCTTTGGCTGTCAGTCCGTCGCACAGTAGTCGGATTACGTTCTCTTCCTGAGCTGTGAGGTGAACTGTCTCCGAGCCTGTTTTCTTTGCAAATAGCGGGAAGCGTTTTTTAGGGGATGCCGCTTCTTGTCGCTTGCGGGTCAGGTAAAGCTCATACATGATTTTCGACACGCAGCGGCCGAAATACTGGCCGCCGTTAATGACCGTACGCACAGCGGTTACAATGTCATTTTCGTCGGCCAGTTTGCTTAAATATCCTTCGACGCCGATGTCGAGCAGCTCATCAATCAGCTCTTCCGACACATCGGACGAGATCATGATGATTTTAACCATAGGATATGATTCTTTCATCTGCCGGGCGATTTCAACGCCTGATACGTCCGGCATGCGGATGTCGAGCAGAAGTAATTCGGGCACATGCCCTGTCGCGATTAGCGCCATAAACTCCGTTCCGGAAGTAAACGTACCGGCCATCTTCACCAGATAGGAGATGTTCTTTTCGATAATTGACGAGACACCCGCCGAATAGATCGGATGGTCATCGACGAGCATAACGGATACCTTTCGATCGTTCATCTACATGAAACTTATTTATGCAATTCGAATTCAACTTCCGTTCCCTGTCCGTGCTCGCTACGTATAATCAATTCGCTGCCGTTGCGTTCCAGCATTTCCTTGCAGATGAGTAGCCCGAGTCCGCTTCCTTTCTCGTTGTGTGTGCCTGCGGTCGAACGGAAAGTACGGTTTTTCAGGATGGCGTCGATCTGTTCCGGTTTCATACCTACGCCCGAGTCTTTTACCGAGACTCGCACGGATTCCTCGAGGCATTTGGTCGTAATGATGATTTCACTATCGGGATGTGAGAACTTGATCGCGTTATGAAGCATATTACGCAGTACGGCTTGAATCATGTTGCGGTCGGCAAAGGCCTCACATTTTTCGGCCGTTTGTAAGCGTAGGTTGATCTGCTTATATTGTGCCGGCATGCGATAGATACGCGCTACTTCGGCTACGGTCTCGTTCATATCGAAGACGATGGGAGCGGGTTTCATCTGTCCGGTCTGCATACGCGCCCAGCTGAGCAAATTTTGTAGCAGGTCGAGTTCAGCCTCCGTCGCGTGCTGAAAGTCATACAGATTCGTTTTCAACTCATCGGTCGAAAGCTCGTCCAGTTTATGCAACAGTCCGTCCACCGCTCTCTTCTGTGCCATGACGGGCGATTTCAGGTCGTGCGAGATGATCGAAAACAGCCGGTCTTTCGTGCGATTCATTTCGTACAGTTCACGGTTGCGCCGACGCACCAATCTGCGGTAACGATCGACGATAAAGAGGATGAGCAAACAGAGCGCGATGACGACCAACAGCACCCACTGTTGCTGGTTTTTACGACGCAGCTCGGCCTTATGGATGACGATTTGATGCTCTTTCTCAGCCATTTCGTAACGAACCATAAAATCATTCACCTGCTTTTCCGACTCCAACCGATAAATCGAGTCGCTCAACAGGTTTTTGCGTTCGATATAATTGAATGCCAAGCTGGGGTTGGTCTGTTTATAAATCCGATAAAGCCCCTCGCTGGTAGCCAATTCGGTTGCTATCATCCCGGTTTCTTTCGCAATGTCTTCGGCCTCTTTATAATATTTTTCGGCCTGTTGAAGTTGCTCCTTTTTATGCTGCAGTTGGCCCATTTGCAAATAACTTATGGCTAACGACGATTTTTTATCGAGACTGCGAAAAGTCTCGATTGCCTCAAGATAGAGTTTTTCCGCCTCGTCATATCGATTCATTTCCGCATAGGCGCTGGCCAGGTTCGATTGCCGAATCGCTATTTTATCTTTATTTCCGATACGAGTATCCAATTCGAGTGCTTCTTTGAACAGGGGTAATGCATCTTCAGGCTTTCCGAGACGTACATAAATCTCGCCCAATTTACTCAGCCGTATGGCTAAAGCACTTTTGTCATGAATCCCGCGTGCTATGTTTATGGCTTTTAAATACATGACAATCGACAAAGAGTCTTTTTTCATGTGCGTATAAAGAGCTCCCATGTTGCTGTATACGATGCCTTGCCCGGCATCGTCATTTTGTCGTTCGGCCAACATAAGCGACTGCTCCAGTGTTTGATGGGCTTTATCGTAGAGGCCGGTACGAATATAGGAGACGGCCATAATATCGAGTACAGCTACCAGAACAGCCGTGTCTTTCAGATTATTTACCGGCTCAAGCGCAAGATTGGCATAACGAATGCACCGTGGATATTCCGCACGATCGTAGTAATAAAACGCTACGCCACCATATACGGTTCTTTTCAGACTGTCTACCGGTGTCTGCTTGGTAAACCTGTAGCTTGTTTCGAGCGCTTTTTCCTCGTACAAATAAGCAACCAACTGATTAACGGCATCGATTTGCGTCACGACGGAATGTTGCTCCTCAAACAGCCAGAGCAACGAGTCTATTTTATGAACATCGGCCGACATACCTGCACAAAGCCATCCGAAGATGGCAATCAGCCCCAACCTATTGGTAAATGAACCACCATGCATGGTTACGTATGCTTTAAATTTTTCATACATGCTGCAAAGATAAACGCTTTGTGCTAATTTTTTATCTATATGTGTGAATTTTATGCCGGGTATCTGCGTCATTAAGTTATCAAACCGACCCCGTCATTGTCACCGTGTTATTTTTATCGCCGCGTATTTCAATGCCGTAAACAGAATTTCAGGGAGAGTTTCGTAGTCGATTACGTACGTAACCGTGTTTTAAAAGGCCGTTTTACGTACGTAATTTTATGTGATTTTTACGGATTGACAAGCTTTGTTTAGACCTCTAACTTTGCATCCGTTATGAGACAGAGGAACAAGCAGAACGGTATAAAACAAAAACGGGCTATGCGAAGAAATATAAAAAGCATGCCGCAGAAGACGATGAAAGAAGAGCGGAAAGAAAGCGAGTGCAAATATAAAAAGGAAATCATGTACAATGAACTCAAAAGACTTTCCGACACGTATGAGATATTTCTGAGAACAGTCTATGGAGAAGAGGCGACAAACAATTAACATCATATAATGAAAAATTTATAAGCGAATGAAAACAATTGAAATGAAACACAAACAGCAAACGACCGGCCGGAAGACCCGTCTCACGATGTGGATCGTATCGGCTATCCTGTATGCCGCCGGAGCTACGGCACAAGGTCAAGTCATTTATGTAAGCGCGGCCCATGGTGCCAACCGCAACGACGGTTCCAAGGCTTCGCCGGTAAAGAATATCCAAAAGGCGATCGACATGGCGTCCGACGGAGCAACCATCTATGTGGCCGAAGGTAATTACTACGGCACGATGAATAGCGGAAACATCAACGTCACGAAGCCTGTAAAGATTATGGGAGGCTATTCGAACGATTTTGCGACACGCGACGTATTGAAGTATCGTACGTTGGTACAGCCTTCGCACGAATCGAACGGTACGCAAAACGGACAAGGCACGATGCAGATCAAGGTACAGAAGCCCGGCAGCGAGGTCGTGATTGACGGGTTACTGTTCGACCGCGGCAACTCCATCGCCTACAATGCCAGAGGCGAAGGCAAGCCGCAGGGGGTAGAGTCGCCCATGATGCAGCCTATCGGTGCCAAAGGAATCGGCGGGCCCGATCTGAAGACCCCTGATGTGCTGACCTCTCAGACGGCTCAGATTTACCTTGAGAATCCGAAGTGCAATCTGACCATTCGAAACTGCGCTTTCCTGAACGCTCCTAATTACGGAATACGCGGGAACTTCAGCGGTAAAGCCGTCATCACGAATAATATCTTTGTGAACAATCGCATGGCCGCTTGCGAAATACCCGGCGGAAACATGCAGAGCAACTCTGTCGTAGAGTTTTCGTACAATACGGTGCTTTTTATTTGGGCACGCCTCAAAGATATGGCCGACATGGGCTATGGTTACCGGTATATGACGGGAACCGACAGTCACGTTCATCACAACATCATCGGACTGACCACCTTCGCAGGACTTGACCGTACGCGGATAGACAGCGACAAGGCAAAAGAAGCCAAGCGTGTTACCTCGGCCGAAAACAACGTCTTTTTCCTCAACAAGCAGGCTGACCTGACGATACCCGGCGGCGGGATGTTTATGCGAATCAAGGCACAAGACTTCGATGACGTAGAGCAGCTCTCGAAAGCAGGCGGGAACAAGTCGCTCACCGATCCGGCCACGTTCAAAGGCAAAATCGACGAAGCCTACCTGAACGGATTTCTGGCGGCCAGCTACAAAGAAACGACCAGTCACGACCCGAATTCGGAGGCCAATCGTTTCCGGCAAGCCATGGGAATGAATATGACCGGCACCATGCAATCGTCCGCCACGATGTTTGCCAATCGCTATCCTTACTTGAAAGCGCTTCAACTTTTTGGGGCGATGAGCGGATACGGAGCGCAGATACCGAAATGAGACAGGAAACAATAATATATTAATGTATAATCATCAAACCAACAGTAAAATGAAAAAAAGATTCAAAATGATAGCCATAATGACTATGATGCTTTGCGCTGCATTCGTAAACGTATCGTGCGATAAAAAGAATGACCTGAACGGAGGCGACAACGGCAACGGGGTGATTCCTTCTTCCGGCCCGATTGAAGTATCGATTGCCGGAAGTATTGATCACAGCAATTACACGCCAGGGCAGACCGGTACGGTTACGTTCAACCGTTTCCCGAATTCGGTGAGTGAGTTCAAGCAGGTGAAAGAACAGATTGGGCGCGAGCCTCACGGCGCGGTAGCGTTGGAATTGATGGCATTCGAGATGTATCGCCGCAACCGCAAGACCGGCGAAGAATGTATTCAGCTGATCAACACAAAGCTGAACGTAAAGCCCTGCACCGACCGTTTGAGAGAGCTTTTCGGAAAAGACGGCGTATATGCCCGTCCGTATCAGATCGCCGCTTTTTTGCGGGGGGCATCTCCGTCGAACGGGTATACGCCTCAAGAACCTTATACGATCGAGGTGTCCGTCAACACAGCCCGTCCATATCAGACGTTGACCGATTATAATGCCAAGGTGCTGTATCTCGAAGTGAAGACCGGTGGAAAGGGCAGCGGGCGCGAAACGGTGGAAGTGTTGAAAACGACCCGTGCCGGCGAACCGAGTAACGGAGAATTCTTTATTGTGATGAATTGCCCGGGTGTGTATGCACAGGTACAACCTGCCGCTATCGCTTTTCCGGGACTCAAGTAAACATAGATTGAAATCATTAAAAGAAAAATCGAGATGAAAACAAAAGGAACACTGGCTAAGATAGCCTTATGGACAGTAAGTATGATGGTCGCTCTGGCCGTAACATCGTGTGGAGACAATGCTCCTGAGCCCAAACCCGATCCCGGTCAACAAGGCGGAGGGGGTCAACAAGGTGGTGGAGGCGGCCAGCAGGGAGGCGGCGGCACCGTCGCCGTGACGGGCATCACGCTCGACAAAACGACCCTCGAGCTGAACATCAACGGGCGCGAAACGATCAAGGCCACCATCGTGCCGGCGAACGCATCGGTACAGATCGTGTCGTGGAGCAGCAGCAACGAAGCCGTGGCCAAGGTAACGAGCGGCGGCGAAGTGACGGGCGTGAGCGCCGGTACAGCGACGATTACCGCCAAGGCCGGCAGCGTAACGGCTACCTGCGCGGTGACGGTCAAGAAGGAACAACAGCAACTCGATCCGCTCAAGGTAACGATCGAAGGGGCCATCAATCACACCACCTATACCAAGGGACAGAAAGGGTCGGTTACCTTCAACCGCTTTCCGGCGAATGTCGAAGAGTTCAAGACGGTAAGAGACCAGATAGGCGGTGAGCCTCACGGAGCCGTAGCGTTGCAGATCATGGCCTTCGAGATGTATCGTCGCGACCGTCAGGCGGGCGAAGCATGTATCAAGCTGAACAATACCGTGCTCAATGTGGCCGAATGCACCCGCAGGCTGAAAGAAATATTCGGTGGCGATCTCGTCTACAGCAGAGCTTACCAGATGGCAGCTTTCCTCAAAGGAGCTACGCCCGAGAACGGGTACAATCCCACCGAGCCGTATGTGGTGGAAGTCTATGTGAATCCGGGCGTGGAGTACATTCAAAGCAACGATTACCAGACCAAAGTGTTGGTACTCGAAGTAAAAACTAAGGGGAAAGGAACCGAACGCGAAACGGTACGGGTGCTTAAAACCGCTCGGCCGGGCGAAGCAAGCGCGAACAAATATTTTGTGGTAGAGAACTCCCCCGGCCTCTACTCGCAAGTGAAAACCCCTTCGTTTACCAATCCATTCAAAGGACTGAAATAAACCGCTGCAAATCGGGAGAACGTTTGGGGGCCAACAGACACGGTATGCCCCCGAACGTCTCTCTCCGGTATGTGGATCATACGAACAGAATAACACATTGTGAATACGATGAAAGCAAGAAAAATGAAACACGTAAAACAGCCGGCCGTTTGGGTGATCGCCTTAGTGGCCGTGGCACTTACAGCCTGCGGCGGGAGCAAACAACAACAAGCGGCTTCGGACAAGGGCGAGGTGACGTTTATCTACGAAATCGAAAACATCCTCAAGATGACAAACGGCGTAGTGCTGATGGGCAAAACCTTTTCAGGAAGCGAAGGCACGCTGAGCGTTGGCGAAGAAATCACGTACTACGACTCGGCCGGAGAGAAAATGTTCACCTGCAAAATTGCAAGTATCGGAATGCCGGACGGAACACAGACCCTGAAGCAAATAACAGCCGACGGGAAAGCGTACAACCTCGTGATTTACGACCGGACGAAAGACGAATTCGAAATCAGCGGCTACCTCGTCAAAGGCGATTTTGAAAAATTGGTCGAAGAACTGCTGGAGTGGGAAGAAAGCAAAAAAACGAAAAGTGAAGAGTGAAGCAAAGTAGTCAAGTAGCAAAGTAGTCAAAGGTAGTCAAGGTAGGGGCGAACCCGTGTGTTCTCCCTGACTATCGCCGACCGCCTCGAACGCAAAGGAAGTGAAAAGTGAAGAGTGAAAAGTGAAAAAAGTAGCAAAGTAGTCAAAAGTAGTCAGAGTAGTAAAGAATAACCATTAACAATTAATGAACATGAAACGAATAAAACAACTTTCGATTTGGATGATCGCTCTTTTGGCGATAACCGTAACCAACCCCGCATGGGCCTGGGGCGATTACGATGAACCCACGGGGGGCAGCTACGAAGCGGGCTACCCCAAGGCCGTAGGCACCACCCCCGTCGAGCTGAAATGGACAAAAGGCAACGAAAACGTCACGCCACAAAACAGGCTGCGGTATTGGGTGGACTGGAAGAAAAAGTCAGGAGAAGGGGCGGGTAAAAGTGCTCCGATGATCGATATCACCACCTATACCCTTACCGGTCTCGAACCCATTTTCGAGTTTATGATAGATTTGGAGGATCCCACGCCGGGCAAATACGGCACCGTTACTACTACCCTGACCACCGCTACGATAAACTGGACAAAAGCTACCGATAACAAAACGAAACAAAACAAGCTGAGGTATCAGGTGTTTTGGTACAAGGCTATTGGTGGACCTATTACTAGGACTGAATGGATGACCGATATCACCACCTATACCATTACCGGTCTCGAACCCAATACCGAGTATATACTGGAGGTGGAGGTACGGGATGAATCCGTTAACTACATATCCTACGGCAAAAGATGGTTCAAAACCAAAGCGCCAGTCGATAAAAAGGACCCCACGCCGGGCACCTACGAAGCGGGCTACCCCAAAGCCGTAGGCTCCACCTCCATCGAGGTAAGATGGACAAAAGGCATTGATGACGTCACGCCGCAAGACAGGCTAATGTATTGGGTGTACTGGTATACAGAGTCAGGAGAAAGGTTGGGTAAAACTGCTACGATGATCGATATCACCACCTATACCATTACCGGTCTCGAGCCCAGTACCAAATATAAAGTGGTGGTGTTGGTAGGGGATGAAGTCGGTCGCTACAACACCTACGGCGGAAGAACGGTCAAAACCCAAGCGGTGCCCGATTACGATCGCCCCACGGCGGGCAGTTATGGCACCATTACCGCTACCGCCAACAGCATTACGGTAAACTGGACACGCGGCACCGATGACATCACGCCACAAAACAAGCTAAGGTATAAGGTGGTCTGGAAGGAAAAATCATCAACAATGTTTGGTAATGGTAGTATTCTCTACACCGATATGACATCCTATACCCTTACCGATCTTAAACCCAATACCGAATATATACTGGAGGTGCAGGTATGGGATGAAGCCAATAAATACAAATTCTACGGCGAAAGAACGGTCAAAACCAAAGCGGATACCCAGGATCCCACGTGGGGCAGCTGGGGCACCAATACCTCTACCGCCACCACCATTACGCTGAACTGGACAAAAGCTACTGATAACGCTACGCCGCAAAAGAAGCTGCGGTATCAGGTGCTCTGGAAGAAAAAGTCAGCAACATCGTGGAATTATACCGGTCTGAAGAAAAATATCACCACCCATACCCTTACCGGTCTCGATCCCGATACCGAGTATGATGTGAATGTGGAGGTACGGGATGAAACCGATCACACCGCTTACTACGGCTATATAACGGTCAAAACCAAAGTGCTCGATACCGAAAAGCCGAAAGCCGGATGCAACGGTAAGATCACCATCGGCACGGTAACGGCCAACAGCATAGCGTTGAGCTGGTGCGCAGCCACCGATAACGTCACGCCGAAAGACAAGCTGAGGTATCAGGTGGCCTGGAAGAAAAAGTCGAGCACATCGTGGGCTTGGACTTTTTTCTCCACCAATATCACCACCTATACCCTTACCGGTCTCGATCCCGATACCGAGTATCAGGTGGATGTGTTGGTATATGATGAAGTCGAGAACCGCAGCTATTACGGCGTAAGAGAGGTCAAAACCAAAGCGGCCGGCGGTGGCAGCAGCGATACCCAGCGCCCCACGCCGGGCAGCTACGAAGCGGGCTACCCCAAAGCCGTAGGCGCCACCTCCATCGAGCTGAAATGGACACGCGGCAGAGACAACAAAACGGCGCAAGCCGACCTGCAGTACGTGGTGTACTGGAAGAAAAGCTCGGAGAGTGCCTGGCAAGCCAGCCATTCCGGGCCTGCCACCAATTTCCCCAAAGACTGGACGGCATATACCATTACCGGCCTCCAGCCGAATACCGAGTATATCATGATTGTGCTTGTACAGGATGAAGCCGGCAACTACACAGACTACCGCCCAAGAACGGTCAAAACCCAAGCGGCCGGCGCCACCATCGCCGTGACGGGCGTTACGCTCAGCCCCGCGTCGCTCAGTTTGGAGGTGGGTCAAACGGGCGGTCTGACGGCCACCGTCGCTCCGGCCACGGCCACGAACAAAAAAGTGACGTGGACAAGCAGCAACACGGCCGTCGCCACCGTCGAC
>NZ_RQYN01000070.1:10183-10546 GCF_003860135.1 Tannerella forsythia
CTGAACCGCAACACGTTTACGGTCAACGGCGATTACGAAGAAGTGCAGCTCACGGCCACCGTCGCCCCGTCGAATGCCACGGATAAATCGCTGACGTGGTCGAGCGACAATCCGCAGGTCGCCTCGGTCGATGCCAACGGCTTAGTGACGATCCATAAGAAAGGCAAAGCGCGCGTCACGGCTCGGGCCAACGACGGCAGCGGCCGGTATGACGCCTGCGACTTCAACGTGATCATGACGGTCGGCAACGAAACGGTCGACGGCCTGCGTGTCTACGCCGCCGGCAGCGCGCTGTACCTGACGCTCCCCACGGCCGAGACGGTACATATATATAATGTACATGGCGCGATGGTGAAAACGCTC
>NZ_RQYN01000008.1 GCF_003860135.1 Tannerella forsythia
TCATGAACAGGCACAAAAAAAAATCGCTAAATTATTTGATGAGAATTTTTGGGTGACACGATGACGAAGTCAGGAAAAAGGGCAAGCCTGTCCGGCCCGCCCCTTCTGTATAATCCCATTTCATCAAGACGTCGATGAGTTACGGATTTTGTGCCACGTACTTATCGGCTTTTTCTTTCATACGTTTCGCACGTTTTTCGCTGTCGGGGTGCGAAGAGAACATCTGTTGTACGGTCGATGCCTTAGCTCCCTGCGACAGTTCGACGAGTTTGTTCAGAGCGTTAGCCATGCCGTAGGGGCTGAAGCCGTTTTCGATGCATGTTTTAAAACCGTACTCGTCTGCCGCATACTCTTGTTTTTGCGAGAACTGTGCGCCCATGAACGATTTCGTGATTTCGCCCAGTTCTGTGTTCGAGAGTCTGGACACCGTATTGCTTGCTGCACCGGCGGCGTTGATGGCTGCCGATGTCAGGTAAGCGTTTCGGATGGCATCTTTCACATCCGTGCCTGCCACGTGTCCGATCTCATGGCCGATGATCGCCATCAGCTCGTCGTCGTCCATAATATCCATCAGCGAGCTGAACACGCGAATGCTCCCGTCGGCACAGGCGAAGGCATTGATATCTATCACGTGATACACTTTGAAATTGAGCGGGATTCCGTTTACCTCCGTCAGGTTTTCCGTCAGCCGTGCCAGCCGTGCACCGTATTCGGTCGATTCGTCGGCGATCGGGTTGTTTTCATCCATCCATTCCACCGATTTTCTACACAGCTCCATCACTTCAGCATCGCTCAACGTGACAGCTTTCACTACTTCTTTCGTCGCTTTTTCGGCTTTGTGGATATTGATACTTTTTCCGCCGATTCTCACTTGCGCCTGCACACTCCATACCATTGCGGCAAACGCTAAAAACATCATCATCTTTTTCATTATCGTTTCGATTAAATATTATTTTTAGAAACACAAAAGTACGAAATTTTGTTCAAGGATAATTTTTAGTTGGTGATCGGCATTCAGCTCTCAACTGTCTGCATTCGTCTTGCCGAAGGTTCTCTTTTTTCTTGTTTGGTGATGAGATTGGGATAGATATCAGATTGTTGGTAATAAAACATAAAGAACTGGTTTACTTTTCCTGTAAATTTGAAAGACTCTTATCTTACATTAATAATATATCCATGTTTTTTGGATGTTTTTCCTTCTTTGAGAAGGCGCAAAAACTTTCGGATATTATCATGGGGAGAAACACGACGAGTCATCGGTATTTAAAAGCCGGAAAACGATATTTTGATATCTGATACAAATAGAAACGCAATGTATAAAATGATTAAAATCAAATGGAAGGCGTTTGTATGTTCACATAATATATCTACCTTTGCCCGTCCGTAAGATAATAAATAAGGACATGAAGGAATATATTTTTAAGCTGGAGATGAAGGTGCGTGACTACGAATGCGACCTGCAGGGCGTGGTAAACAATGCCAATTATCAGCACTATATGGAGCATACGCGTCATGAATATCTGGAATCGCTTGGCGAAAACTTCGGAGAGATGCACGAAAAAGGATTCGATGCGTTCGTGGCGAAAGTAGAAATCAAATACAAACATTCCTTGCGCAGCGGCGACTATTTCGTGTCGTGCGTAAATCTCAAACGCGAAGGTGTCAAACTTGTTTTCGAACAGGATATTTACCGGAAATCCGACGGGATTCTGGCCGCTTCGGGACGAGTGGAGACCGTGATGGTACAGGACGGCAAGCTGACGCGCGGCGAGTATTTTGACCGTCTGATTCGTTAAAACCTGTTTGTTTTTCCTCCCCATGGCAGCCGAGCACACAGCCCTGATTGCTCTGACGATGCTTCAAGGTGTCGGCGATGTGTTGGCGCGTGCGTTGTTGCAGTATTTCGGAACGGCCGAGGAGGTCTTTACGTCGCATCGGCGGATATTGGAGAAGATACCGGGCATCGGCGAATATACGGCCCGGCGCATCGACGAGGGAAAAAACGAAGCCTTAAAACAGGCGGAGAAAGAAGTCGCTTTTATCGAAAAAAAGGATCTTCGGGTCTACGCCATCACGGAGAATTATTATCCGAAGCGTTTGCGCGAATGTCAGGACGCTCCCGTCGTTTTCTATTACAAGGGCAAGGCAGACCTGAACGCAAAGAAAATCGTCAGCATCGTCGGGACGAGACGTGCCACCGATTACGGCCGGATGCTGACCGAACGGCTGGTCAGAGAGCTGGCCGAAGCGTGTCCCGATTTGGTTGTTGTCAGCGGATTGGCGTATGGCATCGATGTCTGTTCGCATCGCAGTGCCTTAAAGAATGGCTTACCTACTGTCGCTGTTCTGGCACACGGGTTAGACCGGATTTATCCTGCCGAACATCGAAATACGGCGGCCGAAATGCTTGAACGAGGCGGATTGCTGACCGATTTTCCCAGTGAAACGAACCCTGACCGCGAAAACTTTCTGAAACGAAACCGATTGATTGCCGGTTTGTCGGATGCTACGGTGGTAGTGGAATCGGCCGAGAAGGGCGGAGCGCTTGTGACCGCCGATATCGCGTTTTCATACGGCCGGGATGTTTACACTTTTCCGGGACGGACGACCGACGAATGTTCGGCCGGATGCAACCGGATGGTCCAAACGAACAAAGCCGGCCTGATTACTTCGGGACAGGATCTGATCCGCGCCCTTTGTTGGGACGTCGGCGGTACGAATCCAAGTGTCGGAGAACAGTTGAAGCTGAAGCTCGAAAGGCTGGATCATCCTCTCGTGAACATATTGGCTGATCAGGGGCAAATGCAGATCAATGATTTGGCCGTAGCCGCAGACTTGCCTGTGCATAAAGTCGCCTCGATGCTTTTCGAACTTGAACTTGCCGGACATGTCACCGCTCTGCCGGGGGGAATATATAAATTAACAGATTAAAGACAGATGAAAAAGTTTTATCAGACGATCAAGGAACGTAAGTTGCAGATATTCTTTTTAATGTATATCCTGCTGCTCGTTCCGTCCATGAGCCTGATTGCTCAAAATATACCGGCCAAAACGCTGATCTCCGGTTTTCTTGTGAGTTTCGGACTGTTGGCCGTTGTCTTCATCCTTTCTTCGTTCATGACGACGAAAGGCATCCGCATATTCTATTCCATTCTATTGGCGATTACGATCATACCGAGTACGATTCTGCTCAGCTACCTACTGATTGCGAACGTGCTGCTTTCGGGCGGAACGATCACTTCGCTTTTCGAAACGAATCCGGACGAAGCCAAGGAATTTATCACCTATGTAAACCCGTGGATCGTCATGGGGGTCGCGTTATATGTACTTCTTCCCATCGTGATGATTTTTAAGATGAAACAAGTCGTTTTTCATCGTGTGGGAAAGCATAAAAACGCCTTTTTTGCCTGTGTACTGCTGTTGTTGTTGTTTCTGGCTATCGAGCCGGTTGCACAGCGCATTTATTTCGTCGACTTCTATCGTGTCTTCACCGACTATAAACGGCAGAGAGTGCGTGAGGAGAAAGAGATCGCAGAGCGTCAGGCACTCCCTTTCGAGGTAAAAATGCTCCCTGAAAAAGCGCCTCAGACGTTAGTCGTTGTGATCGGCGAATCGCATACCCGGCATCACATGTCGCTCTACGGCTACGGCAGGGAGACAAACCCGCTGCTTTCGGAGCAGAGAAGCGGGCTGAAAGTCTATCGTGATGTCGTTTCGCCGCAAGTACATACTATTCCCGTTTTGCGAGCCGCGCTGACCTTTGCCGATCATGAGCATCCCGAGAAATTGACGGAGCAACCGTCGCTCTTCGAATTATTCAACCGTGCCGGATACGAAACGTACCTGATCAGCAACCAGCCTTTCGAGAACTCGTCCTCCAGCTACGAATCTCTGCTGAGGCTGGCACAACATACGACCGACCTTTCACGACTGAATCAGCCGGACGGCGTTGTGCTCGAATCCTTGAAGCAAGCATTACGCGAACAAACGGGCAAGCCCAAACTTATCGTGCTGCACCTGATGGGAAGTCATATCGCGTACAAATATCGCTATCCCGAGACTTTCGAGCATTTCAACCATTCGCGTCACCCCATTGGGCGTCGTGACATACAACTCACTGCCGATGCCAAGACGGTCATCGACCAGTACGATAATTCGGTACGTTATAACGACTATTTGCTCGCATCGATGATCGACATGCTCTCGAATGAGAAGAAGACATCGGCCATGCTCTATTTCTCCGATCATGGCGAAGAAGTATATGATTTGCGCGAATTCGCCGGTCACGCTTATGAAAAAGTCTCCTCTTACATGTGTGAGATACCGTTCATCTTATGGATGTCGGACGAGTATAGGCGACAGAGAAACGATCTGGTCTTCGATACGAAGCGTCCCTATTCGACCGTAGACGTCTTGTACAGCCTTTCGGATTTGGGAGGATTACGTTATCAGGGATACGACACAAGCCGGAGTATTTTTTCCACGCAATTCGCGTCCCGTCCGCGCATAGTCGGTCAGATACCGTACGAATCGGTGGTCGATATGACCCGTGAGATTCGGGAAAAACATAGCCGGACCAGCGCTTCGAATACGTTCTTCGACAGTCTGAATAAAGAATGGAAACAGATTAAGAACTTATCCGATAAGGTGCTCTCTTCTCCTCGGGCAGAAAAATGAAGCGGATATAAAAAATTAAAGGCTATCTCACGACAGCCTCTAACCCACTTTGTTAACCTTAAATCTAATACTATTATGAAAAAACCACGATGCAAAGATACAGTCATACCTCTCATTTGTCAAGAGCGAGCAAGTTAAATAATCATAATACAAGCGAAGACAAAGCATAAAAAATGTTTATGCTTATATGAGAGATAATCGCCTCGCCCATCTATCATAACTGTAACTGTTTCTTTAATACTTTATAACCGCTTAAACTTACTTTTAATGGCGTTCCGTTTTTCAGTTTGACCTGATAATGCTCTTTGCCGAAAAAATCGATCCGCGTGATGTATTCCGTATTCACGATACAGGAGCGATGAATCCGTACGAACCGGCTGGCGGGTAAATGTTCGTCGAAATATTTCATAGTTTGCTCTTTCAGATACTCCCCCGAAGCGGTAAAAATCGAAACATAGTCACCACAGGCCTGAATATGTGAGATTTCGTCGACCGGGATCAGGTGAATGCGTGTGCCGTTTTTCACGGAGATACGTTCCAGCCCATCTTTGGCAGGAGGAGAAGGGGCTGCAGTTTCGACGGTTTCTTGGGCTTTTTCTTCTTCGGCTTCGGTCGCAAGGCGCACAAAGCGCAGTTTGTCATACCACATCAACAGGATTACCCAGCAGAGGGTACCGAACAGAACGCGAAACGGAATCGTTGCCTGAAAAGCGGGAACAAACCATTCGTTTCGCCACAGAGCGCTGAGAACCGACACGACTCCAACGGTAACTACCTGTACGCAAGTCACCCAGAGCAGTGCCGGAACAAGCTGCCTGCAACCGGTCATATACCATGTGGCAAATCCCGCAGCCACCCCGATCGATACGGATAACAACGCGTCCGCGACGGCTTCGGCGGAGCTATATCCCACTGTCCAAACGAGCAGCGAAGCTTGCAGGACGATGTGGAGCAGGCATAACGTCAGTGCTGCGACCTTATTCGTGACGGATGTGAAGATCGGATGTCCCGTATCCATCGGTTAGCTTTTGATCTCAACTCCGCCAAACAGCACCGAGCCCCGTAATACGACAGTATGTTCGCGATCTGTGTCCGGACTGAAATGCGGCCGTTCGTCTTCGCACGAACCGAACATGGTACTCACTTGCAACTGAACGTTCCACGAGTCGGGTACATATAAGGTGATCCCGCCGAAAGAACAATCGATATCGATGAACGTCTCCCGCGCTTCGAGGCGCGTACGGCGCAGATCGATTTCTATCCCGCCGAACACGTTGCGCAAGTCGCCTCCGCGGAATACGGGATCGAGCATCACGGTCTTCGCTCCGCTAAAAAGAATGTTCGAACGCACGAAACCGTCGGAGATGCTCGCATCTTTCACGCGGTCTCTTCGGTACGGCTCGTCTTTTCTGCGTTGCCGGAGCAGCAGGCTTATGCCGATCACAATCAAAATCACAGGCCAGAACATGTGCAGTTGCGAGAAGCCGATTACTCCGAGGCGAGGCAACAGCAGCACGCCTCCGATCAGCATCAGGATGACTCCCCGCACATATTCACGGTGAAAGAGCTGGATCATTCCCAGCGCGATGAGGATCATTTGCCAGGAGGCAATGAATTGAAAAATGCCGTGATTGATCACTCCTGTGTTCTTTCCTAAAAAAACGAGACCGGCCAGGATCAATAACACCGGTACTCCCCAATTTTTTCTTTTCATTATTTCAAACGATTGATAAACGATGACAAAGATACGGATAAGAGGCGTTTATCGGCAAGTCTTTCCCGACGGATTACGCTCCCCAATCGACGAATACCGACGGGATACCGACGAAATTTGAACATATCAACCTTTTTTTGTTCCTTTGTCATCTCAGAACAAATCAGAAACAGAAGCTCATGAATCCGAAGAAATTTTTATTGCAGGAGAAAGACATTCCCACCGCGTGGTACAATATCGTAGCCGATATGAAGACGAAGCCGATGCCGATCCTCAACCCGGTCACCCGGGAACCGATGACGGCCGAGGATCTCTATCCGCTCTTCGCCACCGGACTGGCGCAACAGGAGATGAACCGGACAGATGCGTGGATCGAAATCCCCGACGAAGTCCGCAGCCTGTATCAACACTGGCGTCCCACGCCGCTGGTACGAGCCTACGCGCTGGAGCGGGCGCTGGATACTCCGGCACATATCTATTTCAAGAATGAGAGTGTGAGTCCCATCGGTTCGCACAAGCTCAACTCCGCCCTTGCGCAGGCTTACTTCTGCCGGAAAGACGGCGTTACGAACGTCACGACCGAGACGGGCGCCGGGCAATGGGGCGCGGCCATGTCGTACGCGGCCAAGGCCTTCGGGCTGGAGCTGGCCGTGTATATGGTCAAGGTCAGTTATAATCAGAAGCCTTATCGTCGTTCGGTGATGCAGACATTTGGGGCACAGGTCATCGCTTCGCCGAGTATGAGCACGAAGGTGGGACGTACCATCATCACCGAGCGCCCCCAATATCAGGGGAGTCTTGGTACGGCGATCTCCGAAGCCGTAGAGCTGGCCATGCAGACACCGAACTGCAAGTATGTGCTGGGCAGCGTGATGAATCATGTGCTCCTGCATCAGACGGTGATCGGGCTCGAAGCCGAGAAACAGATGGAGATGACGGGCGAATACCCCGATGTGGTCATTGCCTGCTTCGGCGGAGGATCGAATTTCGCGGGTCTTTCGTTCCCCTTCCTGCGGCATAAGCTGACAGAAGGCAAGGACGTACGCGTGCTGGCCGCCGAACCGGCATCATGCCCGCGACTTACACGCGGCACTTTCCAGTACGATTTTGGCGACGAGGCCGGACATACGCCCCTGATCCCCATGTACACGCTCGGACATACGTTCACACCGGCGAATATTCACGCGGGAGGGCTGCGTTACCACGGCGCCGGAGCGATTGTCAGTCAACTGAAGAAAGACGAATGGATCGATTCCGTCGCGATCCCTCAGTTAGAGACGTTCCGTGCCGCCACGTTGTTTGCCAAGGCCGAAGGGATTATTCCCGCACCGGAGTCGTCGCATGCCATCGCTGCCGCGATTCGCGAGGCCGAACAAGCCAAAGTAGAAGGCAAGCCGAGGACTATCCTCTTTAACCTCTCCGGACACGGACTGATCGATATGGCCGCCTATGATCTCTATCTGGCCGGCGACCTGACCAACTACGAACTGCCCGACGAGGAACTGAAGAAATCGACCCAAGACCTCGAACGGATCATTTAATTCATTACGAATTACGATGTCCGAACGCAAATGACGCGAATAACCGCAAATGAACGCAAATTTAAAAAAGTAGCAAAGTAGTCAAAGGTAGTCAGCAAGTAGTCAGAGTTACGCTGAATGCTGATGACTGAATGCTGAATAACAACTGACAATTGACTATTAAATTTGCGTTCGGACATTTGTCATTCAGAGCGCCAGCGATGAATCTCGTTCTTTTTCGGGGTGAGATTCCTCACTATGTTCGGAATGACATATTAATTGTTATTCTTTACTACTCTGACTACCTTTGACTACTTTGCTCCATTTTTCACTTTTCACTTACTTCTTTTGTCATTCAGAGCGTCGAGCGATGAATCTTTCCTTTCTTTTTTAAGGCGGTATTCCTCCCCGCGTTCGGAATGACAGAGGTGAGCCGTTGGGAAAGTACCCTTCCCCGTGCAGGGAAAGCATCGTTCCCAGTATTGGGAAAGCATGGTTCCTCAAATAGCGGTTATCTGACCGTCGACGGACACTCGAACACACTTCATGACTACTTTAACTACTATTTATGTCAGGCTTTCAGCCCTCCGCCGAGAGGGTGCCTTTTTCCCCAACGCTTCGCTCCGCATTGGGCTGAATTTATCCGCCCTTTCAGGGCTGTTTTTCAATTGTCAATGGTTTATGGTTATTTTCCGGGTATATGGTTCGGCGGGTACCGGGTATTCCCCCTTTGAAGGGGGGGGAGGGGGGATGTTCATCGGCAAACAACTCAACAAATCCCTCCCCCGCAGGGCATACAAAGGCTGAAAGCCCGTTTTATTTCAGCCCCATCCCGTCAGGGTGGGGTATTTATACCCATTCCTTGTTTAGGAGGGCTGAAAGCCTGAATTATAATTGTCAATGGTTATTCTTTACTACTCTGCTACCTTCACTACCCCAGACTACTCTGACTACTTGCTGACTACCTTTGACTACTTTGCTACTTTTTTAAATTTGCGTTCATTTGCGGTTATTTTCTTATAGCTTTGCATATGTGATTTGTATATTGCAGTTAACGAAATAAATACGCCTATGTTAGTCAAAACGTATGCCGCTGCCGTACATGGGATATCGGCCACGCTGATCACCATCGAGGTCAATTGTACGAAAGGGATTCAGTTCTTTCTGGTCGGTCTGCCCGACGTGGCCGTGCGCGAGAGCCATGAACGCATCGTCTCGGCCTTACAGGTAAACGGTTATGCTTTTCCGCGCAGCCGTGTGGTGATCAACATGGCACCGGCCGACATCCGGAAGGAAGGCTCTGCCTACGATCTTCCGCTGGCTGTAGGGATTCTTGCCGCGGCAGGCACCTTGAACCACGAGCGCCTGAGCCGGTATATGCTGATGGGCGAGCTTTCGCTCGACGGTAGCCTGCAACCCATCAAAGGGGCGCTGCCCATTGCGCTCAAAGCTTCTGAAGAAGGCTTCAAAGGGTTGATCTTGCCCAAACAAAACGCGTGTGAGGCCGCTGTGACCGACGGGCTGGAAGTCTATGGCGTAAGCAATATCCGCGAGGTGATCGAATTCTTCAGCGGGCAGCGTGAGCTGGAGCGAACAACGGTCGATCTGTACGATGACTTTTTTCGCCGGCAGCAAGATGAAGGAATGGACTTTTCGGATGTGCGCGGGCAGGAGAATGTCAAGCGTGCTCTTGAGGTAGCCGCGGCAGGCGGACATAACCTGATGATGATCGGCCCGCCGGGTAGCGGAAAGTCAATGCTTGCCAAGCGGCTGCCTACCATTCTTCCGCCTCTCACATTGCAAGAAGCGTTGGAGACGACGAAGATTCATTCCGTGGCCGGAAAAATGGGTACGAACACGGGACTGCTGGCACGGCGTCCGTTTCGGGCACCCCATCATACCATCTCCGACGTCGCCATGGTGGGTGGCGGCACTTTCCCGCAGCCCGGTGAGATCAGTCTGGCGCACAACGGCGTGCTTTTTCTCGACGAGTTGCCCGAGTTTAACCGTAGCGTCCTCGAAGTGCTTCGCCAGCCGCTCGAAGATCGGCATATCAGTATTTCGCGTGCACGTTTCGCCGTCGATTATCCCGCCAGCTTTATGCTCGTAGCCTCGATGAACCCTTGTCCATGTGGCTACTATAATCATCCGTCGCGGCCGTGTGTCTGCTCACCGGGGGCTGTACAAAAATATATGAACCGAATCTCCGGCCCGCTACTCGACCGCATCGATATACAGGTAGAGATCGTGCCTGTGCCGTTCGAAAAAATATCGGAGCAGCGGCCGTCGGAGTCGAGTGAGGCCGTGCGCGGCCGTGTCATCAAAGCGTGCGAAATACAGAAACAACGCTTTGCCGGACATCAGGGCATTTATTGCAATGCACAGATGGGTACGAAAGATTTACATCGGTATGCTGTGCCCGACGCCGAAAGCCTTGCTCTTCTGAAAAACGCGATGCAACGGCTCAACCTTTCGGCACGGGCGTACGACCGTATCCTCAAAGTGTCGCGTACCATCGCCGACCTCGAAGGAGCGGATCGTATAGGGGCTCACCATATTGCCGAAGCCATCGGATATCGTAACTTAGACCGCGAGACGTGGGGGGCATAGAAGGAGCCTCTATTTTTTCCCTTCCGAAATCAGTAAGAGCTTATCGCCCTCGTGCAAGCGAAGCGTGCCGTTGGGAATCAGAAATTCGTCGTTGCGTTTGACGATCATTACCAATGTACCGGTCGGCAGATTCATATCGCGGAGTGTGTCAGCCTCCTCAAGCATTTCGCTCGTGACAGTTACTTCCGAGAGGTCGGAACCAATCTCTTCGGGCAGCTCCACTCCGAACTCATTGCCCGTCTTTTCGAGCGGAGCGGAGAGCTTCAGAAAACGAGCCGCTTGCGAAAGTGTAGTGCCCTGAACAACAAGCGAGATGATCGTAATAAAGAAAACGATATTGAAAATCAGATCGGAGCCTTCGATACCCGCTACAACAGGATAAGTAGCGAAGATAATCGGTACGGCGCCGCGCAAACCTACCCACGAGATGAACAGCCTCGACCGCATGGTGATGTGGCGGAAAGGGAGAAGGCAAAACATAACGCTCAGCGGGCGTCCGACGAAGATCATAAACAACCCGATGAGCAGTGCGACGAGCGCCACGTCGAGCATCTCGTGCGGATTGACAAGCAGACCAAGCATGATAAACATGATGATCTGAAAAAGCCATGTAAGTCCGTCCATAAACGTAGCGATCTCGCGGCGATGCGGGATACGGTTGTTTCCGATGATGATTCCGGTGATGTAGACGGCCAGATAGCCATTGCCTCCTATTAAATCAGTGACTGAAAGAGTGAAAAACGCCACGGCGATGAGCAGAATCGGATAAAGCGACTGGTTGTCGATGTTCAGCCGGTTTAACATTTTCACAGCGATCCATCCGAGCATATACCCAACGGCTCCACCAACCAGAAACTGCACGACAAACATTTGTATGATACCGGAGAAACTTGCTCCGGAACCTGCCTGAGTCAGTTGTATCAATACGATGGTCAGCATATAAGCCATGGGATCGTTGCTGCCGCTCTCCAGTTCGAGCATGGGGCGCAGGTTGTTCTTGAGATGCATCTTCTGCGACCGCAGAATGGCAAATACCGAAGCCGAATCGGTCGATGACATCATGGCGGCCAGCAACAACGACGGCACGAAAGCGAAATGAATGTTTGTCCAACTCATTCCCGAGAGCCACCAGACAAATGTGCCGGTAAGCAAGGCAGTGAGCAGGACCCCCGCCGTAGAGAGTACCGTACCCGGACCAAGCACAGGCCGAATGTCGGCAAATCGCGTATCCATGCCGCCCGAAAACAGAATGATGCTCAACGCCACCATCCCGATAAACTGCGCTGCGTGCATATTGTTAAATTGAATGCCCAACCCGTCGCTGCCGAAAAGCATTCCTACGAGCAGGAACAGCAGCAAGGCAGGCACACCGAATTTATAACCGGTCTTGCCCATCAGAATGCTTACGAAAAGCAGGATGGAACCGATGAAAAGAAAATTGTCCGATGTAATATATTCCATGAGTTGTTCGTCAGTTGTCCGTTACAGCCACTTCTTTCGTTTGAAGAACCAGAGAATCCCCACGACGCAAAGCACCATCAGGCTGAGCGAAAAACCGTAGCCGTAGCGCCAGTCGAGTTCGGGCATCGTCCTGAAGTTCATCCCGTAGATACTTGCAATCAGCGTGGGGGGCATAAAGATGACGGACACGATCGTAAAGATCTTGATAATCTTATTTTGTTGAATGTTAACCAAACCGAGGAAAGTATCCTGCATATATTCCAGACGCTCGAAGCTGAACCGGATATGCTCGAACAGGGAGTTGATGTCTTTGATCAGAATACTCATTTTCGCTTTTGCATCGGGAGGGAAGAGTACACTTTTGATCATATTCGAGCAAACGCGCTGCTTGTCCACGATGTTCTCGCGGATAATCATCGTTCTTTCCTGCAAATTCTTGATGGAGATCAGGATTTCGTTGTCTACATCCTCTTCCGATTTCAGCTGGCCGCTGAGCTCGGCAATCTCGCGTGTCAGTTCCTCGATCAGGTCGGCATCGTAATCCACACGCGTTTCGAGGAGCGTCGTCATGATGTGATAACCGGTGGGGTAATTACGCGAGTTAGCAAAAATCTTACGCGTCGTTTCGTTGAACGAAGGCAAATCCTGACTGCGAACCGAGACAAGGATGTTATTCTTCACAATGAAGGAGACAATCTCTTCATCGTAATCTTTCAACAAAAAGCGCGAGTTAGCCACGAGCGAGTTTTCCGTCTCCATGTACCGGGAACTGATCTCGATCTCTTCCATCTCTTCCTCTTCCTGAATGTAGATTTTGAGGAACTGTTCAAGGCGACTCTCCGTCTCTTCAGGCATATCGTTCAAGTCGATCCACAGTAAATGGTCCATTGAAACCTCTTTCAGGACTTCGATATCTTTCGACATTTTCAGTCGGTTCTCCTCGCGATAAAAAATACGAATTTCCGCCATGATCTAATGGTTTAAAGTTTGTTCTACATTGCCTTCCTTACTTGTCAGGTACGCATCCGTCATCTTCGTGAGCCGGACGAAGTCGTCAATGCTAAGCTGCTCCGGCCGCTTGTCGAAGATCACATCGGCATAGCCCGGATAATCTTTGCCCAGCAAAGGCTTCATGGAGTTGCGCAGCGTTTTGCGCCGCTGATTGAACGACGTTTTTACGACTTTTTTATATAGCGCTTCATCGCATCCTAAATCCGTGCGGCTATTCCGCGTCATTCGTATGACAGCGCTCTTGACCTTGGGGGGGGGATCGAAGACCTGCTCGCTCACAGTGAAGAGATATTCCACATCGTACCACGGTTGAATCAGCGCGCTCAGTATGCCGTATGTCTTACGTCCGGGCGAAGCCGCCAGCCTCTCGGCCACCTCTTTCTGAATCATTCCCGAACAGCATACCACACGGTCGCGATGCTCTAAGACCTTGAAAAAGATCTGGCTCGAAATATAGTAAGGATAGTTGCCGATGACGCAGAAGGACGAATCGTAAAGACGTTCGAGGTGCATCGTGAGGAAATCCTCGTCGATAATGCGTCCGTTAAGTGCCGGAAAATGCGTGCGTAGGTAATCGATCGAGGCGTGATCGATCTCAACGACTGTCAGGTCATGCCCCGCGCCCAGCAGGAACTGTGTGAGCACGCCCGTCCCCGGCCCTACCTCCAGAACGGGTAAGCCGCGATATGCTGCCAGCGTCTCTGCGATACGCTGCGCAATCCCAAGGTCTTTGAGGAAATGTTGCCCCAAAGACTTTTTCGGCCGGATAATCGTCATCTGTTCCCAATTTGTTTTGTTTTTTTATGAAGTCGCGGCAAAGATACGAAAAAAAACGGATCGTTTTTTCTTCAAAGGTAAAAAAACAGGGTTGTGCCTCGCGTCCTTTTCGGAAGATATGTTTTGACGAACTCCCCGAATTGCACTATCTTTGCCCTCTGAAAGAAAGATTTTTTATGGATTTCAGGGCAGTCATCAACAAAACAGTCAAAATCATATTGCCGCTTACGTTGGGGATCTTGTTGTTCTGGTATCTCTATCGGGAACAGGATTTCGGAGAGATGATGGAAGTGATCAGGCAGGGCGTGCGTTACGATATTCTTTTATTTTCATTAATCTTCGGTTTGGGAGCTAACGTAGTGCGCGGTTTCCGATGGGGCATGCTTATCGATTCGTTGGGTAAACGCGTGCGACGCCGCAATGTGGTCTTTGCCGTGCTGGGAAACTATGCCGTCAATATGGTGCTGCCGCGTGTCGGTGAAATATGGCGTTGCGGCGTGACGGCGAGATACGAAAAAGTTCAATTTACAAAGCTGCTCGGTACTCTACTGGTCGATCGCGTGATGGATACGCTCATGGTGGGGCTGTTGACACTTTGCCTGTGTGTCTTTAATATCGGCTTTTTCCGTCATTTCTTTGCCGAGAATCCTCCGACGATGATTGCCACGCTCTACCTGCTGATCCGTTCACCTTGGACGTATGTCGGGTTGATCGGCTTTATCGCTGTCTTTTGGTTTGTTTTCGTCAAGATGAAACACTTGACCGTTGTGCGCAAAGTGAGGGAGATGATCGGGAATGTCTGGGAAGGCATCCGAAGTCTTTGGACAATGGAGCATAAGGTTCGGTTTATGATTCAGACATTTGCCATCTGGGGAGGCTACTTTCTGTATTTCTACATTACTTTTTTTGCGTTCGACTTTACGCGTGATCTGGGTGTTCGCATCGGTCTGATCGCTTTTGCCATGAGCAGTCTCGGCGTGGCTGTGCCGGTGCAGGGAGGAATCGGCGTGTGGCATTTCATGGTGATCTCTACGCTTGTTGCCTTCGGAGTAGGCGAGACGGATGCCGCCGCATTCGCATTAGTCGTCTTTACCGTGCAGTCGGTTTGGGTGGTTCTTACCGGGCTGTTCGGAATCTTCGCCTTGCCCCTTGCGAATCATGAGGATAAATCGCCGGAGACGTTTCCCGAATAACGGCACGACTCCTTTTCTTACTTTCTATTTCGGGGGTGATGGTTGATGATCTCACGGCGCAGCGCTTCACGGTCGATGTGCGTATATAGTTCGGTCGTCGTGATTTTTTCGTGCCCCAGCATCAATTGAATCGCACGTAGATTGGCTCCTCCTTCGAGCAGGTGGGTAGCGAACGAATGGCGGAACGTATGAGGACTGATCGTTTTATGAATGCCGGCCGCTTCGGCCTGCGTCCGGATGATATGGAAAACCATCATGCGGGTCAGTCGGGCACCGCGCCGATTCAGAAACAAGGTATCTTCGTATCCTTTCTTGACGGTCATCTCGTTGCGGTCGTAGAGGTATTTCCGGATTTCGTTCAAAGCTGTCTCCGAGATGGGTACGAGGCGTTGCTTGCTGCCTTTTCCTTCTACCCGGATAAATTGTTCGTCGAAATAAACATCCGAATAATTCAGTCCGATCAGCTCCGAGACACGCAGCCCGCAACTGTAGAGCACTTCGAGCATGGCACGGTTGCGTTGTCCGGTAGGAGTGGACAGGTCGATGGAATCGAGCAGCCGGTTGATTTCGCCGAGCGTGAGGGTCTCCGGGAGCTTCATCCCGATTTTGGGTGCTTCGAGCAACTCGGTCGGGTCACTGCGCAAGTAGTCTTCGAGCACGAGAAAGCGGTAGAACGATTTGATGCCGGAAATGATGCGTGCCTGTGAGCGTGCCGAGATACCGAGGTCGTAAAGTTGCGCTACGAACTGCTGTAAATCGGCATACCCGATCTGTAGAATCGGCCGCTGCTCTTCGTCCGCGAACCGAAACAGTTTCTTCAGGTCGTCCAGATACGCTTCTACCGTGTTCTCCGACAGCCCTCTTTCAAGACGCAAATAAGTCTTGTATTTCTCAACCGGGTCGTTTTTCCGATGATGGTTCATATTGAGAATCTCAAAAAAAAGCACTACTTTTGTGCGTTGAAGAACGACAAAGATAGCATATTTTAATAAAAAACGAGGTGTGAAAAAGATTCAAATCATCAACGGGCCTAATCTGAATCTACTGGGCAAACGGGAGCCGGGAATCTACGGCGACGTCTCGTTCGAAGATTATCTGGAAGAATTGAGGGCTGCTTATCCGCAATGTGAGATTGCCTATTTCCAGAGTAATAGCGAAGGCGAACTGCTTGATAAGATTCATGAAACGGGCTTTGTGTGTGACGGTATTGTCCTTAATGCGGGCGCATATACGCACACGTCGATCGCGTTGCACGACGCGGTGAAGGCCATAACGGCTCCGGTTGTTGAGGTGCATATCTCGAATGTTTACGCGCGTGAGGAGTTTAGGCATCGCTCGTTCCTCTCGTCCGTATGCAAAGGGGTTATTCTCGGATTTGGAATGGATTCGTACCGATTAGCGGTGGAGGCGCTTAACAAATGATTAAACATACGAAAATAGTAGCGACGATCTCAGACCAGCGCTGTGACGTCGAGTTTATCCGTTCGCTCTACAAGGCGGGGATGAATGTGGTGCGGCTGAATACGGCGCACATGGATGAAGAAGGGTTGAATCGCGTGGTGATGAACACACGCATGGTCTCCGGGCGGATCGGGATTCTGATCGACACGAAAGGGCCGGAGATACGTACCACAAAAACGTTTGCTCCGATCGAGTTCAAAGCGGGCGAACAAGTGATGATGAAGGGATGTCCCGATACGGAGACAACGCACGATTGCATTTGCGTTTCGTATCCCGATTTCGTCAAAGACTTGTTGATCGGCAGCGGCATCCTGATCGACGATGGCGACTTGGAGTTAAAGGTGATTAAGAAAGAGGCCGACCGGCTTGTCTGTGAAGTGCAGAACAATGCGATATTGGGTAGCCGCAAGAGCATTAACGTGCCGGGGGTACGGATCAATCTTCCCTCGCTCACGGAAAGAGACAAAAAGAATATCGAATGGGCGATTGCCAATAAGCTTGATTTTATTGCCCATTCGTTTGTTCGGAATAAGAAAGACGTGTTGGCTGTGCAGCGTATTCTGGACGCCCACAAAAGTGGAATCAAGATTATTGCCAAGATCGAGAACCAGGAAGGCGTCGACAATATCGGCGAGATCCTTCAGGTAGCCTATGGCGTGATGATTGCGCGAGGCGATCTGGGTATCGAAGTGCCGGCCGAACGGATACCGGGCATCCAGCGGATGCTGATCCGTAAATGTGTGGAGGCGAGACGGCCGGTGATCGTGGCTACGCAGATGTTACACTCGATGATTAACAATCCGAGGCCGACGCGTGCCGAAGTGACCGACATCGCCAATGCGATTTATTACCGTACGGATGCGTTAATGCTCAGCGGAGAAACAGCCTATGGCAAGTATCCTGTCGAAGCGGTGCGGATGATGGCCAAAGTAGCGCGTGAAGCGGAAAAAACGAAACTTGCGGAAAACGATATCCGCATCCCGATCGAAGGAACCGAGATGGATGTGACGTCATTCCTTGCCGAGCAGGCAGTGAAATCGTCGGCCAAACTGGGAGTGCGTGCGATTATTTCAGACAGTTATACGGGTCGTACGGCACGTTATCTGGCTGCTTTTCGCGGACGTGCGGCCGTTTTTGCCATCTGTTACCGGCAGGAGGTGATGCGGATGCTTTCGCTCTCGTATGGTGTTTGGGCTGTATTCCAACCGTGGCAACCGAGCCGGCGCCAGTATTATTACGATGCCTTGAACCAGTTGATTACGAGCAGCATGCTTACTGAACAGGATAAGGTGGCTTACCTGAGTGGCAGCTTCGGAGAAGGTGGCGGTACGACCTTTCTCGAGATTAACGACGTGCACAAGGTACTTCAGGGAGGAGAGGAATACCAGCTACCGACGTTTTAATATCCGATACTACGGACGTGAGCATTGAAGATTATATTCTTGAACATAGCGACGCCGAGCCTCCCATGTTGGCGAGGCTCAACCGCGACGCTCATGTCAAACTGCTTCGTCCGCGGATGATCGCGGGGCCGTTGCAGGGCCGCGTATTGAAAATGTTTTGCCGCATGCTCCGTCCCAAACGAATCTTGGAGATCGGAACATACACGGGATATGCCACATTTTGTATGGCCGAAGGGATAGACGAGGATGCGGTCATTCATACGGTCGAGATCAACGATGAGATGGAACCGTTCTTCCGGCCCTATTTCGAGCAGTCGCCTGATAAAGAAAAGATACGTCCTCATTGGGGCGATATACGCGAAGTGCTTCCGATACTCGACGATACTTTCGACATGGTGTATATCGATGCCGATAAGCGCGACTATTGCATGTATTACGATATGGTTTTTCCTCTGGTGCGTTCGGGCGGACTGATTCTTGCCGATAATACGCTCTGGTCGGGTAAGGTCGTGGAGGAGAGGGCAACTTCGTCCGATACCCAGACTCAGGGGATTTTAGCCTTTAACGAAAAAATAAAGGCCGACGAGCGAGTTGAAAAAGTAATCCTCCCCCTGCGCGACGGCTTGACACTGATCTGGAAAAAATAATGGCTGGATGCTTACGAGTGTTATTCCTCAATCATGTTGGATAACAGAGGTATCGGTTGGTCTTGGAGTTGCGCAAATACAGTTGTTTTTTTGTAGGGTGGGTAATTTGTTAATTGAATTTCAAATGCTCATCTTTGCAAGATAAAAATCGAAAATTATGAGATTCATACACTTTACATTTTTGTTATTGCTCCTAACATGCGTTTACGGCCAAGCTCAGCAGACGAATTCATACAATCTGGATTTTGAAAAAGTCGAAGCCGGATTTCCTCAAGGTTGGTCCGGCTATGGCAGAGGCAAACCTTCCAACTACAAAATTTCCTTGGATTCCCTCCATACGAGATCGGGGAAGTATGCCGTTTCCATCGAATATGCTGGAGATAACCCGGATTCAGAAGTAGGAATCCTGTTTTTTGTACCGAATACTTATCAGGGAAAAAAGATCACATTGTCGGGATATATCAAAAACAAAGAGGTAACAGATGGATTTTCTTCTTTATGGATGGGCATTGATCATCCGGATGGGAAAAACTTTGTTGCGTCCGGCACTGTAAAAAATGTAAGCGAAACATCCGACTGGCAAAAATATGAACTCACGTTGGACATGAATCCGGCCAACACCCGACAGTTTATACTAAGCGTCTCTTTATCGGGTACCGGAAAGGTATGGTTCGATGATTTGAAGTTGACTGTAGACGGGAAGGACATAGAGGAGCTTACCCCTTACGAAATACCTCCTTTTGCCGCCGAAAGCGATGAGGAGTTCGACAAAGGCTCCATGATCGACTTTTCCGATCTCAATCAACAGAAGACAGACGACTTGGTTCTCTTGGGGAAAATATGGGGATTTCTGAAATATCATCATCCCGCCATCGCAAAAGGCGAATATAATTGGGACTACGAGCTCTTTCGTTTTCTCCCCGATTATTTACAAGCGGCTGATAACAAACAACGAGACCGTTTGATATCCGAGTGGATTGATAAACTCGGTTTTGTCCCGTTAAATACAATCGACCGCCCGGTTTTAGGGGAGGTATTTATAAAGCCCGATTTAACATGGGTCGAAAACAGCGATATGGACAACGGCTTGAAAGAGAAACTTCGGTATATCTATCAAAACAGGCATTACGGACATCATTATTACGTGCTGATCGAACATTTCGGAAGTCCGCTGTTTTTGCACGAAAACAAGTATGAGCAAATGTCCGTTCCCGATGCCGGATTCCGACTCTTGGCTTTGTATCGCTATTGGAATATGGTGCATTATTTTTATCCTTCCAAATATCTGACGGATAAAAATTGGGATGAAGTACTTGCTGAGTACATCCTATACTTTATGGATATAAACGATCGATTAGGATACGAACGGACTGTTTTGCGGATGATTGCGGAGATACGCGATTCGCATGCGGCTAACTTGCTCGAAGGAGGCGATGAAATATGGCGCTCAAGGGGCCGGTGGTATTCTCCGATAAAAGTCCGTTTTGCGGAAGACAAATTAGTCGCTTCGGGATATCGGGCGTTGAGAGACACGGTACTGACTACCGAAGCGGCGGATAGCGTGATGGGGCTGAAAAAGGGAGATATCATTACTCATATTGACGGAAAGCCGGTTCAGGCCATCGTCGACAGTTTACGCATGTATTTTCCGGCATCGAACGAGCCGACCCGATTGAAAAATATGGAGTTTGAGATGCTTCGATCCAATCGGTCTGTTATTCGATTAAACTATCTCTCATCGGGAGAAAGCCGGAAAAAAGGCATTCGTTTGCTGCATCCTTACTATATCGAATTTTATCCCAGCGATACGATTCGTCATGGATTGATAGGCAAAAGAAAAGACATCGGATTTATTCGGGATGAGATTTTAAGAGAGGAGGATGTTCCCGTCATCCGGAAGGTGTTTGCACATACGAAAGGGATTGTAATCGATCTTCGGTGTCGCCCGGCTACTCTTGCTGGTCGAACGTTAAGTTCATGGTTTGTCTCGTCTGAAACACCTTTCAGAAAATGCACGCGAGGAAATCCGAATCATCCCGGAGAGTTCTATTTCACGCCGTGCGATACGGTCTATCCGTTCAAAGGGCCTTCTTATAAAGGAAAAGTCGTTGTTCTTATCGATGAAAATACATTAAGTGAAGGAGAAGGTCAGGCTATGATGTTTCGAGCCGGGCAAAACACGGTGATCCTCGGTTGCCAAACGTCCGGAGCAGATGGTAGAGTATCGGATATTTTTCTTCCCGGTGGAATAAAAACATGGATTTCAGGCTATGGCGTTTATTATCCTGACGGAAGTCAGACCCAGCGTATCGGTATTGTTCCGGACATTGAAGTCAAGCCCACTGTAAAAGGACTTGCCGAAGGACGTGACGAACTGCTCGAAAAAGCGATTGAGGTGATTGAGAAGGAATAGGGCTTCGCGGTCTTGCGGTGTGGCATGGCTTTCGGGAAGCAATATCTGAGACGAGAATATCCGTTCTTGCCGGATGAGTTGAAATTTCTTTTTTTATCGTACCTTTGTCAGGTACTTCATAAGTAAGAGGGGGATCTGAACTTGGTTTTTGTGATTACAGGGGCGATGAGTGCTCTCTTTTAGGAACAAACAAGTCGTGATATATTTCATTTAAAAAGACAAGACATGGAAGGAACAAGGTTAAATAAAATCGGGAGGTTGCTGCAGAAAGAACTGGGCGACCTGTTTCAGAAACAGACGAAAGGGATGCCGGGCGCCCTCGTTTCGGTGAGTGCCGTGCGGGTAAGCGCGGATTTGAGCGTAGCTAAGGTGTTCCTGAGCATTTTCCCTTCGGAGAAGAGCCAGGCGCTGATGGAAGCCATCGAGGCAAATAAGAAGACGATCCGTTACGACCTCGGGCAGCGGGTGCGTCTCCAACTGCGGAGGATTCCGGAGCTCATTTTCTTCCTCGATGATTCGCTCGATTATGTGGATAACATCGACCATCTTTTAAAAAAATAGTTATCCGTTGAATCTTCCGTTTTTTATCGCTCGCCGTTATTTATTTGCGAAGAAGTCGCACAATGCCATCAACATCATCTCGATGATTTCGGTGTGCAGTGTGGCGGTCGCTACCGTTGCGCTTGTCTGTGTGCTGTCGGTCTATAACGGATTTAACGATTTGGTTGCGTCGATGTTCGGCAACTTTGATCCGGAGCTGAAAATTACACCGACAGAGGGAAAAGTGTTCGATCCCGACACGCCGGCGGTACGTCAAGTCAGGGAGTTGAAAGAGGTGGCGATGTGTACCGGGGTGTTGCAGGACCATGTGCTGGTACGCTATCAAGACCGTCAACAGGTTGCCGTGGCGAAAGGAGTAGAGGAAGTGTTTCACCGCATGGTCTCGATCGATACGGTGTTAGTCGACGGACGTTTCGTCTTGCAGGAAGGCGAGACATCGTACGGGGTGATGGGGATTGGTTTGGCTTCTTCGTTAGGAGTCAATGCCGCGTTTACGTCGCCGATGGAAATCTACGCTCCCAAGCGTGATGAACGGGTGAACATGGCTAATCCGGCCACCTCGTTTCAGATCGAATATGCGTTCATCGGTGGTGTCTTCTGCCTCAATCAGCCTTCGTACGACGAAAATTACCTGATTCTCCCCATCGGACTGATGCGTTCGATGCTTCGCTATGAGAAGGAGGTGTCGGCGTTAGAGTTAAAACTTGCCTCACAGGCCGACACGAAAGCCGTGCAGCAGGAGATTCGCACGATACTCGGCGACGGGTTCCGGGTGCAGAACCGCTATGAACAACAGGAAGCATCGTTTAAGATGATGCAGGTGGAGAAATGGATGACGTTCCTGATTCTGGCGTTTATCTTGACGATTGCTTTGTTTAACGTCGTCAGCTCGTTATCGATGCTGATGATCGAGAAAGAAGATGATGTGCGGATGCTGCGCAGTATGGGCGCGAACGACGGTCTGATACGTCGTATTTTCTTGACCGAAGGCTGCATGATCCCTGTACTGGGCGCGTTGGCGGGTATCGTGATCGGGGTGTTGCTTTGCCTGATTCAGCAACATTACGGCGTCATCAAGTTAGGTACTGCGGGGGCTTTTGTCAGCGACAATTACCCGGTACGGATTGCGCCGTGGGATATTTTGGCCATCTTCGTTACGGTGTTTGTGATAGGCGGCTTGTCGTCGTGGTATCCGGTGCGTTACCTTGGTGGCAAATGGTTGAAAAAAGGCACTTTGGCCTCATTCATTGCGCCGCTGTTGCTGTTGACGGCCTGCGGAGGACAAGGTACATCGCACGAACAGCGCCTGACGGTGACGATGGAGCCGCAGCGCTATTTCGTCGAACGCATTGCCGGTGATCACTGGGAGGTACATACGGTCGTGCCGCCCGGTCAAAGTCCGGAAACGTACGAACCGACGCCGCGCGAGATGATCGCCGTAGCCGAGAGCAAGGCGTATCTGCGTATCGGACGTATCGGTTTCGAGATGGCATGGATGCCGACGATTCAGGAGAATAATCCGCACTTGCGCGTTTTCGATTTGTCCGAAGGCGTTACATGGATAGAAGGTCAATGTGCTCACCATGACCATACACATGATCACGATCATGATCACCATCATCATGGTGGCATCGACCCGCATATCTGGAATGCTACACGAACGGCGCAGATCATTGCTCGTAATACGCTGGCAGCCTTGTGTGCGATGGATCCGGCACACGTGTCGGACTACGAAGCGAATTATCGTGCGTTATCGGCCGAAATCGATTCCACCGGGCGTATCTTGCACGCTATGCTCGATACGTTGTCGCATCGCGCATTCGTGATCTATCATCCGGCGCTGACTTATTTTGCCGATGAGTACGGGCTGACGCAGCTCTCGATCGAGGCTGACGGCAAAGAGCCCTCGGCCGCTTCGATGAAGGAACTTGTCGACGAGGCACGTGAAGCCGGTGTGCGAGTCGTGTTCGTGCAGCAGGAGTTCGACCGCAAGCATGCCGAGTCGTTGGCTGCTGAAATCGGGGCACGCATCGTAACCATCAATCCGTTGTCGGCCGATTGGAAGACGGAGATGCTTCGTATCGCGCAATCACTCGCAACCCCTTAACGGATACTACGTATGAACAAGTTACTTACCCTCGAACATATTACGGCTGCTTACGATACGAAAGTCGTCTTGCGCGATGTGGGGCTGACGGTATGGGAAAACGATTTCTTAGGCATCATCGGCCCGAACGGAGGCGGGAAAACAACCCTGCTCAAAGTCATCTTGCGACTGCTGAAGCCGGTAACGGGAACCGTTGCTTTTTATCGCGACGGCCAGCCCGTAGCGTCGTTGAACATCGGCTATCTTCCGCAGATCAACAAAATCGACAAGCGTTTTCCGATTTCAGTACGTGAAGTGATCGCTTCGGGGCTGATGGCACGGACGAGAGGTGTGCGTCGTCTTTCGACATCGCAGCGACAACGCATAGCTGAAGTGACTGCACAGATGGGATTAGAGGCTTTGAGCAAACGAGCGATCGGTGAACTGTCCGGTGGCGAATTGCAGCGGGTGATGTTGGGACGTGCCATCGTTTCGCGGCCTCAGATGCTAATCCTCGACGAACCGAATACGTACGTTGATCAGCAATTCGAGTCTAAGTTGTATGACTTGTTGCGCGAGATCAATCAAGATACGGCTGTCGTTCTCGTCTCGCACGATGTAGGCACGGTGCTCTCGCTGGTAAAGAACGTGGCTTGCGTGAACGAATCGCTGCATTATCATTCCGGTGCCGATGTCTCGGAAGAATGGATGGATGAAGTGTACCGTTGTCCGATCGAGCTGGTGGGGCATGGCGAATTGCCGCACCGTATTCTGAAGAGGCACGACTGAATCTTTTTGAAGCAATGATAACGGTCGGATGTCTCCGTGAACTTCGTGAAGATGTTTGATCACTGTCGAAAGCTTCTGCAAACTTCGTGAGGATGTTTGATCGCCATCAAAAGTTCCCACGTACTTCGTGAGGATATTTGATCGCCGTCGAAAGTTCCCGCGAACTTCGTGAGGATGTTTGATCGCCGTCGAAAGTCTCCGTGAACTTCGTGAGGATGTTTGATCGTCGTCGAAAGTTCCCACATACTTCGCGAAGATGTTTGATCGTCGTCGAAAGCCCCTGCAAACTTCGTGAGGATGTTTGATCGCCGTCGGACGTGCCGCAGCCGATGGAGGGTGCATACGGATTATCTGTTTTTTATTATCTTTGTCTGTCATTGACATAAACGGATAGAATAAAATGAAAACATTGGGCAATCTGATCTGGCTGATTTGCGGAGGCCTTCTCGCAGCCATCGAATACCTGCTTGCGAGCCTCCTGATGATGATCACGATTATCGGCATTCCATTTGGATTGCAAACACTTAAACTGGCCGGACTCATGTTGTGGCCGTTCGGGCGACGGGTGGTCGATCACGGCGGTTCGAGCGGTTGTCTGTCGGTCATCATGAATATCCTCTGGCTTTTTTTCGGCGGGTTAAGTATTTGCTTGACCCATCTGTTCTTTGGGATTCTGCTTTGCCTTACCCTGATCGGCATTCCTTTCGGGAAGCAGCATTTTAAGCTGGCCGGATTGGCATTGACCCCGTTCGGCAAGCACGTGGTATGATTTCCGTTTTTATTCGATCAGCCGGTAGCGGCCGCGTGCCGTCTCACGCGAGCACGCGTTGAAATGCCACCATTCGCTTTTAATGGTACGAAAGCCGGCCTCTTTCATGACTCGTCGCAGTAACCGACGATTTTCCAGCTCGCTTCGGGTGATTTTACCCGTCTGCACAAGCGCTTCTTCGTTGTCGGTATGAGCTTCCGATCCGAAGAAATCGTAAGGTGTACCCATGGGCAGCGGCTTCCCCGAAGCATCGACAATGGTCAGGTCGACGGCCATGCCGTAGTTGTGCAAGCCGCCTCCCTTGGCCGGATTAGACACGTAATAGGTCTTGTTTGTGCCGCGCACGAGGTTCCACATGATGCGTTGTACCGACATCGGGCGCGCGGCATCGTATACGAGTAACGCATAGCCCGGTTTTTCGCGTTGCAGGATCTGGTGCGCGCGGTGTAGCTTCTGTGCCGCGTCGGAGTGCAGCCATGCTTTGGTCATTCCTTGATAGACGCTGCGACCCATGAAATTATCGGATGTTGCATATTTGAGTTGTACACGGATAGCCGGAACACTTTCGCGTACATCGATGTATCCCGCCGCTTTTAGTCGAGCATCCAACGATTGGGCATGCAGGCTTGCCGGAAGCAGGGCGGATATTACCCATATAATGCGTAGAAGGAGAGAACGTCTATACATCATGATGATCGGATCGGTTTATCCCGGCAGAGCGACTTGCTCTACCGCATCGATGGTTTGTTTTAGGAAGAAGGAGGCCATACTCAAAAATCGTTCGGCCGATTCGGTAGTCTGAAATCGGCAGTGTGCTCCCCTACTCAGTCGCGCATCCATTTCGGGATGACGTGTCAGGTAATCTTTCAGACTCGCGGCTACATACTCTCCTTGCGGAAGAAGCGTGATGCCGGCCGGCAGATAATGGCGTATCTTATCGAGCAGCAACGGGTAGTGCGTGCAACCAAGAATGATCGTATCGATCTGTTCGTCTTTTGCCAGCAGACGGTCGATATGCTGCTTGACAAAGTAATCCGCTCCGGGCGAATCGAACTCGTTATTCTCGACTAACGGCACCCACATGGGGCACGCTTCGCCGACGACTGTGACGGACGGAAACAGCTTGGCCAGTTCTAACGCATACGATCGCGAAGCAATCGTGCCGGACGTTCCCAACACCCCGATATGTTTCGTCCGGCTGAGGCTTTCTACCACTTCCACCGTCGGCCGGATGACGCCGAGTACACGCCGTGTCGGTTCCTCCCACTGGGGCAGGTCGCGCTGTTGAATCGTTCGCAGGGCCTTGGCCGATGCCGTGTTGCATGCCAAAATAACGAGCGGACAGCCTTCATCAAACAGATGTTTCACCGCTTCGCGCGTGAACTGATAAACGACTTCGAACGAGCGAGGACCGTATGGCGCCCGCGCGTTATCGCCCAAATAAATGTAATCGTATTCGGGAAGCTCTTTCCGGATTTTCTCGAAGATGGTCAGGCCGCCGTAACCCGAATCAAAAATACCGATTGCTTTCATTCTTCTTATGAAAAAGGATGCCGTCCGCGCTACGGGCGAAGGCATCCTTTCCAATCTTATGATATGCTAACCTTAAAACCTTATTTAATTCCGAGTTTTGCTTTCACAAAATCGGTCGCGTCAATCGCGTTACTACCCTTGTAAAGTAATACTTGCGGGTTCAGGATGTAGGTGTATCCTTTTTCGTCGCCCACGGCCTTGATGGCGTCCTGCATCTTCTGCTGGATCGGAGCGTACAGTTCCTGTTGTTTCTTCTGCATTTCCTGCTGAGCTACCGGAACAAAGTTCTGAATACGTGTTTCCAAATCCTGAATTTCCTGCTGACGACGCAGCTTGATGTTTTCCGTCAACGAATCCTGCTGCGACATATATTCCGAATACTTCTTCGTGTATTCATCCTTCATCGTCGCAAATTCCTTTTCATACTGTTCGTTGAGTGTTGCCAGTTGTTTTTCGACTGCAGAAACTTCCGGCATGACATTGAAAATGTCGGCCGTGTTCACAATCGCGATTTTGTCCTGTGCGAATACTCCTAACGGAAGGAGCATAAAAATCAGCACTACTAACTTCTTCATTTCTCTATGATCTTTATAAAATTAAATATTTCGTTTTTCTCTAACAAGCGTCCAAAGGTACGGATTTATTTCGAATAACCCAATTTCATCAACACCTCGTTACTGATGTCGATTTTGGGCGAAGCGAAGATCACACTGCCGGCCGAAGCACGGTCAACGACCATCTGGTAGCCTTTGTCCGAAGCGATCTCTTTGACCGCATTGTAAATCTCGTCCTGAATCGGTTTCATCAGGCTCTCGCGTTTTTTATACAACTCGCCGTCGGCACCGAAATATTTCCGCTTCAGCTCTTGCGCCTGCTGCTCTTTTTTTACGATCTCTTCTTCGCGCTTCGTCTTCATCTCGGCCGAGAGGAAAACCAGATCGCTCTGATACGTCTTGTACATGTTCTGAGCCTCTTGCTGAATGGTCTCGATTTCGTTCTGCCACTTCTTCGAAAGCTGCGATAACTGTTCGTTCGTCATTTCATACGCCGGAATATTTTTCAGGATATATTCCATATCGACGAGTGCGAACTTTTGCGCCATCGATGCTACCGAGCATAACAGCGCCATGCTTATGAGCAAAATACTTTTTCTTTTCATAATCCTTATCCTTAAAAATGATCTGTTCCTATTGACTCTAAAACTTGTGGATGGTTTGATTCGTACGTTCTAAATTACGTTAAAATTCCTGCCCTAAGACAAAGTGGAAATGACTTCCGCCGGTTTTAGGATACCCGTAAGGCTTGTCGAATCCGTAAGCCCAGTCGATTCCCATCATCCCGATCATCGGGAGGAAGATACGTACACCGACACCGGCCGAGCGTTTCAGATCGAACGGATGGAAGTCTTTCACCGTGCCCCATGCGTTTCCGGCCTCCACAAAAGCCAGTCCGTAAATCGTCGACGACGGTTCCAGAATAAACGGATAACGCAACTCCATCGACAGGCGTGAATAAGCATAGCCATGAAGAACGTGTTCGTTTTGCCCGGCCAACGACATGTTGTCGTATCCGCGCAAGCCGATCATTTCTGTCGCATAATAGTTCGAATAACCGGTCATCCCGTCGCCACCAACCTGAAATGTTTCGAACGGCGAAATCTTGTTCTTGTTATAATAACCCAGAAAGCCGTATTCTACGCGCGACATCAAAACGGGCGTACGTTTCGGGCCGTTGTTATGCGGCAGCGGAGTGAGCGGGAAGAAGACCTTGCCTTGAAATTTCCATTTGTGATATTCGATGAGTTTATGCTTTTCGGCAGGATCGGCGATCTTCGCATAATCCTTACCGTCGAGAAGCGAATAAGGCGGAGTCAGCGATACGGAAGCCACGAACTGCGAACCATGACGCGTATAGAGTGGATTGTCGATAGAGCTGCGTTGCAGGCTCAGATCCACACTGACTTTGTGGGAAACGCCGTTTGTGATAAGAAAGGAACGATCCCAGTTTTTCAGGCTGTACAACTGATAATTCAATGTCAGCATCGCGTAGAAATAATCGTCCGGCCAGTTCAGGCGCTTTCCAAATCCGAAATTCACCCCGACCATTTGCATATATTTATCGGGGTCATAAGCCGATTCATAGAAACCGGATCCGCCGTCGCCGTAATATCCCGAACGGCCGTAATACCCGCCACCCATCAGCAGTGGGTTATAACTTGAGATACGATCATTCAGGTAACGACTGTTGAAGTCGGTAAACTTCGAATAATAGGCACTCGCCGAGAACGTGTTGGGACGCTTGCCTCCAAACCACGGGTCGAGGAAAGAGATGCTGTACGACTGGAAATATTTACCGCTTGTCTGTCCGCTGATGGTGAACGTTTGTCCTTCGCCTTGCGGAATGATGCCGCGATAGGTGCCCGGATTGAACAGATTCTTCATCGAGAAGTTATTGAATTTCAAACTCAGTCTTCCCAGAAGCCCTGTCGGGCCCCATCCGGCCGAGAACTCGACCTGATCGTTTGCTTTCGAAACGAGGTTATAACGGATGTCTACCGTTCCGTTCTCCGCATTGGGAATCGGCTCGGGATTCATCTTTTCCGGATCAAAATGCTGCGTTTGCGCAAGCTCACGCACCGAACGCATCAGGTCTTCGCGGCTGAAGAGTTGTCCCGGCTTGGTGCGTAACTCACGGCGGATGTTATTCTCATACAGGCGGTCGTTTCCGTTGATGATGATCTTGTTGATCGTCGCCTGCGGCCCTTCCTGAATACGGATTTCGAGCGAAATGGAGTCGTTATCGACTTCTACTTCCACCGGGTCGGCATAGAAGAAGAGATAGCCGTTGTTATAATACACGTTCGAAACGGCGTCGTCGTCAGACTGCAAACGCTCTTGCAGTTTCTTTTGATTGTAGACGTCGCCGGCTTTCATGTTCAGCAGGGTAGCCAATTGCTCGGTCGGATATTTGGTGTTCCCTACAAACTGGATATCTTTGAGATAGTATTTGTTTCCTTCGTCGATCGTCAGATAAATGTCTACATGCTTATCGCTGATGGTCACAATACTGTCAGACACGATCGTTGCGTCGCGGTAGCCGAACTCATTATATTTGTCGATCAGGTTCTTTTTATCGTTTTCATATTCTTCGCTCGTGAATTTCTTCGTGCTGAAAAGTTCTATCCAGCTAAGCTTAAATCGCTTGGATAGATCGAACTTCTCGTTCGTTTTCTTCATGGCTTTCTTCAAGGTGAAATCCGAAACGGCATCGTTGCCTATGAGATGAATTTCCTGTATTTTCGTTTTTTGGTTCTTGTCGATATTGACTTCAAGTATGACTTCGCCTTCTTTCGACACATCGCTACGCTGTACCATGTCGACCTCGATGTTTTTGAAGCCCTTGGCATCGAAGTATTTCTTGATGAGCGTCTCCGCGCGGTCCAAGACATTCGGCGTGATCTGGTGCCCTTTACGTAAGCCGAGTTTGACTTCCAGATCTTCACGCTCGCTTTTCTTCACGCCGTTGTAATGAATTTCGGCAATACGCGGACGCTGTTTCAGGCGAATCTCCAACCAAACTTTGTTATCCTCCACACGAGTGGCCAGAATTTTTACATCCGAGAACAGTCCGTGTTTCCAAAAGCGCTTAACGGCACCCGTTATTTCATCGCCCGGAATCGACACCTCGTCTCCGACAGACAAGCCGGAGAAGCCGATCAGCACGAAATCGTCATAGTTCCTCGCGCCCGTCACCTGAATGCCGGCAATCGTATAACGTTTCGGAGTGAGTGAATAAGAGATGGAAGGCACTTCACCCTGTGTTACGGTATCTTTCGCCTCCGACGGAATCAGATCCGAGAGTACGGTACCGTTTACTTGTGCCGTACCTCCCCAAACTGTCATGCCCAACAGGGCGGTCACTATCAAGCGTATTTTTTTATGCATACACATCATTCGTTATGATTGGTTTAATTGATCACTTGTCTTGCCAAAGCGCCGTTCGCGCTGTTGGTAAGACCGGATGGCCTGATATAATTCTTCTTCTCTGAAATCAGGCCAATATATATCGGTAAAATAAAGTTCGGCATACGATAATTGCCACAGCAGAAAATTGCTGATGCGTTGTTCTCCTCCCGTACGAATCAATAAATCCGGATCGGGTAGATCGCGTGTAGTCAGACGGCTTGCGAGAAGTTCTTCCGTCACCTCTTCGGCACGAAGTTGTCCGCGAGCGGCCTCTTCGGTCAGTGCTTTTACAGCGTGCAAAATCTCCCAGCGCGACGAATAGCTCAAGGCCAGTACTAAGGTGGTACCGGTATTGACCGACGTCTGAAGCAGACACTCATCGAGTGTTGTCCGTACCTCGTGGGGCAGACGATCCAAGTCGCCGATAGCCATCAAGCGCACGTTGTTCTTCATCAAGTCCGGTGTCTCCCGGTGAATGGCTGCTACCATGAGCCCCATCAGCGCATGCACTTCGGATTCGGGACGCTTCCAGTTTTCCGTAGAAAACGTGTAGACCGTCAGGTAGCGTAGTCCGAGGGTTGTCGCCGCTTCCACCACCTTACGCACGGATACGACCCCTTCGCGGTGGCCTTCGCTTCGGTCTTTCCCGCGCTCTTTCGCCCACCGGCCGTTCCCGTCCATAATAATTGCCACGTGCTGTGGCAAACGGTCTCTGTCGATCTGTTCTATCACTGACATCTTTTCTTTTTCCGTCTAATGTTTCGATAATCCCATCAGTGCATCAATGCCTTTGGCGCTGTTGCATTTCCGGTTGCGTGGACCGAAATCCCACGTTAAGAACAGGGTCATGAGTGTATACCAATCCTGATTCTTCATCACACTGCTCTCTATCTTGTAAGGAGCGTTCAGCTCCTTGTTGTCTAATCCGTCGCCGAACAACTTACGGACGGATATTTCCAGTCCGACGTTGACCCGGTTCTTCATTTTATATTTCACACCTGCGCCGATCGGGATGTTCAGGCTCGCGAACGTATCGCCGCTTCCGGTGGCAACCGTTCCACCCATACCGAATAGCAAATAAGGCGCGATCCGTTTCGTGTTTAAGTACGGAAACTTATCGCTGTAAGGAAAGAAATTGAACTCGAACTGACCTCCCAGATCGAGTACGTTCCGTGAGAATGACGTCTGTAATCCGTTCGGAAAGACGTTGTCGAGTCCGTTCGTACTACCGGATAGCTGCGCCCAAGTCAGGTTCCCTTTGAAAGCGACTCGAAAATTCGCGTTATACCGGAACATCATTCCGATCGACGGATTGAGTCCTTTCAGCACGGTATTTTTATTGGCGTCGCCCATATAAAACGCGCCACCACCCATCCCTCCGATTTCGTATCTGTATTCCTGTGCATACAACGTCGCTATCGGAACGGTGAGCAGAAAGACGGTTAGCCAGCGTCGAAAAAAAGTGATTGACATTTCTTTTATTATTACAGTCATTACCTTTCTTTCTAACGTGAGAAACCGTGCAAAATTATCTTTCGTACTTCATTCCTTGAAGCCTAAACGGTTTATACGTCCATGCCACAACTCGTCGAGCACAGCGCGATCATGCTTTTCTTTTCCGCCGAAAAGCAGCATGTAGTTATCTTTGTCTACCAGCAACGAAGCATAGCCTCGCGGTTGGAAAGTTTCAGGCAGTACGATCAGTTTATTGACCAGTGTCCACGACAAGCCTCTGTTTGTCGAACGGTAGATTTTCCGAGAGGCTGTCTTTGAGGCATTGAAACCGCCGATCAGGTAAATCTGATTGTCGTAGAACGTAACGGCCGCACCTTCGCATGCCTCCAAGCGTGCCGTGGCCGAATGGTTCAGGCTTACCCACGTCAGACCGTCGGTCGTCTCCCACGAGCGATTACTTAACTCGCCGTTTCGTTTTTTTCCGGCGATAACGAGCAGGTGCCGGTAGAAAACCGCCTCATAGCCGGCTATTCCGAATCCTTCAATCGGGAAATCTTCCGGCATCATCCGGCCGGTCGTCCACTTTCCTTTGGTATTCATCGACGCGAAATGCCACGAGTCTCCGTTCTTCACGATGGCAGCCAATGCAGACGGACGCGATGATTGCGCCACCGAATCGACAACGCCCAGCAAAGCTTTCACCTCCGGGGCACCGTTGACGACGGTCCAGTCCGTGCAGTTATCCGAGCGGTACAACAATCCATCTGAAGCCGGCGCGTAAAGAGTCTCTCCGTAGGCGGTTATTTGACTTAGAACAAGTGTTTTTCCGGAAAGGCCGTTCAGCGAGGAGGACACCCATGTCTTGGCGTCATCCGACTGATAGAGCTGGTAATCTCCGGACTTGCGAACAAACATCCGGTACTTGCCTTTCCACTCCAGCACGCGTTGTTCCTCTCTCTCTTCGCCCAGCAGTTTCTCCGTCCGCAACCATGTCATCGAGTCCGGTTTTTGCTGATGGATATTTAATTTGGCCGTATACGTTTTTACGGATTTACCGTTGTAAGAATAGACATCGAAGCGGACGGATTTCGAAAAGTCGAGTGAATCTCTTCCGTCCCAGTTCTTTCTTTCCTTGGTCGTTTCCTGATACACTTCGACGGCCGAAGGAGGTGGTCCGTCATATCCCACAGTGCAAACGACTTTGCGGTTAATGACGGTTCCGTAAGGCATGGAGTCCCGGTTGAAAATTTCGCCGTTCAGCTGGTCGATGGTAAAGACTACCTGTTCCAAGCCGCGAATGGAGTCGTTTTTCAACGAAAAAGAAGCGATCTGACAGTTGTCCTGCATCCAGTCGACTACTTCGAGTTCTTTATTATTCAAGCAAGAAGACAACAAAAGAGCCGCCATGCCTGCGGCTATTCCTGATTGTAACCTGTTCTTTTTCATTGATACAATATATTACGCTGTAAAATTAGAGCACAAAAGTAGAAATTTTTTTTCTTTGCCGCCTATATCGGGTCAGTTTTATATAATTTTAGTGTCCCTGTCAGGGATTTGTTTAGAAATGCTTATGCGTGAATATCGCCAGCGTATGGGGCATGCCATTACCCGAACGTATGGATTGTTCTGCTTTCCATACGGCACCGTCGGCCGTCCGGATATCGGCCGCCTTTACACCGCTTCCGAGCACGGCGGGCGTCGTTTCGATCCGTGCTTCGTCCCACAATCCCAGCTCCATAAAACGACGATGCAGCAAAGCGCCCCCTTCGACGAGCAAGGACTGAATGTGCTTCTCATGGAGCGACTGCAATATTTGCGGAATAATCGGTCCCGTCAGGTCGAGTGGCAGATATTCGGTTTGTCCTTCTACGCCGCTTTTTTTTGCGTTATAGAGGAACGTTCGCACGGAACCGTCGAACAAGGTAGCGGAGGTTGGGACGCGCAAGGTGCGGTCGGACAAGACACGGACGGGATGCTTTCCCGCCCAATGGCGTACGGTCAGCGAAGGATTGTCGAGGTAAGCCGTATGGGTACCGACCATGATGGCGTCGACCTCGGAGCGGAGCTTATGCACCATGCGTACCGTGGCCGCACACGACAGACGCGCAGCCGGTACGGAGGCGTCCGTCCGAAGACGGTCGAGGAATCCGTCGGCGCTTTGTGCCCATTTTAGAATGACATAGGGGCGACGTTGCGTCTGTGCAGTCATAAAAAAGCGGTTCAGGTAAAGGGCTTCGTTTTCCAGCACGCCTGTTTTTACGTCGACCCCTGCTTCTTTGAGTCTTCGGACACCTCGCCCCGAAACGGCCGGGAACGGATCGATGCAGGCGATGACCACGCGAGGAATCCGCTTGCGGATAATCAGTTCGGTGCAGGGTAGTGTTTTGCCGTGATGCGAGCAAGGCTCCAGATTGACGTAGAGCGTAGAGTCGCTCAGCAATGTCTCGTCGCGAACCGAAGCGATCGCATGTACTTCGGCGTGGGCTCCGCCGAACTGCCGGTGATACCCTTCGCCGATGATGCGTCCGCGGTGCACCACCACCGCGCCGACCATCGGATTCGGCGCTACCATACCTGCTCCGGCGGCTGCCAGCGTCAGGCAGCGTGCCATGTATTTCTCGTCTGTATCCATCGGATGTGTCAAAAATTCCGTACTTTTGTCATCTGTTTGATATGGTTATGCAAGCAACAACGGCCTACATCCGGGAGACCCTCAGCGGAACGTATTCAGCGGAAGAGATTCGGAATCTTACCCGCTGGCTTTTCGAACGTGTCTGCGGTCTGACGTTGGCCCGGCAAATCCTGTGCAAAGATAAGCAAATTGACGAGACGGAGAAAGAATCCATCCGGCGGGTGGTGGAGCGTTTGTCTCGCTCGGAGCCGATACAGTATATTTTCGGAGAATGCGAGTTCCACGGGCTTCGGTTCGAGGTGACTCCCTCGGTACTGATTCCTCGTCCCGAGACGAGTGAGCTGGTGGAACTGATCGTTCGTCGTCATCCCGAAACGGGGCCGAAGGTGCTCGATATCGGTACCGGAAGCGGATGTATCGCGGTCTCTCTGGCCAAGATGCTGCGTGAAGCGACGGTTACGGCCATCGATATTTGCGATGACGCACTGGCTGTCGCCCGACGCAATGCCGAGACCCATCAGGCCGATGTCCGGTTCTTACTGGCCGATATCCTTTCCGAATCGTCGTTGGACGAAGTGGCTCCGTCGGCATTCGACGTGATCGTCAGCAATCCGCCCTATGTAACGGAGTGTGAGAAAGCCGCCATGGACGCCCATGTGCTCATGTACGAACCCGCGCAGGCGTTGTTTGTTTCCGACGACGATCCGTTGTGCTTCTACCGGCATATTGCGGCGCGGGGGAGAAAATGGCTGTCGGAAGGCGGACGATTGTATTTCGAGATCAACGCGGCTTACGGAAAGGAGCTTGTGTCGCTGTTGAAGGAAATGGATTACCGCGAGGTAGAGACTGTCCGCGACATATCGGGCAAAGAACGGTTCATTCAATGTTCAAAAACCTGAGGGAGATGAAAGCGAAGAGCGAATCCGAAATGTTGCACCGCGCCGCGGCCTATTGTTCCACGGCCGAACGCTGTATTCACGATGTGCGTAAGAAGATCGCAAACGCCGGCCTTTCGCCCGAAGGTGAGGAGCGTATTATCGCCCGTCTGATCGAAGAGAAATTTATCGACGAAGCCCGTTTTTGCCGCAGCTTCGTCAACGATAAACTTCGCTTTAACGAATGGGGTCGGATCAAAACGAGCTATGAGTTGAGGCGGAAAGGTATTGCGCAGAGCGTGATAGACGAGGCATTGAGTCAGATCGATGAGGACGAATATCGATGTATCTTGACGGATTTGCTCCGACGTAAGAAACGTACAGCGCGAAGCGTTTCGGACGCAGATTTGTTTGTAAAACTCTGCCGTTTTGCAGCGAACAAGGGCTACGAACAATCGCTCGTTATCCAATGTGTCAGACAGCTGTGTCAGGGAAGTACTTTCGATGACGACGATCTGGAATGATTTGCTGAACCTGTTTGAGCCGCGTCTCTGTCAGCTCTGTAAAAAAGCGTTGCTGCCGGAAGAGCGAGCACTCTGCGTGCATTGCCTGTGCGACCTCCCGCGAACATACTATCATCGGCGCGATGACCATCCTCTTCTTCCGCTTTTTACCGGCATCTCTTCGTTTCGACATGTGACCGCCTTTCTTTTCTACAAAGAGGGAGGCCCCGTACAGTCGTTGATTCACTCGTTCAAATACAAAGGCAATAAACAATTGGCCGAGAGGTTAGGACGAATAGCCGCTCAGGAGTTGCAGGCCGACAGTTTTTTTCGCGACGTGGATGTGTGTATTCCCGTCCCTCTTCATCGACGTAGGCAACGGACGAGAGGATACAATCAAGCGGAATGGATCGCACTGGGGCTGGCGGAGGTGTATCATTTTCCTGTCGATACCCGGACGCTTGTCCGCGCGGTCGATACCGACACCCAAACGCATAAATCGGCTTACGAACGGCGTATGAACGTAGCCGAAGCCTTTCGTCTTTCCCGGCCGGAACAATTCGTCGACAAGCATGTGTTACTTGTCGACGATGTCCTCACTACGGGCGCGACCCTGCTTTCGTGTATCGACTGCCTGACGCGAATACCCCGTATCAGCATCAGTGTTTTTACACTGGCCTTTGCTTTATAGGCAGATCGTGTCACCTTTTAGGTTACTTGTGTTACCTTTTTGGTTACTCGTGTCACCTTTTAGGTTACTCATGTTACCTTATAGGTTACTCGTGTCACCTTTTAGGTTACTCATGTTACCTTTTAGGTTACTCATGTTACCTTTTAGGTTACTCGTGTCACCTTTTTGGTTACTCATGTCACCTTTTAGGTTACTCGTGTTACCTTTTAGGTTACTCATGTCACCTTTTTGGTTACTCATGTCACCTTTTAGGTTACTCATGTCACCTTTTTGCTTACTTTGCTTCCCTTTTTCACCTGTTACGAATGAGGATTTTATACGATTCTTTACGAATCTTCACCGCGTACGCTCCGGGAGGCAGCGGATGTACGTGTTCGCCGGCCCGTAGAATCAAGACATGTATTCTCAGCGCGTCTAAACTGAAAATGTAGGCCGTTTCGGGATATGGTAAGAAAATTCGGACAGCTCCCGGAACAGCATGAACTTGCGGAGTAAGTATTTCGGTGTTGCCTGTCGTTTCGTCCGTGACGGTTACTTGGCAGGTAGCCCTCAGACCGCCGTCGACCGTTTGGGCGCTAATCGTAGCCACTCCTGCGGCTACGGCTGTCACATGGCCGTTGTTCACGCTGGCGATACCGGGCGCGTTGCTCCTCCACGTCACGTTTTTGTTGCTTGCGTTGGCCGGTTCTACGATTGCCTTGAGGGTTGTCGTCTCATCTTTCGAGAGTTTCAGCGCTTGTCTGTCGAGCGTCAGCTTACTCACCTTTATATGTGTCGGGCGTGCCTTTTGGGTGAATGTTACCGTTTGGGTCAATCCTTCCGCGGTAATCGTTACCTTGCCCGTGCGAGGGTGTTTCTCCGAAGGATTCGGTGTGGCCGTGACGATGATCGATCCGCTGCCTGTGCCGGATGCTGCCGAGAGGGTAAGCCATCCGACCGACGAAGAGGCTTCCCATGGCCTGTTGCTCGTGATCTTTATTTTCTGCTTGTCTTTTTCCGGCTTGAGGCGGATGTTCGCGGGCGATACGGCGAGTTGGGCGGGTTCCGTAACCGTCACGGTACACGTTGCTTGTTTCTTGGGGTCTGCCTTCGATTTTACGGTGATGACAGCTACTCCTGCCGTTTTGGCAGTCACTCGCCCGGAAGCATCGACCGTGGCAATGGAGGACTTGTCGCTGCTCCACGTCACGTTTTTGTTGGTTGCGTTGGCCGGTTCTACGACGGCTTTGAGCGTTGCCGTCTCACCTTTCGAGAGTTTCAGCGTGTTTTTGTCGAGCGTCAGCTTTTTGACGGGAACGACTGCGGGAGACGTATTGCCTTTGATCGTTTTCCACTCACTCAAATCTTTGTTTAAAAACGTTGCCGAATCGGTCGATTTTTCGGGGATCAGCAGCACTTCGAAAGTCGCTCTCGTGCCGGCGGGAATCGTACATTCGAATCCGAGGAGTACGGCACCCTTGTTGACCGGGTCGTATGGTTTGCCGGTCGTGGTGCTCCACTGTTTCATCACTATTTTCGACGAAGTGTTGACTTTCAGCGTCAGCTTCTTTCCCTTGTGTCTCCAGTTTTCTTCGAGCACGCTGCTGGGGGTAAGTACGGCCGAATGATCGGAGATTTGGACGTCGCAATAGGTGAAAATCTTCCATCGGACGGTGGTTGGTTTCCCGTTATTCAGTGTCTCGATCTCGTCACGGATAACGACGTACTTTCCATCTTTGAGGGCCACGCCCCGCATGCCTTTTTTTACTTCTCCGTTATACGCATCCGTCAAGTCGGACAGGGCATACATGAATTCTTTATGGTCGCTGTATTCATCGATCTTGGCATACCCTTTCGGGTTCTGAAGCTGTCCGTTGATCGTGATCACATTGTGCGAATGGTTATTATAACGAAACACTTTCCAACGCTCCGTTTTGGGGTCTTTGGACGAAGTGTTCATCCCCATCGAATCCGTTTTGTAATAATTCTGCGTGCCCGGATCGGAAGCCCATCGGTAACCGTCGGCCTCCATGATGAAGGATCCGATGTCCATGTGCCCGTGTATCTCCGTGGGATTTCCTGCTTTAAAGCCGAGGTAGAGCGCGTTCGGATCAGTCCATGAGTTGCGCATGACGGCTATCGGATTGGGGCCTTGTCCTACCCAGAACTTTTCTTTGGGTTCGGTAATCTTATGCATAGGCGTGTTTCTTGCCCAAATCATGACAGCCGGTAGCTCACGCAGGTTTTCATATCCTCTGAATGTGGGATGTTCCAGAAATTTCTTTTCCGACCACAAAACAGACGGATCTCCTCTTTTTTGAGCCATCCAGAACATGGCGGGGTGGATGATGATCCATTCTCCCTGGTCAGACCAGTTAAAGTTTTTCCGTGCCGGAGTGATCGAGTGTTTGATAAAATCGGCCGATTGCAGGAATCCGGGCATGGCCGAGAGGCCTCTGTCGCTTCCCTGAATTTTTTCGATCGCGCTTAGAAAAAGTACGTTGTACGTTGTTCCGTACACCCAGTATCCGAATCCTTCGGGGTAAACGCCATCGGGCGCATACGTTTTCAGAGCGAAGGGTAACGAAGTGAAAGCTCGATCAACCAACTCCTGTGTCAGTTCGGGATAATCCTCCTGAACGGCCAGTGCACCCATACTGATGCCTGAATTACAAACCTGATTGGCGTTGCCTCCCACTTTAAGCCACCAGTTATAATTCTTCTGATCTTTCGAACGCAGTAATCCTTTATGTACAATAGCTTCTCGAATCTGTTTTCTCGAGTTCTCCGAAAGTTTTTCGAACAGCCAGTCATAACCGATTGCTAAGGCCATCGTCATTTCGGCAACATCGAGGAAGTGACTCGGGTTCCAGTCGGAGAATTTGGAAACCGTTAACATATCTCGTTCCACCTTGTGGAAATACTTCATATCGCCTGTCATACGATAGGCATACGACAGGTAAAACGATCGCTTCCACATCTCTCTCGATACTTTCAGCAACCTGATGCCCTCCATCTTACGCTCCAGATCGGGCTTCTTCAGCAGTACTTCGCATTCTTTGAGAATCAGTTCATGCATCTTTTTCCATGCCGGATCGGAGGCAATCAGCTGTTTGATTTCGTTTTCCTCACCTTTAAAAAGCAACAGACGAGGATGATCTCGCAGAGGTATAGTCGAAGATGTTGCCGGTGAGGCTTGACTGTAAAAAGCGGTGATGGACCATATCAAGATGATCCATGATAAAACGCAGGTCATGTTCTTTTTCATAGTTTTTCGATCGGGCTGCTGCCCCTTTTTAACAATTAAACGTATTCGGAGGTCTTTCCTCTGAGATATGATAACAAAAATGGGGCTTCTTATGTTTTACGTTTTGTCCTGTTTTTTTTTTTTGCGTGATGCGAGAAAAAACTACTTTTTCATGGGCGGTTTACTGGATCGTATGGTATCTTGGATGCGATATGGTTTGTTGTTTAACCCGTCCATAATAACCGAAGTAAAGCATAGATTTACAAGTCTAATAGAAAAAGGTGTGCCCAAACTTGCTGTTCTGACACACCCTTCTAATTATCTTACTTGCCTTGTCGGCCTGAAATGCGAATAAACGTCTATTCTTCGCCGAGGAACGGATAGCCGTATGTTACCGGTGGTACGAAAGTTTCTTTGATACAACGCGGATTCGTCCAGCGAATCAGGTTCAACGGGCCTCCGGCCTTGTCGTTCGTTCCCGAAGCGCGTGATCCGCCGAACGGTTGCTGAGCGATGACTGCCCCGGTAGGCTTGTCGTTGATGTAGAAATTGCCTGCGGCGTAACGCAGTTTATGGAACGCTTTGTCGATGGCGTAACGATCGCGTGAGAAGATCGAGCCGGTCAGCCCGTAAGGCGATGTGCGGTCGCACAGTTCGAGCGTTTCCTCGTATGCATGATCCTCGTACACGTAGATCGTAATGACAGGTCCGAAGATTTCTTCCGTCATCGTTTTGAACGCCGGATTCGTCGTCAGAATAACGGTCGGTTCCACAAAATAGCCGACCGACTTGTCTCCTTTTCCTCCGAAAAGGATTTCGGCATCCGGTGCCTGTTTGGCATGTTCGATATATCCCATGATGTTGTCGAACGACGCTTCATCGATCACGGCATTGACGAAGTTCGTGAAATCCTGCACGTCTCCCATCTTGATCTCTTTCAGCATGTCACCCACGCGCTCTTTGACTTCTTTCCAGAGCGAGGCGGGGATGTATGCGCGCGATCCGGCCGAACATTTCTGTCCCTGATATTCGAAAGCCCCGCGTACGATGGCTGTCGCTACATCATCGGCCGGTGCCGACGGATGCGCGAAGATAAAGTTCTTACCGCCCGTTTCGCCGACAATCCGCGGATATGATTTGTATGCGCCGAGGTTTTCGCCGATCTGACGCCATATGGTATTGAATGTCGCCGTAGACCCGGTGAAGTGGAAGCCTGCCAAGTCGGGATGCGAAACGACTACTTTGCCGATGACGCTGCCCTGACCGGGAATAAAGTTGACTACGCCATCCGGCAGTCCGGCTTCGCGGAAGACTTTCATCAGAAGATAGTTCGAATGAATGGCTGTGGTCGACGGCTTCCAGACCGCTACGTTACCCATCATGGCCGGAGCCATGTTCAGGTTCGACGCGATGGAGGTAAAGTTAAACGGAGTCAGCGAGAAAACAAAGCCTTCGAGTGCGCGGTATTCCATGCGGTTCAGTATGCCCGCGTCCGAATAAGGTTGTCCGGCGTAAACCTGTCCGGCATAGAATGCGCTGTAACGCAGAAAGTCGATCAGCTCGCACGGAGCGTCGATTTCGGCCTGAAAAGGATTCTTGCTTTGTCCCAGCATCACGGAGGCGTTCAACAGATAGCGGTATTTCGTTGTGAAGAGTTCGGCTACCCGGAGCATGACCGAGGCACGTTCTACCCAAGGTAACTCCGACCATTCTCGATGCGCTTTCATCGCGGCATCGACAGCCATCTGTACTTCTTTTTCGCCGGCCTTGTGGTAGGTGGCCAGCACGTGGCGGTGATCATGCGGCATGACGACCTTGCCGGTGTCACCCGTTCGTACTTCTTTTCCGCCAATAATCAAAGGAATATCCCATTCTTCGGTACTTAGCTGCTTTAGAGCTGCTTTCAACGCTGTTTTTTCACTTGTGCCGGGGGCGTATGTCTTTACCGGCTCATTGCCCGGGTTCGGAAACCTGAAAATTGCATTATCCATATCGGTGTTTTTTATGTGTTTTACTTTTGTTTCGGAGACAAAGATATATATTCGCTCGCGTTTCTTTGAAAGGAAAGGAATCTAAAAATGGCAAGTCTGCCGATTCTTGGTGTTTTACGTCCGGTTTTCGTCATTCCTTTACCTTTCGTTTCGTTGTTGTGCAGAAGTCAGTAATCAGCCATCTATTAGCGCTCGTTAACAACTGAAAACCGACCACTGAATGCTTTCTTTTAAATGCGTTCCAGCACTTTTTCGATCAGTTGAACCAGACTCGTTTTATAGTCCGTATTCATGTTTTTATCTACCCGTCCGGCGATGATGCAGCAGACCGTCAGGGCGCGATGTCCCATCAAGGCCGACAGTCCGGCCAATGCCGAGCTTTCCATTTCGAAGTTGGTGATACGTTGCCCTTCGAAATCAAAGGCTTCGATTTTCCGGTTCAGTTCCGGGTCGGTCAGAGAGAGGCGTAGCGAACGTCCCTGCGCCCCGTAGAAACCGTTTGCCGCAATGGTGATGCCGCGTTGAATATCGTCGTGTGTAATCTGTTCGAGCAGCGACGGATCGGCCGGCACGACGTAGGGGCGTAATCCGTCGATCTTCCAATCGAGTTGCCGAAGCAATTCTTTCTCGAACGTCGTGTCGCGTATCTGTTCGGTGCCATCGTAGAAATAGATAACTCCGTCGAAGCCGATAGCGCGCCCGGCTGCGACATACGTGCCGACGGGTACCGACGGTTGCAGCCCGCCGCTCGTACCGATGCGTACCATGGTCAGTTGCCGGAAGTCGGGTTTGACCGTACGTGTCGCGAGATCGATATTGGCCAGCGCGTCGAGCTCGTTCAGAACGATGTCGATATTGTCTCCCCCGATGCCGTGCGATACGATCGTGATGCGTTTGCCGCGATACCGGCCGGTGATGGTGTGAAATTCGCGGCTTTGTACGTCGCATTCCTTCTCGTCGAGATATTCTCCGATCATCGTCACGCGTGCCGGATCACCGACTAAGATGATGCGGTCGGCCAACTGTTCGGGTTTCAGATGCAGATGGAAAATACTTCCATCGTCGTTGATGATAAGTTCCGATGGCGGAATCATGGCTGTCTTCATACACATTTCTCCTTATTTTTTTAATGTATTATTTTCGGCATTACGTGCCTTTTTTTCCCATTCCTTCACTTGTTTGTGCAGCTCGTCAAGTTTCTGTTCATTGCCCAGAATCACTGGTTTTAATTTCGTGCGAACGGCTTGGTTTCCCTTCGTATAAGCCGTATAATCGTCGGATAACCGTTTTTCGAGTGCTCCGATTTGTTTCTTCAACTCCATTACTTTTTCGTAAAAGATTTTGGCATCGGCGCTGCGAATCTCGCTCCATCTATAATAGACGGTGCGGTCGTTCACGATAAACTCGATCTCTTTCTCTTCCTTCTTCTCGTGAGACAAGGGTTCTGTTCCGGCCGAAGTAATCTGTGCCGTGTAGTCGCGTCCTTCGATCCATGTATCCTTGATCGACATCAACGCGGCCAAGCGGCGGAGCTTTTCTGTCTCAATTTCTTCTGATACCCGCTTTCGCGCAGGGTCGGGGATAAACAGGTAAAGACAAACTTTTCCTTCGGGTTGGTGGCGGTCGGAGGCAAACCAACCTATCCCTTTGGCCTCGTCGACGACCATCATGTAATCGTTCGCCGGCGAGTTAAACGGCATACTCAGTTGTTCGGGCGAAAGGTAACTGCTTCCATCGATGCTGTAACGCGTGATAAACAAGTCGTATCCTCCGATCGATCCATTCCCTTTCGAAGCAAAGTAGAGTGTACGTCCGTCGCCCAGTACGAACGGGTAATTGTTGTCGGCCGAATCGTTCGGAAAGATCGGTTTCTCGTCAGCCCAGTCGTCCATCAGTTTGGATTGTGTGAAGAGGGCGAACGCTCCGTTCTTTTTTCGTCCGTAGTACGCTTGGTCACCTTTCGGACTGACGTAGACGGGCGATGCGTTTTCGCCCGACGCAGGAAATACGTTGTCGTAGGGCAATATTTGGCCATTGTCTTCGTGCAGGAAATAGGCTGAAAGCAGCTCTTCCTTGTCGACGACGATACTGTCGATGATCTGCACAAGCTCAGTATTATTCCTCATGCGAAGCATCCGTTCGGTCCTTTCCAAAAGTGTTTCGTATGGCTCGGTATCGGCTTTCTTTTTCGCAAGCAAGGCGATATAGTCCTCCCACATTGGTACGGCCTCGTCGAAGCGATATGTGTCGGTGTAAAGTAGGGCAAGATACCGGTACGACTCGGCTGCTTTCCGCTTGTTGGCAACGAGCAAGTGCTTTTCGGCCGTGCCGACGTCGCCCGTTTCATAGCAACATACGCCATACCATAGATTGTAAGACGAATTATTGGGCGACTGGGTGACCAGCCGTTCGAAGGCCGGTTTGGCCTCTTCGTATTGTCCGTCGTTATACAGTTTCTTGGCTTGATCAAGGCTCTGCGCATTCGCTCCCCATGCGACCCCGGCAAAGACGATCAATCGGGCTATTTTCCCGGTCAATGATTTCATACGAAAATAAGTTGCAAAATTGTTCGATTCCCCAAAGATAGCCATAAATTTTTATCTGCTGCTATCTCCGGGCGATTTTTCATTCCTCACAGTCCGTTTTCCGAGAGGAAAGCAAAGATCTCTTCCGTGTCGTCGGGGTGAAACCACCGGATGGATTCGTCGCGCTTGAACCACGTTATTTGTTTACGGGCATATACGCGGGTGTTGCGTTTGATTTTGGCGACAGCCTCATCGAGAGAGCAGAGGCCATCGAGGTAAGCGAACAGTTCTTTATAGCCCACGGTGTTCAGTGAGTTTAATGCTCGGTGCGGGTAGACTCGTCGCGCTTCGTCCGGAAGGCCGTCGGCCATCATTTGGTCGACTCGCCGGTTGATCCGCTCGAATAATTCCTCGCGGGGGCGCATCAGCCCGACTTTCAGGATACGGAAAGGGCGTTCTTTAATCGTGTTTGTACGGAAGGAAGAGTAAGGTTTCCCTGTCATGCGGCAAATTTCGACGGCATGGAGCACGCGCCGATGATTCTTCCGGTCTACCTCATCGTAATGCAGCGGATCGGATTGTTTCAGTTCGTCGAGCAGCGGAGCCAGCCCGCCTTGTTCATACTCGTTCCATACGGCCTGGCGGATATCGGGCGTGACGGTGGGGATGTCGTCGATTCCCTTGCATACGGCATCGATGTACATCATCGAGCCGCCGGTCATCAGTACAGCGTGATGTTGTTTGAAAAGGGTTTGCAGAAGCGACAGCGTATCCTCCTCAAAGCGGCTGGCGCTGTAATAGTCGGTCAGTTCGAGTAGACCTACCAGATAGTGAGTAACGGCAGCACGTTCGTCCGGCGTCGGTGCGGCCGTCCCGATCACGAGGTCTTTATAGAGCTGTCGGGAATCGGCCGATAAGATGGGCGATCCGATGCGTCGTGCGATGTGGAGACTGAGCGCCGTCTTACCGACACCGGTAGGGCCGAGCAAGACGACGAGTGTATTCATTGTTTAATAGCGTTCATCGTAAGGGTTGCCCATCGACTCTTCATCGAATCGTTCGGTGTCGCCGGGGTTATCCAGTTCGTCGTCGTTAAACTCGGCATCCCCATAGAAATCTTCACCCAGATCGAGGTTCTTCTCGATACTTTTCTCCAGTTCTTCGGGGGAAAGAATTTGTACGGGCGGTTTGCCGACAGCCAGCGAACAGACGGCTTCCTTGAGGTTCTGTCCGGTGATGATTTCGCTAAGTTCCATAAAGAAAGCCCGCTCCGTCATGTAATCGAAGACATACAGCAGTTTCTGGTGCTCGTCTTCAAGCAGTTCTTCGAGCAGAGTATCTTCCATCAGGTAGGTATCTACTTCGGCGGGAGCCCCCATATCGATCAGGGTGATTTCATTTTTCTTGCTCCAGTCGTCGTCGCAGATAAAGAACGAGCACATTTCGTCTTTTCTGAATTTTACGGCGTCTGCAATCGCATGGTGTAAGTCGAGGAAAGTCGCTTCCGAGCTGATCTTTATTTCGCGTCTGAAGTCATTGGCTTCGTCCGACAATAATAGAAAACGGTATACCATAATATGTTTAATAATCGTTTATTCGTCAATAGAACCTCTCACGATACCGCGTTTGGACGACTTGATAAAGTTGAGAATCAGGTCGCGTTCCTTGCTCGGTTCGTATTCTGTCTCGATGGCCAGCAGGGCGTCGGTATTATTCAGTCCGCGTGTATATAACGTTCGGTAAATATCCTGAATCAGGAAGACCTGCTGGTTGGTGAAGCCGCGCCGACGAAGCCCGACAATGTTGATGCCGCAGTAAGCGATCGGGTCGCGCCCGATAAGTGTATAGGGCGGAATGTCTTTGCCTACGCGCGAGCCTCCCTGTATCATCACATGTTGCGAGATGCGGGTGAACTGGTGGACGAGCACGCTGCCGCTGAGGATCGCGAAGTCGTCGATCTCTACCTCGCCGGCAATTTGCGAAGCATTGCCGATGATGACGTTGTTCTTCACTTCACAATCGTGTGCAATATGCGAATAAGCCATCAGTAAGCAATGGTTTCCCACGACGGTTTTGCCTTTGGCAACCGTTCCTCTGTTTACGGTCACGCATTCGCGAACAGTCGTGTAGTCGCCGATTTCGGCAGTTGTCTTTTCTCCGGCGAATTTCAGGTCTTGCGGAATCCCGGCGATCACGGCACCCGGAAATATTTTACATCCTTTCCCGATGCGTGAACCTTCGAGTATCACGGCGTGCGGGTAGATATGACAATCATCTCCGATGACTACGTCTTTCTCGATAAAGGCGAACGGTTCGATGGTTACATTCTGCCCTATTTGAGCTTCGGGATGTATAACGGCTAAGGGAGAATGCATGTTATTTGTTTTTAATAATTTGAGCCATAAACTCGGCTTCGCAAACGACCTTTTCGCCCACGAAGACGTAGCCTTTCATCGTTGAAACACCTCGACGTATCGGCGCCAGCAACTGGAGACGGAAGATGAGCGTATCTCCCGGCACGACTTTCTGGCGGAACTTTACGCCGTCGATTTTCATAAAATACGTAGAGTATCGCTCCGGCTCATCGACGGAGTTCAGCACGAGCAACCCTCCGGTCTGCGCCATGGCTTCGACAAGCAACACACCCGGCATAACCGGTTCTTGCGGGAAATGCCCCTGAAAGAACGGCTCGTTGACGGTCGCGTTTTTGATCCCTACGATATGATCGCCTCCGATTTCAATAATCTTATCGACCAGCAGGAACGGGTAGCGATGGGGAAGTAACTCGCGGATGCGGTTGATGTCCATCAAAGGCTCGCTGTTAGGGTCGTAGATCGGAGCTTGCACGCTGTTAAGCTTAATGTCTTTGCGAATCAGTTGAGCGAGCTGGTTATTGATCTTATGTCCCGGACGAGTGGCGATGATATGCCCTTTGATGGGTTTCCCGATGAGGGCCATATCGCCGATCACGTCGATCAGTTTGTGTCGTGCCGGTTCATTATCGCAGGTGAGCGGTTTATTGTTTATATAGCCCAGTTCCTGCACGTCTTTTCGAGGCAGACCCAGCTCGTCGGCGATACGGTCTAACTCTTCCTGAGGCATTTTCTGATCGTAAATTACGATGGCGTTATCGAGGTCACCCCCTTTAATCAGGCCGTTTTGGAAGAGCGTCTTGATTTCGCGCACAAAGACGAACGTGCGCGATGCGGCCAATTCGTCGGCGAAGCAGTTGAGGTCTGTCAGCGAAGCATATTGGTTGGAAAGTACGGGCGAATCGAAATTGATCAGCACGTTGACGCTGAACTTGTCGTCGGGAAGGATGACGAGAGACGCGCCTGTCGCTTCATCTTTTACTTCGATTTTGCGGCGTACGATGTAATAATCGCGCGGAGCATTCTGTTCGGTCAGTCCGACGTTCTTGATGCCTTCGGAGAAAGGGAGCGCGCTGCCGTCGAGAATAGGAAATTCGGGTGCATCGACTTCGATCAGGCAGTTATCGACTTCCCACGCGTAGAGGGCGGCCATCGCATGCTCGATGGTGCTGACCTGTACATCGTTTTTACCAATTACCGTGCCCCGTTGGGTATTGATCACGTTCTCGGCTAATGCATCAAGGACGGGTTGTCCTTCGAGGTCGGTACGTTTGATCTTGTATCCGTGATTTTCCGGGGCAGGCTTGAAGGTGATATGGATGTCCAATCCCGTGTGAAGCCCTTTTCCCTGCAAAGAAAATTCGGATGCGAGTGTCTTTTGCTTGTGCATTGTATTATCTGTTTATTATTTTTTCTGTTTCAGTTCTTCGATTTCTTTCTTCAGCCGGTTCAATTCGAGGTACATCTCCGGCAGTTTGCGGTAGATGACACCGGAACGGAAGAAGTTTTTGATCGGTATGGCAGGCGATCCCATGACACGCGAGCGAGCTTCGATATGACTGATGATACCGGACTGCGCGCCGATTTGCGTATCGTCGCCAATGTGGATATGTCCGCCGAGGCCTACTTGTCCGCCAATCATGCACCGGCTGCCTACCTTCGTAGAACCGGAGATGCCTACTTGAGCGGCCATGACGGTGTTTTCGCCTACTTGAACGTTGTGCGCGATCTGGACGAGGTTATCGAGCTTAACGCCTTTGCGGATAACGGTCGAATTCATCACCGCGCGATCGATGGTCGTATTGGCGCCTACTTCTACTTCGTCTTCGAGCACAACGTTACCGAGCTGCGGGATCTTTTTATACTCGCCATTTTCGGGGGCAAACCCGAAACCGTCGGAACCGATGACGGCTCCGGCGTGGAGAATACAGTTTTTGCCGATGACGCAGCCGTCGTAAATCGTGACGTGGGGATACACAATCGTATGATCGCCGATCGTCACATGGTCACCGATGTAAGCGTGCGGGAAGATACGGCATCCCTCGCCGATCGTCGTATTCTCGCCGATGTAGGCGAACTCTCCCACATAACCATCTTTCCCGACACTGGCCGACGCAGCGATAAAAGCCGACGCGGCAGTGCCTTTTTTCGGTTCGTTTCGCTGTTCTACCATGTTGAGCAACGTAGCCAGCGCGGCATACGCGTTGGGCACTCTGATGAGTGTCGCCGCGACGGGCGCCGAAGGGCTAAAATCATTGTTAACCAGAACGAGGCTGGCTTGGGTGCCGTAGATATAATGTTCGTATTTGGGATTGGCCAGAAAGGTGAGTGTACCCGGCTGTCCTTCTTCGATCTTCGAGAAATTATGTACCTTCACGGCCGAATCTCCCTCTATCGTCCCGTTTAGAAAATCAGCTATTTGTTGAGCCGTAAACTCCATTCGCTTTATCTGTTCTTTAGTAAATTAAAGTCCACAAAGATACTAAAAAATTGAAACCGCCTATATTTTGCATTGAATAATTGCTTTTTCGCGGCGGATATTTTCCGTCGTTACGGACATGGGGCATACGGCCGGTGTGCATGCTTCGCGGAGGCATACGGTGTATGGCGCCTTACGGGTCGAAGAAAAGTTCGACGGCATGGTCGTAATCGAGGTATTCTTCCGCGCCTTCGTCGTCGTTATATCCGGGAGAGTAAAAGTAGCATTTTCTTTCTTTGATGTCGTAAGAGAAAAAGCCGAAGGTTTGGATGGTGGGGGCATCGTCGTTGTCGAGAAAGAGGCGGGCGTTGTAGGTCGAACTTCCGTCGTCGGCCGGTGTACTGTCGAACATGATGCGTACATGCACTCCGGAAAAGTCTTTTTTCGCGTCGCGATACATTCGGGTCGAGAAGAGAAGGCACGAGACGATGTCTTCCTCGCTTTCCGGTTTGGCCATGAACGAAAATTCTTTCACTACACGGGCCTTGAGACGTTTGTTCGTGACATCGTCGCTCTCGCAGTAGATATACCATTCGTCCGATTCGTTTTTGCGGAAGTAAAGCAGGCCTTGTACGACGCTCTCTTTACCGTCCTGAATCGTTATTTTGGAGAACGACGAACGGTAAATCACGTCGGTGAGGCGTTCTACGTTGATGTCGCCGTCGATGCGTTGCGCGAATCCGGGATGATTCTTCAGATACCCTTTTTTCAGCCTGACGGCTCTCGCGGGCGAGACCATCGTCCCGTAGAGATGGAGGTGATTGGCGTAGAGCGGTTCCAGTTCGGCCAATCGGGCGGCCGTGTGCGCGTCGTTCCACGCGTGTGTCAGGGCGCGGAGCCGTTCTTCCGTATCATGCTGCCCCCGCATCGAAAGAGCGGTCAGCATGAACGTGATGAGCAAGAAGAAAATTCGATGTTTCATAGATATTGTGTATATTGGATAAATTGATTCGGTTATGTAAACGTTTCGCGTGTCGCCTTACAGGTATTCGTCGAGATAGCGGGCCATTTGCTCCTGTACGGCTTGTGCCTCGCCACGGGCGGCGTCGGCAAACGCTTCCGTCCGGTCGGCGTATAAAATAGCGCGGGAGGAGTTGACGATCAGTCCGCAGGTCTTGTTCATTCCGTAACGGCATACTTCTTCGAGCGATCCGCCCTGCGCGCCTACGCCGGGAACGAGCAGGAAATGATTCGGGGCGATGCGGCGAATGTCTTCGAACATCCGTCCCTGTGTGGCGCCGACAACGTACATCATCTGTTCGTCGTTGCCCCATTGTTGCGACTTGCGCAAAACGCGCTCGAAGAGCTTTTCGCCGCGAGCGTCGTCCGTCAATTGGAAATCGTGCGATCCTTTGTTCGACGTGAGGGCAAGCAGAATGACCCATTTGCCTGCGTAGCCGAGAAAAGGCGTAACACTGTCTTCGCCCATATACGGGGCGATGGTTAGCGCGTCCACCTCCGTTTCTTCGAAGAACGTACGGGCGTACATGGCCGATGTGTTTCCGATATCTCCCCGCTTGGCGTCGGCAATGATGAATTGATCGGGGTAATGCTCGCGCACGTAGCGCACCGTTTTTTCAAACGCCATCCAGCCTTTCACTCCGTAGCATTCGTAAAAAGCCAGATTGGGTTTATAAGCAATGCAGTACGGAGCCGTGGCATCGATCACGGCTTTGTTGAAGGCGAAGATCGGATCTTCTTCTTTCAACAGATGCGGAGGGATTTTTTGTAGATCCGTATCCAGCCCGACACAAAGAAAAGACGCCTTGCGCCGGATATTCTCAAATAATGTTTGTTTGGTCATAGTCATTTTGTCAGTTTATTCAATCTATATTCGGTTAGATGGATGGGCGAGGCTGCCGGAAGGTTCATTTCGCACGGGCGAGGTGCCGTCGCGTTCGCACAAAACACCATTACATTTTTGAAATGTACCATTGTGCTTGCACAATATGCCATTACACTTTTGAAATGCACCATTGTGCTTGCACAATATACGTTTACACTTTTGAAATACACCATTGTGCTCGCACAATATGCCATTACATTTTTGAAATGTACCATTGTGCTTGCACAATATACGTTTACACTTTTGAAATGCACCATTGTGCTCGCACAATATGCCATTACACTTTTGAAATGTTCCGTTGTGCTAACGCAATGCGCGTTCGCGTTTTTGAAATGTCCGGATATGCTCTTTCTCGCCGTCATGTTATTTCTTCTCTTTTACAGCTCGCTGTCTTTGATTCGCTCGGCATTTTCGGCAACGATGAGGCGGTCGATACAGTCCTGTATATCGCCGTTCATAAAAGCGGCGAGGTTGTAAATCGTATAATTGATACGATGGTCGGTGATGCGCCCTTGCGGGAAATTGTAGGTGCGGATTTTGGCAGACCGGTCGCCCGTCGAGACCATCGTCTTGCGACGCGAGGCAATATCGTCGATGTACTTCTGATGTTCCTTATCGTAAATGAAAGAACGCAGACGGGCGAGGGCGCGCTCCTTATTTTTCGGCTGGTCGCGCGTCTCGGTACATTCGATATGGATTTCTTCGACGATACCCGTCAGCGGGTTCTTCCAGTTGTAGTTCAGACGTACGCCGGATTCTACCTTGTTGACGTTCTGGCCGCCCGCGCCACTGCTGCGGAACGTATCCCAGCGGATTTCTCCCTCGTTGATCTCGACATCGAACTCATCGGCTTCGGGAAGCACGGCTACCGTAGCGGCCGATGTATGCACTCGTCCCTGTGTCTCGGTCTGAGGTACGCGCTGTACGCGATGCACGCCCGACTCGTACTTGAGAATACCGTATACCCCCTCGCCGGTGACGGTGAAGATGATTTCCTTAAAGCCGCCCGACGTCCCTTCGTTGCAGCTCGATACGGCAATTGTCCAGCCTTTCGTCTCGCAGTATTTCGAGTACATCCGAAACAAATCGCCGGCAAACAGGGCCGCTTCGTCGCCTCCCGTGCCGCCGCGAATCTCCACAATCGCGTTTTTCGCGTCTTCCGGATCGGCGGGAACGAGCATCAGCTTGATTTTCTCCTCGCATCGAGGAATTTTTTCTTCACACGCGGCCACTTCTTCACGAGCCATTTCTTTCAGGTCGGGATCGTTCTCGCTCATCAGGATGCGTTTGCCTTCGTCAAGGTTGCCCAACAGGTTTTCGTACTCCTTCTTAGCCGCGATAAGGTCTTCGAGATTTTTGTACTCTTTCGTCAAACGAACGAAACGCTTCTGATCGGCGATAACTTCCGGGTCGGTAATCAGCGTAGAGACCTCGTCGAAGCGTCCGGTAAGGCCTTCGAGTTTTTGAAGCAGGGAATGATGATCTGTCATCTGAATAAAACGTGTAATGATGATGAAAAACAAAACGTGACGGAAGCTCTCACTTTAATATATGAACTCTCCGAACTCGCTTCGAATGATTAACTCTTTCTTTTCTCCCGGCTCGACGTGTCCTACCACCTGCGCGTCAATGCCGAACGATTTGGATACGGCAATCACCTCGTCCGCTCTTTCGGGAGCGAGGTAAATCTCCAGTCGATGGCCCATGTTGAACACTTTATACATCTCTGCCCAGTCTGTTCCGCTCTGCTCACGGATGAGACGGAACAGCGGGGGTACGGGAAAGAGGTTATCTTTCACGACGCGTACCTGATCCACGAAGTGCAGGATCTTTGTCTGCGCGCCGCCCGAACAATGTACCATACCGTGTATCTCGCCACGCATCGTATCGAGCAGCTTTTTCACCACCGGCGCGTACGTGCGGGTGGGAGAGAGCACCAACTTACCGGCATCGAGGGGTACGCCGTCTATGACATCGGTCAGCCTCATGCCGCCCGAGTAGACCAGTTCGCGAGGTACCGCCGCGTCGTAACTTTCGGGGTATTTTTCGGCCAGATAGCGGGCAAAGACATCGTGCCGCGCGCTCGTCAGACCGTTGCTCCCCATCCCTCCGTTGTACTCCTTCTCGTACGTGGCTTTTCCGAACGATGCCAGCCCGACGATCACGTCGCCGGGACGTATGCGGGCATTATCGATCACATCGCTGCGACGCATGCGGCAGGTAACCGTGCTGTCGACGATGATGGTACGCACCAAATCGCCGACATCGGCCGTTTCGCCGCCGGTGGCGTAGACGCCTACACCCATGTCGCGCAGCTCGGCCAACAGCTCGTCCGTGCCGTTGATGATGGCTGAGACCACTTCGGCCGGGATGAGCATTTTATTTCTGCCGATCGTGCTTGATACAAGAATATTGTCGATCGCGCCTACGCAGAGCAGGTCGTCGATATTCATGATCAGCGCATCCTGCGCGATACCTTTCCACACGGACAAATCGCCCGTCTCCTTCCAATAGAGATAAGCCAGCGACGACTTGGTTCCGGCGCCGTCGGCGTGCATAATGTTGCAATACTCCGGATCTCCCCCCAATACGTCGGGGATAATCTTGCAAAAGGCTTTCGGGTAAAGCCCTTTGTCGATGTTTTTAATGGCGTTGTGTACATCTTCTTTCGATGCGCTTACGCCGCGTTGCATATATCGTTGGTCGCTCATAGTTTATGTTGTTTTTTAGAGGTCGATGTTTGTTTTGTCGCGCTTTGAACCGTTTTCTTCGTAGCTGTCGCAGTTGCCGGCTTCTTTGTCGCAGCCGATGCCTTCGCGGGCGTTCCTTTTTTCTTCGTGTCGGGAGCTTTCGAGGCTGCCGGTTTGTTCGCGTGACGCGCTTTCGATTGTTTCGGCGTCGCTTGCGGTTTCGTTTCTTTAACCGTATCGAAAGAATGCAACTTGTATTTCTCGATCAGCCCGATCAACTTACCCGCGTATTGCGGATCGGTCGCGTATCCGCACTTTTTCAGACCGTGCGCCCATGCTTTATAGTCCGTCGACTTTAACTTGAAAAGCGGTTTGTAATGGTCTCGCTCAGTGAGGAAACGGGAATGATCTTCGAACGATTCCTCAGCTCTCACGTACTTTCGAAACGGCTCCTGCTTCAAGTCGTCGTCCTTGTGGATGCAAGGTCCTTTCCAATCTTTGCACTTAATTCCGAAATGGTTGTTACCAGCCAGTGCCAGATAGCTCTGCCCCGCGCCCGACTCCAATAATCCCTGCGCCAAAATGATGCTCGCCGGGATCTTGTGCCTTTGCTGCTGCCGGATAGCCGTTTTATGATAAGTCCGGATATACTCTTCGCAGACCGACGGGCTAAGCTTGTCCGATGTCCGTGATGGTTGTGCACCGGCTCGGCAACATCCTGTCAGTGTGGCAAGAAACCCTACCACTACCGTATGACAATATGTGCGAAGACGATGCTGCATTTGTTTGTTATCTGAGTTTAAGCGTTTCTCCTTCTACCGGAACATAATCCGGTTCTTTGCGGTTGAGCTTGTAAAGACTCTTCACGCGTATGCCGTAATATTGCGAGATGCTGTGCATCGATTCGCCAATCTGTACTTGATGGAAAAGATTTGGCATGTCGGCCTTCTTCTTTTTCTTTTCCAGATAGATAATGTCGCCTTGACGAAGCGGAAAATCTTCGGGGACTTCGTTATATCGTGCCAGCTCTTTCGTCTTGAATCCCAGATCGTCGGCGATTTGTGCGAACGAATCGTCATACCGTGCGACGGTGTAAATCAATCCGTATGTTTTGTAAACATTTCGTGGAAGCAATCGCTTGCCATCGTTAGCAGGAGGCGTTTTCCTTTGTGGCGATCCCTTTTTGAGTTTCTTTTTCGATGCTTTCTTCTTCGCCGATGAGACTTTATTTCCGCTTTTCCCGCCCATGTCGTAAAGATACAGCTCGTAATCTTCGATCAGTTTGATGAGTTTGTTGGCGTATGCCCGATCGGTGGCATATCCGCACTGTTGAAGTCCCTTAGCCCATCCCCGGTAGTCTTTTTTGTTCAATGTAAACAGTTTGGCGTAACGCGGACGTTCGGACAGGAAACGGGAATGATCTTCATAGGAATCTTTGACGGAACCGTACCTGCGGAAGCATTCGTTTCTCAGATCGTCGTCGTGATATGCTTTTTTACCTTTCCAGTCTCGATGACATTTGATGCCGAAGTGATTATTCGCCTCTCTGGCCAGCCTTGCCCGACCGGCACCCGACTCAAGAATCGCCTGAGCCAGCTTGATGCTGGCCGGAATATTGTATTTCTTCTCTTGCTCTGCCGCTAGATGATTGTACTGATCGATGTACTGTTCGTACGATGCGATCTTACGCTGGCCCGAGGCTTGCCAAATAACCGTAAGCCCAATCAACAATACGAGCGTTTGTCGGGTATATTTGTTCATAGTCAATATACTTTCTTCGGAATTAAGGATGCAAAGGTAAAGAAATAAATCGGAATATGTTTTGTTGGGCTGCTCCCTCGTTCTCGTTGTCCGACGTGAAAAAAATCGTCTCGTTCGGAGCATATACGGCTTCGTTTATCGGAGCAGATCACCTTTCTCAGCCTGATGGAACAGCCTTCTTCGCCATCCGTAGCCGCAAAGTTATTGCGGCATGGAATACTGACCTGACCGGTCTTCAAACGATGTGACAATGACAACATATCCCCCTTATAACATCTCCATACAAAATTTGGATGGCAATATTCTGTTTTTTTAACATCATGCAAAAAAGAACTGTTTTCATGCTAAAATCCCTGAAAGCAGCGTAAGAGGGTTGCATAATTCTTGAAAACAACGTAGTTTTGCAACCCTAAAAAATTATTATGGTATAGAATAGAGCACATGAAAAAGAAATTCGTTTATTTGTTAGGACTTTTGGTAATGACTGTGGCCGTACAGGCACAGATCCTGACCCCTGTTAAATGGAAAATCCAACTGGAAGACTCTGAATCTGCAGAGAAGACTGTGACGTTCACGGCAACGGCCGATCAGGGCTGGCATGTCTACGATATGAACTTACCCAAAGGTGGACCGATTTCAACCTCGATCACGTATGAGACGCTCAAAGGTGCCGAGTTGGTTGGGAAACCTACCTCATCGGTAGCTCCCAGCGTTGTGCGCGACGAGCAGGCATATCCCGGCCTCGAACTGAGATGGTATTCGGGAACGGTGACGTTTACGCAGAAAATTAAAGTGACCGACCCGAAAGCATTTAAGATGGTCGGCGAAGTGGAATACATGGCTTGCAACGACGAATCCTGCCTGCCTCCCGAAACGGAATCGTTTGCGTTCGATCACAGGCACGTGAAAAAAACGACACAGGTGGCCGAAGCCAGTCCGTCCGATACGACGACCTCCGAAGAACTTACGGATGGAACGACGCAAGCAGACGGTGAGGATACCATGCAGGCGTTGGAACTTGCTCCGGCGATGCACAATGCTGCGAAAACAGCTGCCCCCGACGGTGTGCTTACGCTTAGACAGGAATTGTGGACACCGGTAATCGGCGACCTCAAATCGTTTGGCGACGCGACGATTTCGGCTACCGATACTTCGTGGCTCTATATCTTTCTGGCCGGATTTATCGGCGGGTTGATCGCTTTGCTGACGCCTTGCGTTTGGCCGATGATTCCGATGACGGTAAGTTTCTTCCTCAAACGTAACAAAAGTCGCCAGAAAGCGATCCGTGATGCGCTGATTTACGGTGTCTCCATCATCGTAATCTACCTCACGATGGGACTTCTTATTACCGGAATATTCGGAGCCAGCGCATTGAATGATCTTTCGACGAATGCCGTCTTCAATATTATATTCTTCCTGTTACTTGTACTGTTTGCCGTGTCGTTCTTCGGTGCGTTCGAGCTGGTGTTGCCGGCCTCATGGACGAACAAGATGGACAGCAAGGCCGATTCGACTTCCGGTATTCTGAGCATCTTCTTCATGGCTTTCACTTTGGCGCTCGTTTCGTTCTCGTGCACAGGCCCGATTATTGGAACGCTGCTTGTCGAAGCCGCTTCGCAGGGTACGAGTATCGCTCCGGCCATCGGAATGTTTGGCTTTGCACTGGCACTCGCCATTCCTTTTGCCTTATTCGCCGTGTTCCCGAACCTGCTTCAGAACATGCCGAAATCCGGCGGATGGCTGAACTCAGTAAAAGTCGTGCTGGGTTTCCTCGAACTTGCCCTCGCGCTCAAGTTCCTCTCCGTAGCAGACCTCGCATACGGTTGGCGAATCTTAGATCGCGAAGTATTCCTCGTGCTGTGGATTGTGATCTTTGTCTTGCTGGGTATCTATCTGCTCGGAAAGCTCAAACTCAAACACGACAGCGACCTGCCTTATGTTTCCGTGCCGCGCCTCTTTATGGCGATCATCTCGCTCGCGTTTGCCGTTTACATGGTTCCCGGATTATGGGGGGCACCGTTGAAAGCCATCAGCGCCTTCGCACCGCCACTCTATACCCAGGACTTCAATCTTTACGAAGATGAGGTACATGCCGTTTATGATGATTATGAAGCGGGAATGGCTTATGCCGCATTGGCCAATAAACCGGTGCTGATCGATTTTTCCGGTTACGGATGTGTAAATTGTCGGAAAATGGAAGCCTCGGTATGGACAGATCCGGCCGTCAAGAAACTGATTGATGAGAAATTCGTGCTGATTACGTTGATCGTCGACGACAAGACGAAACTACCGGCTCCGATCATGATTGAAGAAAGTGGTAAAGAACGTAAACTGAAAACGATAGGCGATAAGTGGAGTTATTTGCAGCGTCACAAATTCGGGGCGAATGCACAGCCGTTCTATGTCATCCTCGATAACGAAGGAAAGCCGCTCTCCCCGTCGTATGCTTTTGACGAGGATGTAGCCAAATATGTAGGCTTCCTCGAAAACGGACTGCGTAACTATCAGCAGAAAGGTAAGTGAGGACGAGTACAAGAGAAGAGCGCTTGGAGGCCTTCGGACGTTTGCTCGATGTCATGGACGAACTGCGTGAAAAGTGTCCATGGGATCGAAAGCAGACGAACGAAAGCCTCCGCGCCAATACGATCGAAGAAACGTACGAGCTGAGTGAAGCGATTCAGAAAAATCTGCCGGCCGATATCAAGAAAGAACTCGGCGATCTGCTTCTGCACATTGTCTTCTACGCTAAAATAGGCGAAGAGAAGAAAGAGTTTGATATTAAAGATGTCTGCGACGCGTTATGTGATAAATTGATTTTCCGTCATCCGCATGTTTTCGGCGACGCGGTGGCTGAGAACAGCCGTGTCGTGGAACAGTCGTGGGAGCAGTTGAAGCTGAAAGAGAAAGACGGAAACAAGACGGTGCTCGACGGAGTGCCTTCGTCGCTGCCTTCGTTGATTAAGGCTTATCGGATGCAAGACAAGGCACGCAATGTGGGTTTCGACTGGGAGAAACGCGAGCAGGTTTGGGATAAGATTCAGGAGGAACTCAACGAATTCCGTTCCGAAGTGGATCGTATGGAAGCCGACAAGATGGAAGCCGAGTTCGGTGATTTTCTGTTCGGAATGATTAATGCCGCGAGACTCTATAAAATCAATCCCGACAATGCGCTCGAGCGGACGAATCAAAAGTTTATCCGCCGTTTCAATTATCTCGAAGAACATACGATCCGGCAGGGACGGTCGCTCAAGGAGATGACGTTGGCCGAGATGGATGCTATCTGGGACGAGGCTAAACAACTCGGACTCTGATAGGGTCTCTTCGTATAAAAAAATGCCCTGTCATTTATGATGGCAGGGCATTTTTGTGTCTTATGACAACTCCAGCATGCGTTGGATCGGTTTGACGGCACGAAGACGAATCTCCTCGTCTACGAGTATCTCAGGTGTTTCGTCTCGCAGGCAGCGATAGAGCTTCTCCATTGTATTCAAACGCATAAAGCTGCATTCGTTGCAGGCACACGTGCTGTCGTTCGGAGGAGCGGGGATAAATGTCTTGTGCGGATTACGCTTGCGCATCTCATGGATAATGCCGCTTTCGGTCGATACGATAAACTCTGTCTTCGGCGATTGCACGGTATGGTTCAGTAAGGCAGCCGTCGAGCCGATAAAATCGGCAATCTGCAAGATGGGCTGTTTACATTCGGGATGTGCGATAACTTCTGCTTCCGGATGTGTTTTCTTGAGAGCAAGGATTTTCTCCAGCGAAAACTGTTCATGTACATGGCATGCACCGTCCCATAAAAGCATATTGCGCCCGGTCACACTATTGATGTAGTTACCCAGATTCCGGTCGGGCCCGAAAATCAGTAAGGCCTCTTGAGGGAACGACGCAACAATCTTGTGTGCGTTCGTCGACGTCACAACTACATCGGTCAGCGCTTTGACGGCAGCCGAAGTGTTCACATACGAAATCACCTGATGATCCGGATGGGCTTTGACGAACTTTTCGAACTCATCGGCCGGACAACTGTCTGCCAGAGAACAGCCCGCTTTCATATCAGGAATAAGCACCTTCTTCTCCGGACAGAGGATTTTGGCTGTCTCACCCATAAAATGTACGCCGCAGAGCACAATGATATCAGCTGTTGTCTTAGCCGCCCATTGAGCTAATGCCAGACTGTCGCCTACCTTGTCGGCGATATCCTGAATCTCTCCTGTCTGATAATAATGTGCCAGAATAAACGCATTTTTCTCTTTCCTCAGACGGTTTATTTCTGCTGCATAATCAATCTTTTCCATCATAAATCATCCTTTACTTCAGGCTACAAAAATAATATATTTTTCCGGATAAGGTTATTTTGTGTATTCACCCGAACCGATGCCGCGAAAACCGAACGGATTCTTCCCGTTTACCCGTGTTTATTCTACTTTTTTTTGCAGGAAGTAGATTTTTCTCTTCCCGCTTTTCATCGGCGTTCTCCATACGAAAAATTGAAAAAAGCACACGAATGAAACAAAAAAAGAACTTTTTGTGAACAATCTTGATATCTCCCTTGTTTTAGGAATACAAACGGGGCTTCTTCTGGACATATTGCCGTACAGAAGGTCGCGAGAGTAAAGAATGAAATAGGCAGAACGACACAGGCAAGGATGAAGTAACCTGCCCATATCGGAGAAAGTTTTGTTTCAAAACACAACATCTAACCGATAGTCCGAATGCTCTGGAGCCCGAACGAGGGAACTCCGAACTCGAAAAAAAAGGCTATGAAGGTCGGTATATCTACCGATTTACCATAGATAAATAGTTGTTTGTTTTAGTTGATTTGGAAAAAGGTCAGACTGTGAAGTTCGACCTTTTTTTTGCTATCTACCCGTAACTCATCCGGCTTGTTGTGTGTAATAAGCCGTTTTAAAAGGTTAAATAGTCGAAAGATAGACCGTTATGCCGATCTTTATAAATATTTTTGTTCTTCTTTAATCGGGCAGGAAGCCGGGAGAGAGGCCAAAAAGGTTGTATTACTAACCCAAAGGAGTCGAACCGATGAAGAAAGAGACAAAAAAATGGAATCAGGTTATTAATTAGATAATGGTATTTTTATGAAGAATGTTTTGAAATCCGTAATCGTACTTCTGGCGATATTCGCAGTAGGTACATTACAGGCACAAGATGCCTCGAAAGCCTTGAAGCAAGGCGATAAAGTAAAAGACTTCACCCTGAAGAATGCAAAAGGGGAAGAGGTCAATTTGTCCGTACTCCTGAAAAAGGGGCCGGTCGTGCTTACATGGTACAGAGGCGGATGGTGTCCGTACTGCAACTTGGCATTGAAACAATTGCAGGAGGAACTTGCTCAGATCAAAGAGCAGGGAGCCACGTTGGTGGCCCTCACGCCCGAACTGCCCGATCATAGTTTGACAACGCAAGAGAAGAATGCGCTCGAGTTCGAAGTGCTTACCGACCTTCATAACGAGGTGGCTCGTTCCTATGGATTGGTGTTTAAGCTCGATCCGCAGACAGCCGAGCGTTATGAAAGCATGCTCCATCTTTCGGCGCATAACGGTACCGATTCATCTGAATTGCCGATTCCTGCAACGTATGTGGTCGATACAGAAGGGACTATCCGTTATGCCTATGTCAATCCGGATTATAAACAACGGGCGGATGCCAAGACGGTTGTCGAGGAACTGAAAAAACTCAAGTAACACGCGAACGGTCTCGCATAGACGAGTGTTCAGGTAAAACGCTTCGGATACCAATTCCTTTTTAAGAGGATTGGCTATTCAAAGCGTTACCTTTTATCAATTTTAAACTTTGTCCAAACGATAAAACGTCTTGTCCGGTCGAAAAAACACCTTGTCAGAACGGAAAAATGCCCCGTCAGAACGAAAAAACACTTGGTCAGACAAAAAAAACGTATCCCCTAAAAGAGGTAAATCCCGGAATCTATGGATTAAGCGTTTTCACGCGCTCCGCTACTTCTTCCATCAGCCATTTAGGGGTTGACGTTGCGCCACAAACACCTACGCTGCGGATATCCTCCGGAAGCGGCTCGGTAATGTCGGTGGCAGAGGTGATAAATACAGAACGAGGATTCGCTTGGAGACACTGATCGAACAACATTTGTCCGTTCGAGCTTTTCTTTCCGGCAACGAAATAGATCCAGTCATGTTGCAGGGCAAAGTCGCGAATGTTCGGTAAGCGATTGGCCACTTGTCGGCAAATCGTGTCGAAATACTGGAAGGTTACGTCGGGCGAAATCCTCGCGCGAATGGCTTCCACCACTTCCCCAAAGCCATCGAGAGGCTTGGTCGTCTGTGAAAAGAGTACGATATCGCGTTGAAAATCGAGCTTTTCAATGTCTTCGAGCTTTTCAATCACGATGGCTGTTCCTTCTGTCTGTCCGACAAGGCCATTCACCTCGGCATGCCCTTTTTTGCCGTAAATAACCAATTGCGTTCCGTTTTCCTTTGTTTCCTGATAGCAGCGGTGGATGCGCTTTTGCAGTTGGAGTACGACCGGGCAGGTGGCATCGATGATTTTAATTTGATTCTTTTGAGCCAGTTCGTAGGTCGAAGGAGGTTCACCATGGGCACGGAGCAGTACGGTACGATTCCGTAGGTGTGCCAGATCCGCATGTTCGATCGTGTGAAGTCCCAATGCTTTCAATCGATCCATCTCAAGGTTGTTGTGCACCAGATCGCCCAAGCTGTAAAGTTCATTGGTCTGCTTCAACTCGCGTTCGGCACTTTGAATGGCTTTTACGACTCCAAAACAAAAGCCCGATCCGCTGTCTATGGTTACTTCTACCATTTTCTATTTTTCTGTTGCTTTAAGAAATTCTTCCATCAACCATGCCTGCTGTTCGGCGATGGTCATGTAAGTGTTATCTAATTCGATAGCATCGTCTGCCTTACGAAGAGGACTTTCTGCACGGGTCATATCCAGTCTGTCGCGCTCCTGTACATTCTTCAGTACTTCATCGAACGAAACGGATTGTCCTTTCTCTCTCATCTCTTTTACACGCCTCTGTGCGCGTATTTCGGCCGATGCGGTTACGAAAATCTTGAGTTCGGCTTGTGGGAAAACGACGGTCCCGATATCTCGACCGTCCATTACGATGCCTTTAGCTTCTCCCATCTCCTGCTGCTTTGATACTAACGAGCGGCGGACGCATCCTAAAGCCGCGATCCGACTGACACGGTTCGATACTTCCATGCCACGAATCTCAGCCTCCACCGGCTCACCGTTCAGAAACGTTTCCGACACTCCAGTTTCGGGGTTCGGCCGAAAGGAAATCTCTACGTTATCCATCGCCTGTTGCAAGGCTGCTTCGTCCAGCGTGTCGCCATGGAAAAAACCTTGACGTATCGCGTATAGGGTTACTGCTCTGTACATCGCTCCTGTGTCGATGTAGGCATATCCGACGGCCCTCGCGAGATCTCTCGCCATCGTACTCTTACCGCACGATGAAAATCCGTCGACAGCTACAATGATCTTCCTCATCTGTCTTATTTAAATGAATCCGCGTTAATGAATAATATGTATTAAAGATTCGTTTCTGAAAGCGACATCGACAAGCTCAGCATGAGCGAGAGTGCCGACGGATGATAGCGTGCCACCGACGCACCGATATCGAATCGAGATAAATGCAAACCGGCACCGATCGAGAAACCGCCCAATCTGTTTCCTCCTTCTTTCAGTTTCATCTCCATGTTGGCCTTCGGATTATATCCCAGTCCGATCCAAAAATTGTCGGAAGGCAGGAAATCGACCCCCAATATCAGATGTTTAGCCAGCGTCTGCACAAAACTTTCCTCAATCTCTTTCTCCTTCAGAGTCTCGTCTATATATTTGAACTTCCATTGTTTCAAATGTGTAGCTGTTACCGAAACGCGAATCGGCGCATGTGCCATTCTTTTGGAGACTCCCATCTGTATGTCCCACGGCAATCGTCCGCGCTCGGAATGGTATGCCTTTAGCTGCGCCCCGATATTCTTTAAAACGACTCCGAACGAAACGCTTTTCTCCTCATCGTAGTAACTCAGGCCGGCGTCTACTCCAAGCCCGAGCGACGAATATTCAGCCAGATGAGAATACAACATCTTCATGGAAAAACCTCCTCTCCATTTGTCCGAAAGATCGTATGAATAAAAAGCTTGTAGAGTCAAGTCTCTGGCCGAGAACTCTCCTTTGATCATCCGCGACGCATCGACCTCTTTGAAGTTGCCATAGCTGATGAATGACCCTCCGATTGCCCAAGCGCCCCGTTCACGGTGCGCTTTTGTATAAATCGCACTGCCGACATGGATGTCAGCGATATAATTCATATAGTTCAGATTTACCATACCGTCCATCTCTCCCCCCAACAAGGCAGGGCTGTGAAATACAAGCGACGGGTCGGCTTCGATCAGGGATACGGTATGTCCTCCCAAGGCATTGGCTCGTGCGGAAGTCGGGAAGCGTAAAAACGTAAATATCTCACCGCCCTCCTGTGCCCAAACAAGACCGGGCAGGAGGAGCAAGAGGCCGATTAATCGTATATTCTTTTTTCTCATTCTGTCAATAGCGTGTACAAATGTATATAATTTTACCACATCGCGATATTTTCATATCACGATACCATAACGGATAAAAGCCGGAAAAGGTATTTGGCTATCGACTTTTTTTTCTGAGATCACAAAAAAAGTAAAAAAACAAGTTTTTTCTTCCTATTACATGTAAGCTGTAAATTTTTTATCTATCTTTGCCTCCAAAGAGAACGAATAAGAGTAATCATCACTTAAAGAAGATAGCTATGGAAATCAAGAAGTCGCCTAAAGCAGATCTTGAAGGAGGCAAAGGATTAAGCCTTCTGATGGGGTTAGTCGTTGGTTTAGCTGTGCTGTTTGTCGGTTTTGAGTGGGGGACGCAAGAGAAAGCTCTCCAGCATGACCAGGGCATAGCCGATATCATCGCAGAAGAAGAAATTGATATTACAAGGCAGGAAGAAACTCCCCCTCCTCCCCCTCCTCCCCCTCCTGTGGAGCAGGTAACCGAAGTGTTGAATGTGGTGGAAGACGATGTCGAAGTAGCAGATAATGATTTGTTGTCGTCGGAAGATAATCAGGCGGAGGCTCAGACTCAGACTTATGTTCCGCCCGCTGTTAAAGTGGAGGAAGAAGAAGAATCTTCTCAGCAGATTTTTATGGTGGTAGAAGAAATGCCTGAGTTCCCCGGAGGACAAGCCGCCTTGATGAGTTTTATCGCTAAATCGATCAAGTATCCGGTTGTCGCACAGGAAAATGGTATTCAGGGGCGTGTAACATGTTCTTTTGTCGTAAACAAAGATGGTTCGATTGTCGACGCGGAAGTGGTTCGCGGTATTGATCCTTCGCTCGATAAGGAAGCGCTCCGTGTAATCAATACGATGCCTAAATGGAAGCCCGGCAAGCAACGTGGAAAGCCGGTACGTGTGAAATTTACAGTTCCGATCAACTTCCGTTTGAATCAGTAAAACAAGTAAAACATAACACAAACAGTAAAATTCTTTTTTCATTTCATAAAAAGGTCGCCCTCTGGAAAGCGGCCTTTTTTTTCATGTTGAAATATATGCTTTCTTTTGAAGACACACTGCCGATTATTGAGCGTGCCGTTCGCGAACTCCGGTTTGATGAGCCGCCGCGAAGCCTTTTTGATCCGATCGTTTATACGCTTTCGTTGGGTGGCAAACGTATTCGCCCCGCTTTCACTTTAATGGCATGTAATCTTTACAGTCGTGATGTTGAACAGGCGATCAAGCCGGCTCTTGGTATCGAAGTGTTTCACAACTTTACCTTGTTACACGACGACTTGATGGATGAAGCCCGGAAGCGTCGGGGGCAACCGACAGTGCATGTCAAGTGGAACCGGAATACGGCGGTGCTTTCAGGGGATGCCATGCTCATCACGGCTTATCGCCTTATCGGAGAAACTGCGCCGGAGCAGCTTAAAACGATCCTTGATCTGTTTACACAAACGGCTTTGGAAATATGTCAAGGGCAGCAATATGATATGGAATTTGAATCACGTCCGCATGTGACGGAAGTCGAATATATCGAAATGATTCGTCTGAAAACAGCGGTGTTGTTAGCTTGTAGTCTCAAAACAGGTGCACTCATGGGAGGGGCTTCCGAGCATGAAGCGGATATTCTCTATCGTTTCGGTATTCATATCGGACTGGCATTCCAGCTACAGGACGATTTGCTCGACGTGTATGGGAGTCCGGAAACTTTCGGGAAGAATATCGGCGGAGATATTTTGTGCAACAAGAAGACTTTTCTGCTGATTCATGCCTTGGCGAGCGCTTCGCCCGAACAAAAGGAACGGATTGCGTATTATCAGCATCCGGATAAAACGGCATGCTATACAGCCGACGAAAAAATAAAGGCGATTACTGCTATTTATGATGAGTTGAACATAAGAGAGTTGACGCAAGAAAAGATGAAATATTATTATGATCTTGCGATGGACGAATTGGCACTTCTGAAAATTCCTCAGGAACGCTCGTCCGAATTGCGTCGCGTATGCCGCAAATTAATGAACCGCGAAAAATAACCGGATAACAAACTTGATGAACTGGATTGACACCCATACTCATATTTACGGACAAGAGTTCGACTCAGACCGTAAGGAGATGATAGACCGAGCAAAGAAAGCCGGTGTCTCTGCGGCTCTTCTGCCGAATGTCGACGCTAAGAGTATCTCGCCTCTGCTTCGTGTGTGCGAAGAAAATCCGGGCTTTGCTTTTCCCATGATGGGCTTGCACCCGACGAGTGTGGATACTCATTATGCTTCACAGTTAATAGCTGTTGAGAAAGCTTTGGCAAGGCATGATTACTATGGAATCGGGGAGATCGGGATCGACTTGTATTGGGATCGTTCGTTCCTAAAGGAGCAGAAGCAAGTCTTTGAAGAGCAGTTGAGGTGGAGCATCGATTTGGGACTCGCCGTAAGCATTCATACCCGCGAAGCCTACGAGGAGGTTTTTGACAGTATATATAAGGTAGGGAGCGAGCATCTGAAAGGCGTGTTTCATTGTTTTTCCGGTACCCCCGAAGATCTTGAAGAAATTAAGCGTCTGAAACGATTTAAGATCGGAGTCAACGGGATCATTACGTTTAAGAAGTCTTCTTTGCCTGAAATGATTCGTACGGTACCTCTCGAAATGCTCGTGCTCGAAACGGATGCTCCTTACTTGGCTCCGGTCCCTTATCGCGGAAAACGAAACGAAGTGGCTTATTTATGGGAGACGGCTTGCAAAACGGCCGAGGTATTCGGAATAAGTGTGGAAGAGCTTTCTGTCCATACGGAAAAGAATGCGTTAGAATTGTTTAACATTTCGAGCAGTGATCTTACTTCCGAGCACAAAGAACACAAGTCCAGTCTTTTCTGAGTCGTTTTAGACTCGCATTCGTGATTTAAATCGTTGCTCCTGCCGATAAAAAAGTTTGCATGTCATATTTTTTTCGTACTTTGCACTCGTTTTTGAAAGATATACGATTCTGGAGAGATGCTCGAGTGGTTGAAGAGGCACGCCTGGAAAGCGTGTATACGCCAAAAGCGTATCGCGGGTTCGAATCCCGCTTTCTCCGCAGGCAGAATGGAATTCCGCCTAAAGAAAAGTAGAACGCTTGAGGGAAACAAAAAGAAGAAAGATTTATTAATAAACAATTAAAAAATAACAAGAAAGAGAATTATTAATTTTAAATTAGCATCACTATGAAAAAGTTGTTTACAAAAGCAGTCTTAGGCGTTTGCGCCTTGGGAACCTCTACAGTAGCATTCGCTCAAGAAGCCGCAGAAGCTGTGGCTCCTGTTGAAGGGAGCATGCATCAAGCGTTAAAAACCAAGTTTATCGAAGGTGATGCCAGCTTCATGAGTCTGGTAGCGATTGCTTTGATTTTGGGTTTGGCATTTGTTCTGGAGCGGATCATTTATCTGAATCTGGCTGACGTGAATCCGAACGGAATGTTGAACGATATCGAAGCGGCTCTTGACCGTGGAGATGTGGAAGGTGCCAAAGCGATTGCTCGTGATACCAGAGGTCCGATTGCCTCGATTGCTTATCAAGGTTTGATGAGAATGGATCAGGGAATTGATGTGGTAGAAAAGTCGATCGTGTCGTATGGCGGTGTACAGGGCGGTTTGCTGGAAAAGAACTTGTCGTGGATTACCCTGTTTATCGCGATGGCTCCTTCTTTGGGATTCTTGGGAACGGTGATCGGTATGATTATGGCTTTCGACAGAATCGAGCGCGTAGGGGATATCAGCCCGACGGTTGTTGCCGGTGGTATGAAAGTCGCATTGATCACAACCGTGGGTGGTTTGATCGTTGCTCTTATCCTTCAGGTGTTTTATAACTATTTGCTCAGTAAATTGGAAGGGATTCTGAACAAAATGGAAGACGCTTCAATTACGTTGCTGGATATGGTTATCAAATACAATGTGAAATACAAAAAATAAGATTGAACCATGGCAGTAACTAAAATAAGAAAAATGTCTAGTTGGACATTGCTGGGCGTCATGATTGTCAGTGTGATCGTCTTTGCGATGTTCTACCTCGGCGGAGTCATTGATCCTGCCGCAGAGAAGCCTGAACCGGTTAATACATCGATCTTGCTCTATTGGTGTTATGTAGTGTTTGGTATTGCCGTTGTGCTTCTCTTGTTATTCGGCTTGATGCAATTTCTTTCGACGCTCAAATCAAAGCCAAAAGCAGCCATCAGTTCATTAGGTGTACTGATTGCTTTTCTGGCGATGTTAGGAATTACTTATGCAATCGGAGATACGACTCCGTTGCCCGGCATCAATGCAGACTCGGCGCAATATAATGTAGCCAGTTGGTTGAAAATTTCGGACATGTGGATTTTTTCCATCTATATTTTATTGGGATTGTCCGTTTTAGCAATTGTAGGAGGCTCTGTTAAGAAAGTATTCAGCAAGTAAAACGCATAAACAAGAAAGAAAATGGGTAAAAAAAGAAAAGTTCCGGGAATCAATGGATCTTCTTCTGCCGACATCGCTTTCATGTTGTTGCTGTTCTTCCTTTTGACTACCTCGATGGATACCGATATGGGGTTGGCTCGAAAGCTACCTCGTCCACCTGAAAAACAGGAGCAGGATCAGGAAATGGATATCAAAAAGAGGAATATGCTTGTAGTGCTGATCAGTTCCACGAATCAAGTATTATGCGGAGGCGAATATGTCGATGTGAAACAGATTAGGACGAAAGCGAAGGAGTTTATTTCCAACGTGAATGATGATCCGAGCTTGCCGGAAAAAGAAGAAGTCGATGTGCCGTTCTTCGGTAAAATGATGGTAACGAAGAAACACGTTATTTCGCTACAGAATGACCGCGGTACGCAATATCAGGCTTATATCAATGTGCAGAACGAATTGGCCGCGGCTTACAACGAATTGCGTGACGAAGTCTCGAAACAAAAGTGGGGCAAAACGTTTGCGGAATTAAATCCGGAGCAGCAAAAGGCCGTTCAGACCATCTATCCGCAGAAGATATCGGAGGCTGAGCCGAAGAATTACGGTGAGAAAAAAACAAAATAAAAAAGGAGGAATATAATGGGAAAGTTTAATAAATCGGGAGGACGTGAGATGCCCGAATTGAACACGGCGTCATTGCCTGACTTGGTATTCGCCTTTCTGTTTTTTATCATGATGGTAACGACGATGCGTGAAGTAACGTTGAAAGTTCAATTTCGCGCACCGCAGGCTACCGAGCTTCAGAAGCTGGAGAAAAAGTCGTTGGTGACGTTTATCTATGTCGGAAAGCCGATGCCGGAGTATCAGGCTAAGATGGGTTCTGAAAGCCGTCTTCAGTTGAATGATGCATTTGCGGAAGTTTCTGAGGTAGGAAGTTATATCGGTCAGGAAAAATCGAGTATGAAGGAAGAAGATCAACCTTTTATGACGGTTTCGATCAAAGCCGATTATGACACGAGGATGGGGCTTGTGACCGACTTGAAGCAGGCGCTTCGAGAAGCATACGCCCTTAAGATCAGCTATTCGGCACGTAAGCAAGTCGATTGATGACGAATATTTGAGAAGGATTTGATAAAGGGTTGAATATTTCCTGTAAAGGGAATAATTCAACCCTTTATTTATTGTTATTAAGGAGAGAATAGACACATAGAGAGATAAACTTCTATCGATAAAAAGATTCACACTATATTTTAAAGCATCATGCAAAACTCTAATATTGAAAAAACAATGGCACCATATGAATTAGACGAATTAGACGAAAAAATACTTAAACTTATCGTAGGGGATGCGCGGAAGCCGTTTCTTGAGGTGGCGCGGGTATGCAATGTCTCCGGAGCTGCAATCCATCAGCGGGTGCAGAAATTGATCCATGCAGGAGTTATTAAAGGTTCCGAATTCATGCTCGATAATCGGATGATCGGTTATAAAACGTGTGCTTATATGGGACTTTTCCTCCAAAACCCGGGGCAATTTACTTCGATTGTTGACGCATTGAAAGATATTCCGGAGGTTGTGGAGTGCTATTATACGACGGGAAAATACGACCTTTTTATTAAGATCTATGCGCATGACAACGAACATTTGCTCAAGATCATTCATGACAGGCTTCAGCCGCTCGGATTAGCTCGTACGGAAACGTTGATTTCACTCAAAGAAGGCTTTCGTAGGCATCTGCCGATCGACTTTAACAGGGAGAACGGCGGTAAAGGGAAGAAGATAAAGTAATGTGAGTTCGACCTAAGCGTTCATCCATCTTGAACCATCGATAAACTCTTGATAAAGATTTGATTAGGTCGAACTCACGTTATTTTAAAGGTATTTGTGATACGCTTCGCTTAATTCTGTAATTTTATACCCCGGAATCATAATCTGATTGTTTTAGTATAACATTCTATTTCAACGCTATAAAGACACTAAATCCCCCATTATGTTCCAACTTTTTTGACCCTTTTTTTACATCGAGCTCACGTTAAATTAACGCCGACCGCTAAAAAAACACCTAAACAGCTAAACTATTTACATCTCTTGATTGTTTCCATAGAAAGGCCGTACAATATTGTTATCAAACGGGGTTTATCATGAAAAAGGGGATGCTGATCATTGTTTGGGGAGTTGTTTGCTGCTTCGCGGAAGCGACCGACCGGCTCCGTCCGTCCGATACCCGTATCGCCGGCATGGGAGGACAAGGCGTCACCTGCTCGGCTTTGCTGAACCCCTCGTTGCTGGCTTTGATGCCAAGGCGTGAAGTACGTGCCGATTATTTCAACCGTTATGGTATCAAAGAGTTGGGTACGCTCAGCGGCGGACTGTGTTATCCGAATACGTTGTTGCCTTTCGGGACGCATCTGACGTCGTTCGGCTATGACGAATACCGCGAGAGTATGTTCCGCTTTTCGGTCGCGAGGCGGCTGAGTCGTCTCTGGTCGCTCGGTATCAGCCTGCAATATATCCTCTTGCAGTCGGAGTTGTTCGAGCGCGATGTGGCGCGGATAGCTGTCGATGTCGGGGTGACCTTCCATCCGTCCGATGATTGGCTGATCGCTTTGTCGGTCATGAATTTCCCGTCTGTTTCGCTTGGAGATCGTGAGACGAACGGCAAGTATCTCGCGACGCGAAGCGTTTTGTTAGGGATGAATTATCGGATGGCGGAGAAGGTTCTGCTGACCGTCGGGGCGGAGACTTGCCAAGAGACGCCGTTTTCTTTTTCCGCGGGCATAGAATATGAGGCGTTCGCCGATTTTCGGTTCCGTAGCGGAATAAGCACTCATCCGCTCCTTCCGTCGGCCGGTGTGAGTTATACGCTCATCGGTCTGACGGCCGATGTGGCCTTCTGGTATCACCCCGTACTGGGCGTGGGTTCCGGTTTCGGACTTTCTTTCTCGTTCTGAATATGACAGGCTATGAGACAACGAGGACTTATGATTGGGCTGATCTTTTTCCTGATTCCCTGCTTCTACGCCAACAGTCAGGATGAGCGATCGAACGAACGATGGAAAGAGTATATCCGGCAATGGGCCGAAGACGAAGAAGACAGCGAGCGGTTTGAATCGCTGTACTCCGAACTCTCCTATCTGTCCGAACATCCGATCGATCTGAATACGGCTACGGCCGAGTCTTTGCGGCGGCTACCCTTCCTTTCCGATACACAGGTGGAGGCGATCCTTTTTTATCGTCGGAAATACGGTGCGCTGCTGACCGTCTACGAACTGAAAAATATCGCCGCGTTGGACTATCCGACGATCGAATGGATGGAACCTTTCGTGTACGTCGGCGAGGTAGCCCGTCCGCGACGTGCCATCCATGGCCGTAATCTCTGGAAATACGGATCGCATCAATGGATTGCCCAATATCGTCGTACGCTGGAGCAGAAGCAAGGCTACCGCGCGCAGCCCGACAGTGTATTGCGGCGTTACCCCAACCGGGTGTACCTCGGCGAGCCGTTTTACCATTCGTTGCGTTACTCTTATGCGTTTGATGAACGTATTCAGGCCGGATTCGTGGCGGAGAAAGACGCCGGGGAGCCGTTTGCGAACGCCCGTCACAAAGGATATGACTACTATTCGGCTCATCTGCTGTTGCACGATATGAAGAAATGGCTGGGCACGTTCGCGGCAGGTGACTATAAAGCGTCTTTCGGTCAGGGGTTGGTGCTGAGCCATGATTTCATTCCTGTGCGCACTACCGTATTGTCTTCGTCCGGCTACCGCAACAACGGTTTCAGACGTCATTACTCCACGAACGAGCACGACTTTTTTCGTGGCGTAGCCGCTTCCTTCGTGTGGAAAAACTGGACAGCCCACGTGTTTTATTCGCGCCGTAAGACAGATGCGTCGACCGACAGCACGAGTTCCATCATCACTTCGTTCAAAACCGACGGCCTGCATCGCACGGAAAGCGAACGCAACAAACGGCACACGGTGACTATGCGAACCATCGGCACGAACCTACGCTATGCCGCATCCGGCTCTCATATCGGACTGACGACGGTTACGTACGACTTCGGACATCATACGGTCGAGCCTCCGGCGAAGCCTTACAACCGTTATCTTTTCCACGGGAACCGAAATGTGAATGCGAGTATCGACTATATGCTTCGCCTGAACACACTGAGATGGTACGGTGAAACGGCCTTGTCGCGCAACGGTGCCTGGGCGACGCTGAACGCGCTACAATGGGCACCGAATTCCTCCATCAGGGGAGTCGTTCTCTACCGCCGCTACGCGGCCGATTATCAAGCTTATTTCGCACACGCGTTTTCGCAAAGCAGCGGTATACGGAACGAGGAAGGTGTGTATATCGGCTGGGAGCTTACGCCTCCCATCGGTTTCTGGAAAATAACCGGCTACGCGGATTTTTATCGTTTCCCGTGGATGAAGTTCGGGGTCGACGCTCCTTCGTCGGGTACCGACTGTTTGTTGCAGGCCGATTATGCGAAGTTCGAACATCTGGACTTCTATGTACGTTATCGCTATCGGCGACGCGAGTCAAGTCACACGGCAAAGGGGCATCCCGAAACAAAAATCCTTTCGGACCGTCATCATCGCCTGCGTGCCCAAATGTTATACTATCCGACTCCCGAATGGTCGTGGAAGGCCGCTATTGATGCCTCGCTTTTTATACCCGAAGCAAAAGCGACAAGTTACGGATGGATGGTTTCGAATGCGGTCGGGTGGAAGCCTCAAAGACTCCCCTTTCAAGCAGATTGGTTTATCGCTTGTTTCCGCACGGACGATTATCAGAACCGTATCTATTCGTACGAAAAGAATCTGCTTTACGCTTTCCATAGCACTTCGTTCTACGGGAAAGGGATGCGCTTGTCGACCGTCTTGCGTTATTCGGTCGGATACCGCTTCGTTATAGCTGCCAAAATCGGGTGGACTCATTATTTTGAAGGCGAGCATATCGGCTCGGGACTCGAAACGATCGACGGCCGAAACCGTACCGACGTTTATGCCATGATCCGCTGGAAATTCTGATGAAAAAACTTGCGTATATGGCTCCTATTGCTGAAATTTGCGCAATGTACAACCCGTAAAAGAAAGAAATTTGTCGACGATATTATTTCAACAGATCGTATATGGCCCGGTACACAGCCGGCGCTTGGGCGTTTCGCTGGGCATCAATGTGTCGCCTCTCGACGGGAAGCGCTGCTCATTCAACTGTATCTACTGCGAATGCGGGCTGAACGAGGACTTCCCCGCGAAAAAACCGGCTCCCAAACGTGAAGACGTACGAAATGCGCTCACGGCCAAGTTGCAGGAGATGGCTAAAGAAGGTGTGCGACCGGATGTGATTACGTTCTCCGGTAATGGAGAACCGACGATGCACCCGGAGTTCGCGGGGATTATCGACGATACGATTGCCGTGCGCGATGCGTTCTGCCCTCAGGCTAAAGTCGCGGTACTTTCGAACTCGACCATGCTGCACAAAGAAGACGTGATGAACGCGTTGCTGAAGATCGACGAGAACATCATGAAGCTCGATTCGGTGAACGATGAGCGGATGCGCCAGATCGACGATCCCGACCGGCGCGACTTCACCTGCGAAAAACTCGTCCGACAACTCTGTCGCTTCGACGGACGACTCATCATTCAGACGATGTTCTTGCGCGGCCATCGCGATGGCGTAGTGATCGACAATACGGGCGATGACGAGGTGGCGGCATGGATCGAGGCGCTGAAGCAGATTCGTCCGTACAAAGTAATGATTTATACGATCGACCGGGAGACTCCGGTACGGACCCTCGAAAAGATCCCGAAGGCCGAACTCGACGCGATTGCCGAACGCATACGCAAAGAAACGGGCATCGAAGTCTCCGTATCCTACTGACTTCGCCTTTTATATTACCAACAAACGGATAGAAAGAATATGAAATCGTACAGAAAAGAACTATGGTTTGAGACACCGACACGTCGGGCATTTCTGAATATCACGTCCGAGATTGAACAATGTCTTGCCGAAAGCGGTATACGCGAAGGACTGCTGCTCTGCAATGCGATGCACATCACGGCCAGTGTGTTTATCAATGACGACGAGAGCGGCCTGCATCATGATATGGAGGTATGGCTTGAAAAACTTGCCCCCGAAAAACCGTATAGCCAATATCGGCATAACGGATATGAGGATAATGCCGACGCACACCTGAAACGTTCGGTGATGGGCCGCGAGGTCGTCGTAGCCGTGACCGGCGGAAAGCTGGACTTCGGGCCGTGGGAGCAGATCTTCTACGGTGAGTTCGACGGTAAGCGGCGCAAGCGGGTACTGGTAAAAATTATCGGAGACTGATTCCTTCCTCGCTCTTCGTTGATCGTTCTGTCTTCTCGGACATTTACGAGCAGAAATATTACGTTCGGAACGTAGCCAAATCACGTTCCGAACGTAATGGGTCTTTACACGCTACTGCTTTTCCATCTGATTTCCGCGCCTTGCGCCTGTATCCGTTGTTGGAACTCGGAGAGAAGCGTTCTGTTTTCACGTACAGCGCGCGGAAGCACTTTCTTTTCCTTTGCATAGGCGAGCAGCATTCCGACTGCTTCGCCGATACTCCATTCAACCGGATGCAGACGGTAACAACCGTTCGTGATATGGGTCGTCCCGATATTTTTGCAGGCCGGCAATACGTTATCGACCCGTTGCGGAATCAAGGCGCCCAATGGTATCTGGAACGGCAGCGAATCGACATCGATGTAATTATCTCCGCCGAACGACGGGTGGAGATCGATACGATAGTAACCGGTACCGACACTGTCGTAGAATTCAGCGGCTTTTGTTTCTCCCGTAGCGAGCTTGCGATTTTCTTTTCCGACATGCTCTTCCGTAACCGTAAACATAGCCTTGATGCGTCGTGCTTCCCGTATGTACGGATATTTGGCCATTCCGTCGTCGGTGCCGAGCACGTCGCCGCGCAGGCGTAATCCGGGCCATCCTGTGCCGCCGTCAGGACGCGGAGCCTCAGTCTGCAGCCAATAGAATAGCGATAAATTCAGCTGTTTAGCCTGAGCCACATGTTTCTCAAATTCCACATCGGGTACATCAAGCAAGTTGCCGAGCAGGTAATCGTTCTGAGGCCAGTTGACGATCGTGATGTCTCCGCTGTACAATCCCGGCGTAAAGTTTTTACGGGAAATGATTTTCCGGTAGTTCCAGAGGTTGAACACGCTGAGTTCGTTTCCTTCGGGATGGAAGCCGGCCTGTCGCGTTTTCAGCGTAATCGGATCAGGATAGCTCAGATCGATCAGACGCCCTGACCAGGCAGGTTTCAACGACGGGATATAATCGCGCCAAAAAGCATAGTCTGCGGGCTTGTCGATCGTTAGATTTGCTCCCGGCACATAATCCATCGCGAAACACACGGTAAACGCCTGGTTGTTCGTCGGCATTGCTTCGGCTGCGGCATGCAGTTCGTTCGTTTCCGACTTGGCCTCTGCACCGGTCACATACTCTGTTTTTGTCAACGGCAGCAAGTCGCCGCATTCGGTGGCATCGACAAAATAAGGGGCAGACAACGTCATGGAGTGTCCTGTCTCCTTACAATACACCTCGACGGCACGTACAGAGTCGCCTTTTACTTCGGCTTGACGAGCTTTATAGCCAAGCAAAATTTTGAGCTTGCCGGCGCTCAGATAAGGAAGTAACATCTCCGTGAGCACAGCAACCGATACGATTGGTTCGTGGCAGAGGTGGGATACGAGTCCGTCGCCCGGATTGAGGAATTCGCGGGCCCTCGCTTCGTCGGTCAAAGCGTAATTTCGACGGTAGTATTCACGGACTTTATTCCGAAAGGTACGATACGAGGCCGGTGCGCCGTGTGTCTCGATCCACGGATGCTCATCGGGAGGAACGCCTTGCTGCGATACCTGCCCGCCGATCCAGTCGGTCTCTTCGGTCATAACCACATTCAGCCCGTTGCGACATGCAGCCAGTGCCGCGGCACAGCCTCCGAATCCTCCGCCGATAATGACGACATCCGTTCGTTGCTCCTTCGTTGCTTCTTCGTTCGCCGGGAAATACGTTTTATTACTAAAATCCATCACTCCCGCATTCGATAGAGACCATAAGCTACTGCCTCCGGCCAATGCGGCGTATGTCAAGAATTGTCTGCGTTTCATGAAATCGTTTCTATTATTTTTTCCAATATTTTTCAATTTCTTCCAGTGTCTTTCCGGTCGTTTCCGGAACCAGTTTCCATATAATTAAAATATAAGGGATACACATGGTGGCGAAGAGGAAGAATGTCCCCGCCGGTGTCAGATTTTGCAACATCCACGGTGTCAGCTGTCCGATCAGATATGTGCCGATCCACAAGGCAAAGCCTGCTATCGACATGGCCAGTCCGCGTACCTTCGTCGGGTACATCTCGGAGAGTAAAACCCACACGACAGCACAAATCGAAACGGCACAGCAGAAAATATACAGCAGAAAGAACGTCAGCAGGAAGAGGCTCGAAATGCCGAGCGCTTCACCGTAAATAAAATACAGCCCGATTAGCAGCAACGAACCGATCATTCCCGACACACCGTAATAGACGAGCTTCTTGCGTCCGACCCGGTCGATGATCACTAAAGCCAATACGGTCGTCAACATATTCACCAGACCTACCAGTACCTGATAGAACAACGAGTCGCCGCCGGACAAGCCCGCATTTTCAAAAATTGTCGGGCCGTAATACAACACGGCATTGACGCCCATAAACTGTCCCAGAATGGCAATGCCGACACCGATAACGACAGCTTTGAAGATACCCGGCGTAAACAGTACCGACCATTCGGACTTCCCTTCGGAGGCGACGGACTGTTTCGTTTCGCCGACCTGCATCCGCACATCTTCTTCCGAAACGTATACTTTCCGCAAAATGCCACCGGCATGCGCCTCGTCCCCTTTCAGAATGAGCCAACGCGGACTCTCGGGGATCAGGAAAATGATCAGGAAGAAAAGTGCGGCGGGAAAGGTTTCCATTCCCAACATGCCACGCCATACTTCCTCGATGAAAATCTTACCGAAAAACGTCCCGGACGACGTAGCCTGCAAATAGGGATTCTCCGCATATCCGAGAAGTCGGAAGTTAACTAAATAAGCAGCCAAAAATCCGACCGTGATGGCCAACTGATACAGTGAGACAAGCCTCCCTCGATATTCGGCAACGGCCAGCTCCGAAATGTATAACGGCGAAATAATCGACACCACGCCAATGCCAACGCCTCCGATAATCCGGTAGATCACCAGCTGGTTGAAGTCGGCACAGACGGCACAGCCAATGGCCGAGACCGTAAACAGTACGGCGGCGAGCAACATCGTCTTTCTTCGTCCGATCGCGTCGCCCAATATTCCTGCGAATGCGACGCCCGTAATCGAACCGATCAGTGCGCAGCCTACATACCAGCCCTGCTGAATGGCATCGAGTCCAAATTGGAGGCTTACCTGCGAAACGGTACCGGAGATTACGGCCGTGTCGTACCCGAACAGAAAACCGCCGAGCGCCGCGACGACAGAGAGAAAAATCAAATATCCGAAATGAACGTTCGATTTCATGGCTTATCCGATCTCAAAATATTCCTTGTAACGGTTATACAGGTGTCCGGCTTGCAGATAGGCCGACTGCGGACTCATGAAATGCGAAAACTCGAACGTAATAGCTTTGTCGTATCCGGCACGCGCTGCCGCTTCGAGCTTCATCCGCAACTTATCGAATTTGATCGGTAAGAAGCGGATCGGCATGTCACGGTCGAACGATTCGGCGTTCGTCCAGCACTTCATGCCGTATTTGTCGGCCATCTTTTTATTGACCTCAAAAAATGCGTCCAGCTCGTCGTAATCGATATGTCCATCCTGAAAGGCGCATGCGTCTACTACATCGCAGATACCGGAGAAAATCTCACTCCACTCTTTTTCATGCTCCTGTACCGAAACAGCGTCCGCCTTCGTCAGCTTGCCTCCACTGGCCATGACGGCCTTTTTTCCGTCGATCCACGGTGAGATAAACGTCGGCAGTCCGCCCGAAACGTCCTTACACTGCTTACCCATGGCATGAAACGCGTCGATTGCTCCTTTCGTCTGACGGCTGATTTCTCCGCTGATATACCAGCCGCCGAAACTTTTATATTTCCCGTAGTTTTGCCAGACTTCGTCAATCACATATTTATTGTCTTCGATTTCCCAGCTCAGGTCGCCCGTATCCCAGTAGCGTCCGGAGTCGTACAATCCGAAATAATATTTCATGCCGTACTTATCGGCGAGTCGCAGAAACATGTCCACCAGATCGACCGAAGGCATATAACAGCCTTTGCCCAATAAGTATTTTGACGGATAAGTAATAAATTTGCGATAACCGGAACGTATTTGAATGACGGTGTCGATTCCAATTTCCTTCATGTGGCGGAAATCTCTGTCCCATTCTTTTTCTCCCCAGTTTTGGTGGGGGATGTCATGCGAAATCTCGTCCAAAAAAGTTCCGGTAATTTTTAATCCCTGTCCTTTCGGAACAATCAGACGGCTCTCAAGTGCTGATGTCTGTTCTTCATGATGTTCATGGGATGATTCACTCTGCGACTGTTTCGTACATCCCGACAAAGCCGGGACGGCCATCGCCGAAGCTCCCGCTACAGCGGCTTGTTTTAAAAATTCTCTGCGATTATTTATCTTCATTGCTTTTTGTTTTTAGCGCAAATATAAATACTTTTTTATTAACCCCAGTCGAAATAATAAACAGGAGCCACATTTTTCAGGCAGAAAAATAAAATAATTTATTAAACAAGCCTTCATATTTAAGCTGTATCATCATTCAATTTTACGAACAAAACTTTTTCGGCATGGATTAAGGCTCTGTTTACGAAGCAGAACAGATTGGCGTTGCTCATGTATCTTGTGGTTTTGTCCTCTTTCCTTGCATATTCTCCACGATGTTTCGGTGAAGTTGAGATATGGAGAGAATATTCGTAGTCGAATGATTTTCATTCACCGTCGAATGGTTTTCATTCATCATCGAATGATTTTCATTCGTCATCGAATGGTTTTCATTCATCGCCGAATGGTTTTCATTCATCATCGAATGATTTTCATTCATCGTCGAATGGTTTTCATTCATCGTCGAATGGTTTTCATTCACCGTCGAATGATTTTCATTCATCGTCGAATGGTTTTCATTCACCGTCGAATGATTTTCATTCATCGTCGAATGGTTTTCATTCT
>NZ_RQYN01000071.1 GCF_003860135.1 Tannerella forsythia
ATTTTTAGGGGATTTCTTGGCTGACAGCCCTTGTTTCAAATCACAATTCAGGTATTCATCAGGGGTCATTTCGGGATATTACTGTTGAGTTGATCGCTAAAAATTTACGGAGGGAAAATTAGAATCTGATTTCCGTAAGTCCTTCGATCGCAGTATTATATTCGGCAATCATTTGGGCGATGATTTGTCCGACCGGCTCGACCGTCCGTATCATGGATGCTGCTTGCCCGATTTCCAGTTCGCCCTCATCCAGTTCGCCTTCAAAGATACCCCGTTTGGCACGTCCCCGTCCAAGAAGTTGGGCAATTTCTTCGGCTGAGGCACCGGCATTTTCGGCCTGTTCCACCTGACGGTAAAATTCGTTCTTGATCAAGCGTGTGGGAGAAAGTTTCTTGAGCGAGAGCATCGTATCTCCCTCGTCGAGCGTAATACATTTCTGTTTGAATCGCTCGTGCGCAGAGCTTTCTTCCGAAAGGGCAAAGCGCGTTCCTACCTGCACGCCTTCTGCGCCTAATGCCATTGCAGCCAGCATCCCCCGTCCCGAAGCGATACCTCCGGCGGCAATCAGCGGCAGTGAGATCGCGCGACGTACTTGCGGGATGAGCGTGAGAGTTGTTGTCTCTTCTCGTCCATTATGTCCTCCGGCTTCGAAGCCTTCGGCCACTACGGCATCGCACCCGGCTTCTTCACATTTACGTGCAAAAGCGGTGCTGCTGACTACGTGTACCACTTTGATTCCGTTTTTCTGCAACAGAGGAGTCCATTTCTTCGGACTTCCGGCCGAGGTGAATACAATCTTTACCTTCTCACGTAAAATGATTTCGATGATACGATCCATTTCGGGATAGAGTAAGGGGACATTGATTCCCCATGGCTTATCCGTGGCCTGATGCATCTTCCGAATATGCTCTTCGAGCGTTTCCGGATGCATCGAACCGGCACCCAGCAGCCCGAGTCCTCCGTTGTTACTCACAGCCGAGGCTAAGCGCCAGCCACTGCACCATACCATACCGCCCGAAATAATCGGATATCGGATTCCGAAAAGTTCTGTTATTCTGTTCATAGCTCACTGTTTTGTATGCAAATAATCCATTCGAATCAGCCGGTGATATTCGGCTTTTCCAATCCGTACCCTTTCCGTTTGTCTTCGATCTTAAGCCAGAAGCCCATGATGAGAGCTAAGACACCCAGCGAAGCCAACATCATCAGCGGATTCGTATAGTTATAAGAGATGGAGGCTACTTCGGGAGCTATTGTCCCGTCCGCCAACTGTTGTACGATTTCGGGATTCGAGGCATTCAGCACTTTACCGATCAATAGAGGGAAAAGCCATAAGCCGATGTTTTGTATCCAGAAGATCAGGGCGTATGCCGATCCGATTACTTTGCTGTCGACTAGCTTAGGTACACTGGGCCACAAGGCGGCAGGAACCAAAGAGAAAGACGAACCGAGCACCAGAATCGTCACGAAGGCTAGCGTGATACCGCCGATGTTGTTTCCTTTAAACATCGGTAAAACGAACGCAAAAGTCAGATGGCAAATAATCAACAGGATCGATCCGAGCATCAACATGGTGGCCGCTTTTCCTTTATTATCTACATATTTGCCCAGAATGGGCGTGATTCCCACCGCCAGCAACGGGAATACGGCAAAAATCGATTCAGCAGATTGACGTTTGTAAGACATATAACAGAAAATGATCAGGAATATAACCGAAAGAGCTAACAGCACGGTCTTCATCATTTTTTTTCTGAAGTTACTCATGAACGAGGTGGCTGCAACCAGCAACATCACGAAATACTGGATAAACGCAACCTGACTCGAAGCCCAAAACGAAGATGGGTCGGGCGTTACAAAATCGATGTTGCACTGAAGCATATTCACGGCATACTTCTGGAAGGGGAAAATCGCCGAATAATAGAGTACGCAGAGTAATGCCACGAGCCAAAATACACCGCTCGAAAAGATTTTACCGAGATCGCGTATTCTGAACGGATCGTCTTTTTCTTCTGCTTCGCCTGTTTGCGCATCCAGTTTTTTGTCCATAAAGAAGTAAACGATGAACATTATCAAAGCGATTAATAATAAGATGACTCCAAACGCAGCAGAACGCGAAACATCGATGACGCCATACATTTTGGCGAAGACGGGCGAGAAAATCATACAAGTGGCAACTCCCAAACGGGCTAATGCCATTTCGGAGCCCATGGCCAGCGCCATTTCGCGTCCTTTGAACCATTTCACAATTCCTCTCGAAACCGTAATACCGGCCATTTCCACCCCGCAACCGAAAATCATGAATCCGATGGCTGCAAACTTAGCCGAGGCCGGCATTCCTTTATAAAATGGCGAAACGCCTAATTCGTCGAATAAGGGGATATAATTGAGGTTGTCGGTAAACCATTTTTCCAGTTCTGAGCCCATAAACATTTCTGTTACGGCATACCAGTTGATCGTCGCGCCGATAAGCATGACCAGACCCGATAAGAGAGCTGTAAAGCGTACTCCCATTTTATCCAGAATGATCCCTGCAATAATAAGAAAGAAGATAAAGACATTGAGGAATGTTTCGGAGCCTGCGTACGTGCCGAAAGCATCGGAATCCCATCCGCGTGTCGACTCAAGCAAATCTTTAATGGGGGATAAGATGTCCATGAAAATATACGAACAGAACATCGCAAAAGCTAAAAGCATCAAGGCCGTCCAGCGTGCCCAGGCTTTGTCCCTTAAGAGGGGTTGAATTTTTTCAGTCATAAGAATTTAGTTTGTTTGATTTATTTTCGTTGAATATTAGGAAACAGCGGTAAAGCATCGGCTACAACGAACGTGCTGCCTCCGATAAAAATGAGGTCGTCTTTACGTGCCTCTTCGGTCGCGGCGCGTACGGCCTCACGTACAGTCGGGTAAGTTGTTCCGTACAACCCGTATTTGAGAGCCTTTTGAGCAAGCTCTTCTTCAGGAAGCGCTCTTTTGACCGAGGCTTGGGTAAAGTAATACGATGCTTGCTTGGGCATCATACTTAAGACACTGTCTACGTCTTTATCGCTTGCCATACCGATCACGAGATGCAGGCGCGGATGATGTTCAAAGGCCTCGTTAAGCAGTTGACCGAGGTTCTCCCATGCGCCGATATTGTGTCCCGTATCGCAAATGACTTTCGGTTCGTTTTGGATCGTTTGCCAACGTCCCATCAGGCCTGTCTCTTCCACGACTTTGGCGAAACCAACGGCAATGGAGTCCCGGTGTAGCTTTATTCTCTGTTCTTTGAGTACACGAATAGCCGTCAGTACGGTTTGAGCGTTTTCTCTTTGGAACGAGCCGCTCAGTTCACCATTGATTCTACCGAAATCGAACGATTCGAACTGCCATTTCCCATCCGCCATCAATTGTGCCGACCGCAAAGGGGCTTCGTCGGTGGCAAAGTAGATTTGCGCTCTCGATAGCTTCGCCTTATTGATAAACACTTGTCGAACGCTGGTGCTGGAGGTATTGCCAACCACAACCGGTATGTAAGGTTTAATGATACCGGCTTTCTCTTCGGCAATTTTTTCGGGAGTATCACCCAGAAACTGCATGTGATCCATACTGATGTTAGTAATGATACTCATGATGGGCGTCACGATATTGGTGCTGTCCAACCGTCCGCCCAATCCTGCTTCGATAATGGCGAAGTCTACCTTTTTGTGTTTGAAATAATCGAAAGCCATAGCCGAAGTCAATTCGAAGAACGAGGGATTGATCGAATCGATCAGTCCACGGTGGCTTTCGACAAAATCAACCACGTACTGCCGTGGAATTTTTTTTCCGTTCACCCGTATGCGTTCGCAGAAATCGGTCAAATGGGGCGAGGTATATAACCCCACTTTGTATTTTGACCTTCTTAGGATTGATGCAAGCAGGTGAGAAACAGATCCTTTTCCGTTTGTTCCTGCCACATGAATGATCCGATAGTTACGGTGCGGACATCTCAACGCATCATCTAACGCGATGGCACGATCGAGGCCGGGCTTGTAAGCCGCTCCCCCGATATCCTGAAAAGATGGAGTGCGTTCGTACAGGTATTGAAGTATTTCTTCGTATTTCATAGTTTCAAACAGCGCGTAAATATAAAGACTTATTTACGATTGGAGCATAAATAGATGCTAAAAAAATGATAAATTGCTCGATTTTGTTTTATTTTTCTCTACAAAAGACGTCCTAAAGATTCATTTTAGTGCATTTTAGGCTCGTTTTTTCTTTTTTATTATGCTTGTTTCCTGAAAAAGTCGTTAATTAGCGACCGAATTAACAACATCATGATTAAAACATCAAAGCTATGGGAGTAAAGAAAAATTTTGTATTGGATACGAATGTGATTCTTCACGATTATAAATGTATCGAACATTTTCAGGAAAATGATATTTATCTTCCGATCGTCGTGCTCGAAGAGTTGGACAAATTCAAAAAGGGGAGCAGTCAGTTGAATTACAATGCGCGGGAATTTGTGCGTGAGTTAGACCGGTTGACTTCCAACGATCTGTTTCTGAAAGGCGCGTCGCTGGGTGAAGGGAAAGGTATGCTCTATGTCGTGACGGGCGATAAGTATCAGGATAAGATTGCCGCCTCGTTTCCGGATCGTATTCCCGATCACCGTATTCTCTCCTGTGCTTACACGGTCGCTTCGGGACATCCCGACATGAAAACGATTCTGGTGACCAAAGATATCAATATGCGCATGAAAGCGCGGGCGCTTGGTATTGCCGTCGAAGATTATATCACGGATAAAGTGAAGAATGCCGACTTATTTAAGGATACGCAAGATACGTACGAGAATGTAGATGCCGACCTGATCGATCAGCTTTATTCGTCGTTCGACGGGGTCGATATTTCGCAGTTCGACTTTGCCGATACGTTACAACCGAACGCGTGTTTTATCCTGAAAAGTTCCCGCAGCTCGGTGTTGGCACGCTACAATCCGTTTACGGAGAGGATTAAAAAGGTCGATAAAGGTGCGAGGAATTATGGAATTCAACCGCGTAACGCCGAGCAGAGTTTCGCTTTTGAAGTTTTGAACGATCCGAACATCAAGCTGGTGGGCATTACGGGTAAGGCCGGTACGGGTAAGACGCTTCTGGCGCTTGCCTCGGCGCTGCATCAGATGCAGAGTTACAAACAGATTCTTTTGGCTCGCCCGATCGTATCGCTGGCTAATAAGGATATCGGTTTTCTTCCGGGCACCGAAAAAGAGAAGGTCGCGCCTTATATGCAGCCGTTGTTCGACAATCTGAATGTGATCAAATCGCAATTTTCGCCATCGGCGAAAGAAGTGCGTCAACTCGAAGAACTACAAAAGGAGGAACGTCTGGTCATCGAGGCGCTGGCATTTATTCGCGGACGCAGTCTCTCCGAAACATTCTGCATCGTCGATGAGGCGCAAAACCTGACACCGCACGAAATCAAAACTATTGTGACACGTACGGGTGAAGGAACCAAGATGGTTTTCACCGGTGACATTCAGCAGATCGACTCTCCTTATCTTGATGCGCAAAGCAACGGACTGGCTTATATGATTGACAAGATGCGCGGACAGAATCTGTTTGCTCATATTAATCTGGTGAAGGGTGAACGAAGCGAATTGGCGGAGCTGGCGTCAGACCTGCTCTGATCGGTTTGAATATTTTTAAGTAATCATGCAGTAAAGAAGTCATGTAACCATGTAGTAAAAGCATCGTGCTTGACGCTTTTCTTTCTTACTTTAACTACTTTGCTATTTTACTACATTGAATACATTAAGATTGGATACTTATTTATGTCAGAGTAAAATACGAATGAAGTACCCGTTACGGACAGCCGTTGTAGGCTTTGGCTTTATGGGTAAAACGCACGCCGCCAATATTCTTCGGAGCGATGTGATGACGTTGTCTGCCATTGTCGATCGTTCGCCGGATGCGATAGGGCAGGCGATGTCCGGCAATCTTGATACCGGTTCGTTCGATCCGGAGGCATTGTCATCCGTCCGGCAGTATACCGACTGGGAAGAATGTTTGGAGAAAGAGTCGCTCGATCTGGCGTATATTTGTGTGCATACTTCGAAGCATTGCGAGATGTCGATGAAAGCTCTTCGCAAAGGATTGCACGTCTTCATTGAAAAACCGTTCGTCCTCGATGTCGCGGAAGGAGAAGCATTGATCGAAGAGGCGCGCCGACAGCAACGGAAGATCGGCGTAGCCCATGTCGTACGTTTTATGCCGGCTTACGTCCGACTGATGGAATTATATCGTCAAGAAACGTATGGTGCATTAAAGTTTCTTTCTCTTACGCGTTTCTCCGGCATCCCGCATTGGGGGGAATGGGAGAAACGCCGTCAGGATTTCGGTTCTTCGGGAGGAGCGTTGTTCGATTTGTTGATTCACGACATCGATTATCTGCATTATCTGCTGGGAAAACCCGATCGCATCGAGTCGCGCTGTCTGCCGGGTGTTTTAAGTCTTCATGACTATGTGTCTGCTTTCTGGCATTATGAGGGACGAGATCGGATGGTGAAAGTCGAAGGAGGTAACACGTTTCATGCGCGGTTGCCGTTTGAGGCCGGTTTCAGGGCCATGTTCGAAAGAGCTTCCGTGACTTGGTCGTCAGGAAAGGCGCGGGAGTTGTATGTGGCGGATGATGCCTCGCTACAAACGATCGCTTTGGACGACGCGGGCGAAGGTTATCGTGACGAAGGTGCCTATTTCGCACGATGTGTGCTGAACGACACATATCCCGAGGCATGTAGTGCGGAATCATCGCTCGAAACGGTTCGTCTGTGTCACCAGCATATCCGGTAAGATGTCGAGGGAAAAAGAGCTGAAAAATATTACGGTATGGGGTTTTATCGGTAACTTTGTATTGCTGGTGTTTAAGTTTGTAGCCGGCGTATGGGGACGTAGCAGCGCGATGTTGGCCGATGCCGTTCATTCATTGTCCGACTTTGCGACAGATATTGTTGTTTTTATCTGTATCCATTTATCTTCAAGACCAATAGACGATGACCATGATTACGGACATGGAAAATATGAGACCTTGGCAACGTCGGTGATCGGCGTGGTATTATTGTTCGTAGGTGTGGGAATCTTTTGGAGCGGGGCAAGTAAAATTTATGGTTTTTACGTCTTGGACGAGCCGATCGCCTCGCCGGGAAAGATCGCGTTGATCGCGGCACTGCTTTCGATCCTGGTCAAGGAGCTGTTGTTTCAGGTGACTGCCGCGGTGGGGAGGCGTTACGAGAGTCAGACGGTTATTGCCAACGCTTGGCATCATCGCTCGGATGCTTTTTCGTCTGTCGCGACAGCATTGGGTATCGCCGGAGCGGTTTGGCTCGGAGACAATTGGACGGTACTTGATCCCCTGGCTGCCGTCATCGTAAGCGTGCTTGTTGTGAAGGTTGCCATCCGATTGACCGTGCCGGCCGTTAACGATTTGTTGGAAAAATCGTTGCCCGAGGAGATCGAAAACGAAATTCTGGACACCATCGGAGCGGTGAACAAGGTGCAAGACCCTCATCATCTACAGACGCGCAGGATTGGGAACGATTACGCCATCGAGGCGCATATTCGTGTAGATGGGAAGATGACGGTCGACGAAGCGCACGAAATCATGAGCCGGGTCGAACGGCGGTTGCGTGAAAAATACGGACAGGCGACGCATATCACGCTTCACGTTGAGCCGGTGAAATAACCTTGGAAAACTTTTTAGTAACACCGTTGGCGGGAAAAAGGTTCCTTATTCTTTTTCCCTGCGATATTTCTCCAGTCCTTCGCGTCTCAGCCGGCAGGCAGGGCATTCGCCGCAGCCGTCTCCCACGATGCCGTTGTAGCAAGTGAGTGTCTCGTGCCGTATCAGGTCGAAGACGCCCAGTTCGTCGGCAAGTGCCCATACGCCCGCTTTATCGAGCCACATCAGTGGGGTATGGATGACAAACGATTGGTCCATTGCCAAATTCAGCGTCACATTGAGCGATTTGATAAACGCATCCCGACAGTCGGGATACCCGCTGAAATCAGTCTGCGATACGCCCGTCACCAGATGACGGATGGAGCGTTCGCTCGCATAGACGGCCGCGATGCTGAGAAAAAACAAATTCCGGCCGGGGACAAACGTATTCGGAACGCTGTCCGCCGGTTTTTCTTTATCCATCGTCAGCGTAGGATCGGTCAAGGCGTTTCTGCCCAGACCGCCGACGAACGAAACATCCATCACCTCACATTGTACCGAAGCTTGGCGAGCTATTTCGCGCGCTACTTCGACTTCGGCGCGATGCTTCTGACCGTAGAGAAACGTTAACGCACGAACTTCTTTAAAATTCTTTTTCGCCCAATAAAGACACGTCGTCGAATCTTGTCCGCCGCTAAATACGACCAGTGCGATCTCGTCCTTCATGACGATTAAATTTCATTTACTTTCAGTACATTGTACGAAACGTTCTCATCATATACGTCGGCGCCGTCGACCTTTTTGATATATTTTACCACGCGGATGGTAACAGGAAGGATGATGATCTCGTACAGTGTTTTGAGTATAGCCTGCACCATAATCATCTTCAGCAGTTCGTTCGCAGGCATCAATCCTCCGAACGCGATGGGGAAAAAGAGGATCGAGTCCGCGCTTTCACCTGCCAGCGTCGATAAAACGGCGCGATATGAGAAATGTTTACCTTGCGAAGCGATTTTCATACGACTCATTACGTAGGCATTCAGGAACGAACCGACGAGGAAAGCGAGCAAGCTGGCCGCTACGATACGCGGCGCGAGTCCGAACACGAAGTTAAACGCTTCTTCGCCTTCCCAAAAAGGAGCGCCGGGCAACTGAATAGCCAACTGGCTGATACCGACGACGAGAAAATTCATCGCGAAACCCATCCAGATAATCAGACGCGCTTTACGATAGCCCCATACTTCGGCGATACAGTCGTTGATGATGTACGAAATCGGAAACACGAGCAGCCCCGCGGTGACGGAGATTGAACCGATGCGGGGGATTACTCCGAGTTGAATCAGTTTGGTTTCCAAAAAATTTGACGCTACGAGGCATACGCAGAAAAGGATGCCGAGCATCATAAACGATACGGATACTTTATTTTTCATTTTCTTGTTTTTTACGTGGTGTTCAAGCACACGGCCGCAGCAATTGCGCGACAAACCACTGTTTTTTGTGAAGCATACGAGAGTCGAACCCGCTCCTTTTCGGTCTCCTGACCAAACGCTCTGTCCCCATAAGCTAATGCTCCTCTGCATCATCCCTTTCCGGAAAATGCGGCCGCAAAGGTACGATTTATTTTCACACAAACGCCTTCGGGCTTTTATTTTTTTCGGAGAATCGTTACTTTTGCCTTTCGTACAAGAATAAACATCAAATGGCTATGAAACGTTACGGAAGCATCATCGGCGTAAGGCCGGAAAAACTGGAAGAGTACAAAAAGTTACATGCGGCAGTGTGGCCGGAAGTTTTACAAACCATTCGCGAGTGCAATATTCGCAACTATTCGATTTATTACAAAGACGGGCTGCTGTTCAGTTACTACGAATATGTGGGAACGGATTACGAGGCCGATATGAAGAAGATGGCAGCCGATCCGGTCACCCAAAAATGGTGGACATTCTGCGAACCGTGTCAGCAACCGCTCGACACACGCGCCGACGGCGAATGGTGGGCCGTAATGGAAGAAGTATTTCATACGGACTAACGTTTTTCGACCACTTGGAAGGCTTGCAATTTTTTTATATATTAACCCGACGTATAAATAGCGTAATTTGTTATTATCGTCCTATGCCGCATATTCAATAGACTTATGTTTAAAGTACTTTTTCACTCTTTCGGGAATGTTTGTAAGCAATTCCATATGCTGTTCTACATTGTTTTGCAATATCTCTTTATTTTTA
>NZ_RQYN01000072.1 GCF_003860135.1 Tannerella forsythia
TTATACAGTCGAAGGTTATAATAGCAGAATAAGGCATTATTTAGCAAGGTTCAAACGAAAAGGGAAGTGTTATAGCAAAGCGAAACACATGATAGAAATATCCCTAAAACTTCTTTTTCTAAAGCTAAACAATGAAATAACTATATATGTTTAACAATGCCCTATAAATTTAAACAGGCTCATAGAGAAATATACCAATAACCCCTATTCTTCAATAACGTTGCAACAAAGTCAAAAGAGGCTATTCAAGGCCGCTCTAAAGATGAACGACCTCAAAGAACTACTCGGAATTTGATGCAGTTGCCCTGAGAGAGCGTAACATATTTCGATATTTTTCTTACCTTTACCTCTTCAAAAAAAGAACGTATGGCTAAAGTTAAATCGGTCTATATCTGTTCCGAATGTGGTGCCGAATCGCCGAAGTGGGTCGGCAAATGTCCGTCGTGCGGCGCGTGGAACACGTATGTAGAAGAACTGATAAAAAAAGAACCTGCCACATGGCGGGCTGTTTCGGGAATCGTACGTGACGGCATGAAGCCCCGGCTGCTGCGCGATGTCACGGCAAAAGAAGAAACACGTATCGATATGCACGATGCGGAGTTGAATCGTGTGTTGGGTGGCGGGTTAGTGAAAGGTTCGCTCGTACTCGTCGGAGGAGAACCGGGCATCGGAAAATCTACGCTGGTGTTGCAAACCGTTTTGCAGATGAAAGGTCTGCATACGCTCTACGTTTCGGGCGAGGAGAGCGCTCAACAGTTAAAAATGCGTGCCGACCGTCTGGCCGGAAAAGATACCGATATGGGCAATTGCCATGTGTTTTGCGAAACGAATCTCGAACAGATTTTCGTACAGGCGCAAAACCTCCAACCCGATCTCTTGATCATCGACTCCATCCAGACGATGTTTACCGACCGAGCCGAATCGTCGCCGGGCAGCATCACCCAAGTGCGTGAGTGCAGCGCGGCAGTGCTGAAGTTTGCCAAAGAGACGGGAACCCCCGTGCTGATGATCGGACATATTAATAAGGAAGGCAGCATAGCCGGGCCGAAGGTTCTCGAACACATTGTCGATACCGTGTTGCAGTTCGAGGGCGATCAGCATTACATGTATCGCATCCTGCGGAGCATCAAGAACCGTTTCGGCAGCACCTCCGAGCTGGGCATCTATGAGATGCGGCAGAGCGGACTGCGGCAAGTCGAAAACCCCTCCGAACTGCTTCTGACCGAGAATCACGAAGGGCTTAGCGGCGTAGCCATCGCGGCCGCGATGGAAGGCGCCCGTCCTTTCCTGATCGAGACCCAGTCGCTCGTCAGCAGCGCCGTGTACGGAACGCCTCAACGCAGTGCGACGGGATTCGACCTCCGGCGAATGAATATGCTGCTGGCCGTGCTGGAAAAACGCGCCGGCTTCAAGCTCGTACAGAAAGACGTTTTCCTGAATATCGCAGGAGGATTGCGTGTAAGCGATCCGGCCATCGACCTGTCGGTGATCAGCGCCGTATTGTCGTCGAGTTTGGACATCCCGATCGATCGCAGCACGTGTATGGCGGGCGAAGTCGGACTCTCGGGCGAGATACGTCCGGTCAACCGTATCGAACAGCGCATTCAGGAAGCCGAGAAGCTCGGATTCACCCACATGATTGTTCCGCAGATGAAAGGTTTGGAAGCGTTGAAAAGCAAAATGAAGATCCTTCAGGTCAGAAAAGTAGAAGAAGCCTTCCGGCAGCTATTCGGATAAGGATGATTTTAACAGGCGAATTAAACACATTATCTTTGTATCCGCATAACAACGACAAAAAAGATATGGACAAATCGATGATTGATAAATTATCCGATTTTTTCCGGACACAACCGGTAGATAAAGCATGGATTTTTGGATCTTATTCGCGCAACGAAGAAGAAGAAGGAAGTGATATCGATGTACTTGTTCGTTTTTTGAAAGGAAGAAGAATAACCTTATTCTCCTATGCCTCTATGCAATATAAGATGGAACGGTTACTGAATAAAAAGATAGACTTGGTCGAAGAAGGACAACTGAAAGAATTCGCCGAAGATAGTGCCAATGCCGATAAAATACTGATATATGAGAGAGAAAAATAAAGATAAAGCACGTTTGTTGCACATCATTGAAGCGATTGATAATATTTTCGAGTTTACGAATAACCAAACATTTGAAACATACAGGCAAAATAAAATGTTGCGTTTTGCTATCATTAAGAATCTGGAAATTATAGGCGAGGCAGCCTACTTGCTGACGAATGAGTTTAAAAAAGAATATTCGGAGATAGAATGGCATGCTCTCATAGGCATGCGACATGTATTAGTTCACGGATATTATCAAATCCGGGATGAGATCGTATGGGCTACCATAGAGACCGATTTACCCCCTTTGAGAGAAAAAGTTCAACTGATTCTAAAAACATTATAGAATAAAGTAAAATCCTTTCGAATTGTGATCAAAGAACTGTCATTACGTATATTACCCGAGGAGGCAGCGAACGAAGCGTCGTTGCGCAAGGTAGTCTGCCGCGAAACGGGCGAGAAACCCGAAACCATCCGTGGCGTGCGCGTACTGAAACGCTCGATCGACGCGCGACAGCGTACGGTCTGGGTCAATGTAACCGTACGCGCCTTCATCAACGAAGAACCGGCAGACGCTGAATTTACGCCGATCGAATACCGCGACGTATCGACCGCCAAACCCGCCGTTGTCGTAGGTGCAGGCCCTGGCGGACTGTTCGCGGCCCTGCGGCTGATTGAGCTGGGCATGCGCCCCATCGTCATCGAACGCGGAAAAGACGTGCGGCGGCGCAAGATAGACATCGCCCGGATCAGTCGTGAACACACGGTCGACCCCGAATCGAACTACTGCTTCGGCGAAGGCGGCGCCGGCGCCTATTCCGACGGCAAACTCTATACCCGAAGCAAGAAACGCGGCTCGGTCGATCGCATCCTCCGCATTTTCTGCCAGCATGGCGCCAGCACAGCCATCCTCTCGGATGCTCATCCCCATATCGGGACGGATAAACTCCCGCGCGTCATCGAAAACATGCGCGAGCAGATTTTACGCTGCGGCGGAGAGGTACATTTCGAAACCTGCATGGAAGCATTTCTCTTACAAGCGGACGAAGTAAAAGGCGTACGGACACGTGACGGACGCGAGTTCCACGGTCCCGTCATCCTTGCCACCGGACACTCCGCGCGCGACGTCTATCGTTACCTCGCAGCACAAAACATCCCCATCGAAGCCAAAGGAATTGCCGTTGGCGTGCGGCTCGAACATCCGCAGCAACTGATCGACCGCATCCGTTACCATCGCAAAGACGGACGCGGAAAATACTTGCCCGCCGCCGAATACAGCTTCGTGACGCAAGCCGCCGGACGCGGCGTATACTCGTTCTGCATGTGTCCCGGAGGATTCGTCGTGCCGTCGGCCACCTCGCCCGACGAGGTCGTCGTCAACGGCATGTCGCCCTCCAACCGCGGATCGCAATGGGCCAACGCCGGATGGGTCGTCGAAATCAGACCCGAAGACCTGCCCGCGTGTCTCTTCCCCGGCATGCCCGCAGGAGACGCCTCCCTCCCACCCGTTTTATCCGTCATGGACTTTCAGGAACGCCTCGAACGCCTCTGCCGCTTGAGCGGAGGGATGACCCAAACGGCTCCCGCCCAGCGCATGGTCGATTTTGTACAAAAAAAGAACTCGTCGCATCTGCCCGTTTCGTCCTATACACCGGGATTACTTGCCTCACCGCTTCATTTCTGGATGCCGGAGTTCATCACGACGCGTTTACGCGAAGGATTCCGCCATTCCGACCGCGTATCGCACGGTTTTCTCACGAACGAAGCCGTCCTGATCGGGGTCGAGACCCGCACCTCCTCGCCCGTGCGTATCCTGCGCGATAAAGAAACCTTGCAGCACATCACGCTTCAAGGCCTTTTCCCCTGCGGCGAAGGAGCCGGTTATGCCGGAGGAATCGTTTCCGCAGCCATCGATGGCGAACGCTGCGCCGAACAAGTGGCCGATGCTTACAAAAGATAAGAGTATATTCTTATATATATAACTGAAAATTAGAATTATTGTATCGATTTTATGGTTGAGTATAGGAATCGGTCACAATCAAATACAAATTGTAAAAGATCACAAACCGCAATTACGTATCGCCGTAAATAAAAATGATGCGACAAATTTCCTCACGGCAGATTTGCTACAGGACTTTCTTCCGCTCATAAGCGTAAAGCTTCCAACGGTCAATGTGGGGCTCCCAACCCAACCCGGAGACGTCGTGATCGGATCGGGAGATGTCTCGGGCCTGACGGAAGACGGATTTCGCATACAAACGCAAAATGGACGTCTTTATATCAGCAGTGGTGGCGATAAAGGTACGATTTACAGTTTCGTAACGTTGCTCTGGAACACTATATGGGAGTTCGTTACGATGTTGTACCCACCTTCGTTCGATACAAAAAAATAACATTTTTCATCACCAGCAACAAGGGATCCCTCCAATAGATTAAAATTCCACATAGATCATTCCGATAAAAGGAGCTGAACATCTATGATATTATTTGAAAGTTCAAGAACAAGAGGCTCATCTCATTCTTTCAGCCCGCACGGTCGACAACCGAGTCTGTCTCTTTTTCCTTCTCAGGCACAGGAGCACTCAATGTCTGACGGTATAACGCCTCGTCGGCCAACACATCCAATGCTTTCTGGAAGGCCTTGTCGCCTTTCAGACTCTCGATAAGCTCACCTTCCTGATAATAATACCGCTTGATAATCTCGGTTGTGATAAGCTTTTTGATATCTTCCTTATACCGTTCGAGGTCACGCTCCAAATCAGGCTTGAGTTGCGCTTCGAGCGCCGCAAAAACCGTTGTGTCTTCGGCTAAATACCCTTCAAATTCAGCCACCTCTTTGAGACTCTTCAACGCCTTTTCACTCTGCCGGTCGTATGTAAACTTCGCCTCTTTCAGACGTTGCTTGAAGACTTCGTAATCCGCATCGGGATAAACAAACTCCTCAGCCGGCGCGATAGTCGGATGTGCCTGCACCCAATCGGTGACGTAGTCAAACAACGTATAATCACTCAATAAATAATACAACATGGTTGGCGTTTTCTTCTCCTCCACTTCAAAATCGGGGCGGACACCTCCTCCGTCGCGTACGGGACGCCCTTTCGAAGTATAAAAAACAGAAGTCAAACTGTCGGGGATAGCCGAGACACTTCCGTCGGTATGGCGATGGGCATAGTCCATGTGCTGAACGCATCGTCCGCTGGGAATATAGTATTTGCTCATCGTCACTTTGACATTTCCGTCGTAAGGCAGGTTACGTGTCGATTGCACCAGTCCTTTCCCGAACGATCGGTTGCCCACCAGCACCGCGCGATCCATATCCTGCAATGCTCCGCTGACGATCTCGGCCGCCGATGCCGAACTTCCATTAATCAGCACCACCATCGGAATAACCGTATCGATCGGCTCGACCGTAGTGCGATACGTGCGATCCCACTGTTTGATTTTGCCTCGCGTCGAGAGTACCTCCCGCCCTTTCGGGACGAAATAATTCACAATCTGAACGGCGCTGGGCAATAACCCTCCGCCATTATCGCGCAGGTCGAGAATCAACGAGGTAATCTGATGACGATTTTTCAGGTCTTCGAAAGCTTCTTTTACCTCCTGCGCACTCTTTTCCCTGAACCCGTCAAGGTAGATGTATCCCGTACGATCGCCGTAAACACCGTAATGCACAACTTGTTTAAGCATCACCTGCTTGCGTATCACTTCGAATTTGCGCGGTTTCTTTTCGCCCGGACGTTGAATTTTCAATACTACTTTCGAGTTAGGAACGCCTTTGAGCAATTCGCTCACGCGTTCGCTCGTGGCCTTCGTAACATCTGCCGTATCGATGCCCAGAATCCTGTCGCCGGCCTTGAGACCGGCCAGAGCCGCAGGCATCCCTTCAAACGGTTCGGTGATGATCACTCCGCCATCGCGAGAACGGATATAAGCCCCTACCCCGCCATATTCACCGGTGATCAGCATTTTCATATTGTCCATCTCCTGCTCGGGGAAGTATTCCGTGTACGGATCCAGCCCTTTCAGCATGGCATCGATGCCACGGCGTACCATCTTATCGACCTCGACCGAGTCGACGTAAAACATATCGACCTCTTTTACAAGCGCATTGAGAATCTCTAACTGTTTGCTGACTTCAAAGCGATTCCCCTGCTGAGCTTCGACGTTAACGCCTCCCAGTGCCAACGAAAGAGAAAGGAGCAGCGTATTTTTTAATCGTGACATGTGCTGTTGTGTATATTATATAATGTATAGGCATGCAAAAGTAGGCATTTCCGCCACGCCTACGATAGAATCTCCCCTACTTTTAACTTTATTTGTTGCCAGCGATCGGCCGGAATTTGCGGTCCAACGGTCTCGACCACATGAGAGGCCATCACGGCACCGATCGAAGCCATCTGCTTCAACGATCCCCCCCGCGAATACCCGTACAAAAATCCGGCGGCAAAGTTATCGCCCGCTCCGGTCGTATCGACTGGTGCATGACTCAAGGCCGGTACATGTACTGTTTCGCCTTGATGTCCGGCCAATGCTCCGTCTCTCCCGACGGTCACCACTGAGTATTCAACATCTTTCATGATCTCACGAATGGCCTCAGCCGGAGCAAGGCTGGTATAAGCCTCGGCTTCGCTATCATTCGAAAAAAGAATATCTACGTATTCGGGAATGACCTGATGCAACATCTCATAAAACCCGTGAACGATATTAAAGTTCGACAGATCAAGCGCAATTTTCAATCCCAACTTCTTCGCACGACGCAGGATGGGATAAAACAGTCGTTCGTTCGAGATCAGGTAGCCTTCCATATAAAGACAGTTATACATACGTAATACGTCATCGGTAATCTCTTCGGCCGTCAGTGTAGCTGCGGGACCGAGAAAAGTCGCCATCGTCCGTTCGCTGTCGGGCGACATCAGTATCGTGCAGCATCCCGAAATACCGTCCGTTTGCACGATATGCGGGGTTACACCTGCATCGTGTATCGCCTGTGTATAAAAACGGCCGTTCGCATCCGAGCCTACCTTACCTATATAACCGACCGAAGCACCCAGCAACGCAAGCGCACGCGTCGTATTACATACCGAACCGCCCGGTGCCTCCGAACGTTCCAATCCTGACTGTTCACGCTGAATCGATCGCATCGTCACTTCGTCGATCAAATCCATCGCTCCTTTCTTTATTCCGATAGTTTCCAGCGTCGTATCGCTCTCCAGACGCAACAAAACATCGAGTAATGCATTCCCAATTCCAATAATTTTCATCTACTCAAAATTTTTTTTGCACAAATATATTGCATATTTCGAAAATAGCCGTATCTTTGCACCGCAATTTTAAGAGAACAACACTCTTCCTTAGCTCAGTTGGTTAGAGCATCTGACTGTTAATCAGAGGGTCCTTGGTTCAAGTCCAAGAGGAAGAGCAAAAAGAGCTGAACAATAAAAGTTTAGCTCTTTTTCTTTTTGTATCTGCGGACACAAAATCAACTTCTTACATAAGCTATAAAACCTTTTCCCAATTGAGCAAGAAACGAATCTTCGCCTTACTCTATCCTCCAACATCCCATGCACAAAAGAGACAGGTTCATCTTTCGAAGTTCGGCACAAGAGTTCCAACAATCCAAGCAGTTTATAAAAAAGACGGCGTGCACTCCTCCGCCTGAAGGGAAAGATTACCCGATTTTCTGTCCGTTATACGAACGGGCAAAATAAACGGGACGTTTTTTGGTTTCGTTGAAGATACGTCCGAGATATTCGCCGATAATCCCGATAGAAAGCAGTTGGACTCCTCCCAAAAAGAGGATAGTCACCATGATGGTAGGGAATCCGTCGACCGGATCATCGTAAATCAGATTGGTGACAAAAATGTAAATTCCATAGATAAACGCCAGCAACGAGACGATGGCTCCTGATACGGAAGCAATACGCAGGGGGGCTACTGTAAAAGACGTAATCCCTTCTACAGCAAGATTTAGTAGCTTAAAAAAACTCCATTTGCTTTCTCCCGCTATCCGACATTGCTGATCGAATAAAAGTTCTTTTTTACGAAACCCGATCCAACTAAACATTCCTTTCGTGTAACGCTGCGACTCACGCAACTGTTTCATAGCATTGATGCAGATTCGATCCAGCAGACGGAAATCGCCTGTATCTTGTTGGATCGGCATATGAGCCGCTTTTCGTAGCGTCGCGTAAAAGATACGTCTCAAGTTTTTTCGCAAAAAGGATTCCTTTTCATTCGTACGACGCCGCGCATAGACATCGTCATAGCCTTCCTCCCAATAACCGAGCATCTCAGGGATCAGTTCGGGCGGATGCTGCAAGTCGGCATCCATGATCACCATACAGTCCCCCGTAACATAATCGAATCCGGCAAGCATGGCGACTTCTTTGCCATAATTGCGCGACAAGTCAACGTAGTTGATGCGCAAATCCTTCTCGTGTAACTGCGCGAGCAGCACAAGCGTATGATCCCGGCTACCGTCATTAACAAATATCACCTCCCACGCGTATTCCGTGTGCGCATCCATCAACGCCCGGAGCCTCTCGTAAAGCATCAAAAGAGATTCTTGCTCGTTGTACGCAGGGATTAAAACGGATACTTTTTTCATTTTACAGTCGTTTAGATTTCAAAACAGTACGTACAAGTACGAAATTGATTGGAATGGTGATGGCGTATACCGGCAGAGGCGCGATATTCTCGGGGATACCTGCATAGAGAAACAAGTTTAAAAACCCTACCTGCAATACATAATTAATCAAGTGACTTCCCGCGAAACCAAAACCTTTCTTGGCCGAAGGTTTTGTCTTGAACGTGAAATAATTCGATAATAAAAAGTTGGCAAAGAAACTGATGATATACCCTATGGAAAAGGCGATGGTCGTATTCATCACCTTATTGAGCAACAAATAAATGCCGTAATGAATGCCCGTAGCCAATCCTCCGACGACACAAAACCTGATGAATTCTTTTTGTTTAGCTGAAATCTCCATGCTCTGGCGAAATCTTACGACCTGCAAATGTAACAGATAATTTTGAATTTAGGCCCTGCAAAGAAAAGTTTTCGGCTCATACCTTAATTCCCTGTGTCTTGCCCCGGGTTCATACAACGATAAGCCATGCCAAGTAACAATAATTGGATGGATATTGCAAAATGAACCCCGAACACTTAGTAATATTATCCCAATCTGTTCTGTTACAAATTCAACAAACGGCATCTCTGAGAGAGACTGTTTGACCGATTCTTAGTATTCACACTCACTTACACACCCTATTTCAAATCAAAAAATTATAATAGGAAATATTGCGAATGTTCATATTTTTTCGAGTACACGAAACAGGGGTATACCAAACATGATGGTCGTACATTTGTGCGTTTGTAAATAATTCAATAATTACTAACTTTGATATCAGCATGGACAAAGACCGATTAATGGTTGGTTCAAGAAAC
>NZ_RQYN01000073.1 GCF_003860135.1 Tannerella forsythia
CGCCCAATGCCCACGAATAGCCTGTTTCAATGAAGAAAGATCTGTTAATGACGAAATGTAGTAGGCCACTTCTTCACTCGTTTTGTCACTCTTTTTATCCCTTCGTTTGCGTACAACTTTGTGTATCGCCCTCAAGCCTTTCCAGCGAGTTAATACCTCGCTGGCTTCTATCTCCAAGGGATTGAGAATACTTTCATAGCGACGTGTTTCTATGCGTCCGTGAGATAGTTCCGTCTGCTCGTCAAGGAGGATATGCTTCTGAAAAAGAGGGCAGAAATAGGCTTCAATCTCTTGCCGACTCAAACTTTGATTCGCTTTAACACACAATACATAGTCTCCGCCCTTATCGATGATTTGTTCGGCAATGGCAGTTTGTGTGCCTATGGCATCATTCAAGTCCAGCAAATGAAGAAGTTGTTGTATAGCAGGTATTTCGTTTGTTTTTCGGTCAATGTAGAGTTGGGCAAGACTGCACATATCTTGTGGTGAAAAGGCAGAGACGACATGGGATTGTGTATCAAAAGAGAGTTTCTTCACTCCCCGCATCGTCTTGCCATCAATGCAAATATGTTTACCCGAAGTGGCCGAGATAAAGCCTTCAATCCATCGCTTATAAGCCCCCTCAAAGGCTTCTACATCCAACAGACTGATGCTCCTGTTGAGAGTATCATGAGAAGGCATGGTATGCGTAAGTTGATGGCCAGTAAGCATTTCGTATAGACTTTTCAATTCTTCTTCGTATTCCTCGGCATAATCTTCAATCTCATACCAAGAGGTATTGCCTGAGAGTGTAGAGAGGAAAACGATCAGGAGTAAAAAGTCAAGAGGATAAATTTTTTTACGCTCTATCCGTGGGTCTGAGACCATGCAGAGGCTTTCAAATAGAGAATGATACATAACTAACAGCTTATTTATTTAACGACTACAAAAATATATAGAAAGTCCTTTTAATGCGTCAGCCCTGAACAAAAAGGGAATCATACAACGGATTATACAAATGCGATAAGAAAGTCTGAATTGGATCCTCCAAAAATTGATGGAACAACGTGGCATCATCACGAAGATGGTATGACAATGCAAGAAGTTAATTCTGATATACACGATAGATTTACTCACCGCGGTGGGGTTTCCAAAACAAAAAAAGTCGCATTAGGCAGAAAAAATGACATTTATGAGATTACAATTAATTGAAAAAGGAACAATCGATAGTTACAAGATTATAGAGAATGAATTTAACATCTCGCTACCGAAAGACTACAAAGAATTTTTGGCAAAAAATAATGGCGCAATTGTGCACGATGGTTATTTTTTTGTGGAAGATTTGGGCGAATTTATCCTAATGGATACTCTTTATGGAGTTAATACAAAAAGTAGGTCACAGGATATTATTTTTAAAAATCGGGAATACATTGATGATATTCCCAGTGAATCTATTCTCATTGGAAGAGACCTAGGAGGAGGGTGGTTGCTATTGATACATGACAAAGAAAATGACGGTATTTGGTATTATGATCATTGCTATTTTTTCAAACAATCCTCAGATGAACTTAACACATACTTTATCTGCGAAACTTTTGCTGAATTTATGCAAATGCTTGAAAATACAGTGCTGCCCGATGGTGAATAAATTCTTTGAATATCGATTTTTGAACAGGAATTTATAGCATACATTTGGTAATTTTAATGACTCTGGAAAGTAAAATATGGGCTTTACAGTGTATAAGTGTGGCATTGTTGTTTATGCTCCAGAGAGGATAGAGAATCCAGATTGTTATATTGAAGCTGTTGCTATTGGGGAAAAGGTTATTTTCATCCAACAAGATAGCTCTGGAATGGTGGAAAAACGAAGGAAATTTTACCCATAACAACATTGAATGATGGATAAGTTAATGAAGGAATTAGAATTGCAGAATGCAAAATATGGAGATAAAATTCAAACTCCTGCAAACAAAAAACAAGTAGAACAACTTCAAAACTCTATTCTATCATTATACGGAATAGAATTATCTCAAACATATATAGATATTCTTTTGCAAACAAATGGATTTGATAATAATGGAGTAGTTTTATATGCTACAGAGGATAGTCTTTTACAAGGTTATGATGATAGACATATTGATGGATTTGTCAAAGCGAATAGAATGTGGCACTCCGATCCTGTTTTTGAAGGATATTTATTCTATGCAGAAACGGAAACCTTTCTTTGCGTCCAATCGATGTGTGATAAAACATTTAGTGTAAGGGATCGTGATAATTTCTCGGAGATTATCTTTACGACCTCAAATCCGACACTCTTTTTTGAACTTATTTTGCAACTTGCTTTAGGAAAAGACGTTTTAGACATATATTCGATATAAACTTCTGCCCATTGGGTTCATGCAGGCAAATTCGAGTTTTTATGCAATATGAGGACAATTCAAATTATTGGTAGACTACACCCACTCAAAAAAAGCTACAACAAAACAAAGTAGTGAAAGATATGTCTTTGCTCCAAGAATAGCGAAAGCAGCTCGAAGATACCTATTGAACAAAGCATAAATTTCGAGATAGATGGAAAGACTTTTTTGTTTGTTTAGTAATATAATAGAGGCCATTATGAGTACAGTATCAGAAATTTATAATAGGATTGGTCAAAGAATCATTGATTCAATTAGAAGCGAGTGGATTACTGCTGCTTTGCAAGTTGAATACGTTGGGAGCGTTAAAGCTTTTTTGGAATATAAAACGGATAATGGGGAGGTTAAAAATACCATTTTGCAAGATAGCTTCAAGAATATGAGAGATATAAAGGAGCTAAATGCTATAATGACAGCAGAGAACAATAAAAATAAATGGAACAAAGCTGTATTTACAGTTAATCCAGAAGGAAAATTCGACTTGCAGTTTATTTGGGATCAAGAGCTTCAAGACGAAATTGAAAAATTAGCAAAAGAATGATTTTCCCTTGAGATGACAATGTCTCCTTAACGACAAGTCTTAAAGGGAATTTTCCTTTCTTTGGTTCTTGCATATATTTATATTTAGTATAAACCCTCTTTGGAAAGTCTGATGCGGGACAGAATTTCTACTGGGAGTACCGAGGCCAAGGAGACGAGGCGAAATGTGTGCATACATGGGGCGATGGCGGTGTGCTCGAGCACCATACCGAATATAGTGCCGGACACACGCTCACGCGCAACAGCCTAGGCTTTACCACCCGATACTTCTACGACGAGCGGAATCTGATCTACAAGATCATCGACGAAGTAGGAGGCGTTACGCTGCAGGAATACAACGAATACGAAGAATTGGTCGTAACGGTAAACCCCGAAGGACTGAGTCGGAAATACACCTACAACGATTCAGGAGAGGTCATCAGCTTCGAAAACGAGAACGGGGAAAGCACTCGCTACGAATACGACGAACGAGGCAACCTGCTGAGTATCGCGACTGCACAGGGTACAAAATCGGCATGGGAGTATGATGCTCTGGATCGGGTGGTAAAACGAATCCTGCCCGATGGCAATACACTTTCGTACGCATACCAAGGCCGGAATCTGAGTCAGGTAACCGATGAACGAGGCAATGTCTTCCGCTTTCTGTTCGATGAGGCATATCGCCCTGTACAACTTACCTATCCGAACGGCACCTACCGCCAGTGGATGTACGATGCCTTCGGTTATCTGAGCGAGGAGCGCGACCCACGTGGCAACCACACCTTCTATCGTTCCGACGAAGCCGGCAACCTCCTCTGGATGCAGGAGGCCGACGGCAACGAACACCATTTCTCTTACGATACTTCGGGCAACCTCATCCATGCCAAAGACCGGCTCCGTGAGGTAAGCTTTCGCTACGGCAGTCTCGGCACCCTGCTGAGTCGGACGCAGAACGGGCAGACGGCTTGCTTCGAGTACGATACCGAGCTGCAGCTCACCGGCATTGCGAACGAAGGCGGAGAGCTCTACCGTTTCGCTTTGGACGGACGTGGCGATGTGGTGGACGAATGGGGATTCGACGGTCTTCACCGCCATTACGAGCGCGACGGTGCCGGACGTGTCTCCAAAGTGTTGCGTCCGGATGAACGGTGGAGTACTTATGAATACGACGGAGTGAGGCGTATCGTCGAGGAACGCCACAGCGACGGTACCGGTACGGCTTACAAGTATAACAAGGACGGTCTGCTTACGGCAGCCTTCAACGATTCGATCAAGATCGGGTTCGAGCGCAGTCGGGACGGGCGTGTGCTGAAGGAAACGCAGGGCGAACATATGGTCGAGAGCGTTTACGATGCCTTCGGTAGCCGCATCCGCCTCAGCAGCGATTTGGGAGCCGATGTAGCTTTGCAGTACGACACGGAGGGCTTACCGGCCGGAATGCAGTCCAAAGAATGGAGCATGTCCATCGGTCGTGATAAGAGTGGTTTGGAGATTCAGCGGGAGTTGAGCGGCGGGGTGCGTGTCACGACGGGCCGTGATATGCTCGGACGTGTTGTTCGCAGGGATATTCTCTCGGGCGGAGCGGAGCAGAGTCGCATGCGTTACCATTGGGGCATGGGCAACCGCCTGCTTCGCAAGGGGAACGAACGCACGGGCGAAACCATCCTTTTCGACTACGATCCTTGGGACAATCTCTTCCGTGCCGATTACAAGGGTGGCTCCGAGTTGGAGAGCATTTACAAGGCTCCCGATGCCATCGGCAATCTGTTCCGCACGCCCGAAAGGAAAGATCGTAAGTACGGCAAGGGCGGTCGATTGCTCGAAGACCGTAAATACTCCTACCATTACGATAGTGAGGGAAACCTTGTCTTAAAGTGTAGACTACGTCCGGAAAACATGGCAACTCCACTTTGGCAGGAGGGTGATTGGGCGTATGAATGGCAGGGCAACGGCATGCTCCGAAGTGTGAAGCGTCCCGATGGCGAAACGGTCAGTTTCGAGTATGACCCACTCGGTCGCCGTATTTCGAAGACATATAAAGATAAGACTACCCGTTGGGTTTGGGACGGCAATGTACCGTTGCACGAGTGGACAGAGGAAGAGAATGTAACCACGTGGCTGTTTGAAGAAGGTAGTTTTGTTCCCTGTGCCAAACTTCAAAATGGAGAGAGCTACAGCATCATAACTGACTATCTCGGTACGCCGACTGAGATGTATACCTCCAATGGAGAAAAAACATGGTCGGCAGAATTGGATATTTATGGCTCTGTTCGTAACTTTGCCAGGCGTTCTTTGAGCGATTGTCCGTTCAGGTATCAGGGGATGTATTATGATACGGAAACTGAGCTTTGCTATGTTAGACACCGCTATTATAGTTGTGATACAGGGGCATTTATTTCTCAAGACCCGATAGGGTTGGCGGGCGGTAATCCGACCCTGTATGGGTATGTAAGTGATGTAAATAGTTGGATAGATCCTCTGGGTTTAAACAATGTAAAAACTGGAGCGGGAAGAACTCATGTAACATATCAGGGTGTAAAAAATGGACTTCCTTATACAGGTTATGCAAGCGCCCCTTCACATCTTGGATTATCTCCTGATGAAATTATAGCGTACAGATATAATGGAAACTTTGATGATTTTGGAGGAGTTGCTCCCAAGCATGTTTATATTGGTGAGGGAGTAAAAGGAAAACAAACAGCAAGAGGTCTTGAACAAAGATTATATGAAGCCGATTTAAAAGCAGCGGGGGGGGGGATAAAACTAAAGTTGCCAATAAGCAAAATCCAGTTGGTGAGAATAATCTAAACAGGAAAAAATATTTAGCAGCAGCAGACGAACATCTGAAAACAAAAGGATGTCACTAATAAATGTACGAAATAAAATGACAAAAATAATGTGGAAAACCAATCAGGTGATTAGTATAGAAACAAAACGCAAAGATGAAAATAGAGAAACCAATATTTATGTATTGGCACAGATGATAGGTAAAGCAGAACTACTTGTTTTTAATATGTTCAATACTGATAATAATTGGGAAGGGATAGATTTAAAAAAAGTTCCTATTCTTTTTTGTACCACTGTTACAAGACAATTTATAAAAAATAGCAATATTTTTAAGCAGAACCTTAAAGGATTAGCAAACTATGAACCGCCAAGGTGTAAAATAGATTCTTTAGGGACTGGAAGCAGATATGTTACAGTTTGGGAAGGAACACCTGAAGAAAAAAAAATACTTATATTGGGACAAGGAGGGGGAAGATTAATTGAAAAAGATATGTCTTCTGGAGGGTATGTCGAGAAAATTATTATTCCCTCAATAGATAAAACAGATTTGGAAACAATAAATAAATATGAATTGACCAATGTGCGAATTTATGCAGAATTTAATGAAAGACTGTACCTTTGCTATAAGATGAATAAGAATGTTGACCCAATGAAAGATTTGATTTTTGATTTGCCAATTCCCTTAGAATATAAAGAGTACATTGATATTATATCCTCTTAAAATAATACAAACACCTCAATCAAGGCGAGTGGTTTCTTTTCTTCCGCCTTTGGTAGAATATTAGTGGGTGTTTTTTGGGGATTTGCCCTTTCAAATATAACTTTGCAGGGAGTTCTTTGAAGTGTTTTTGTTTTGTTCCCTGTGCCAAACTTCAAAACGGAGAGAGCTACAGTATCGTAACAGACTATCTCGGTACACCGACCGAAATGTATACCTCCGATGAGGAAAAAACATGGTCGGCAGAATTGGATATATATGGCTCTGTTCGTACCTTTGCCGGGCGTTCTTTGAGCGATTGTCCGTTCAGATATCAGGGACAGTATGAGGATGAGGAAAATTAATAACCCCTCACCGGACAATTGCCAGCGAGGGGTTTTCTTATTATTTCAGGCTGTACGACGGCTATTTCTTTCTGATAAGCGCAAAAATCCACAACACAATCACTGCTCCTCCCGTAGAGAGAAGAAGCGTTCTAATGCTAAACTCATTTACTGTTCCCCAGCCTAATGCCGAACCAATCCACCCACCAACAACTGCTCCTAAAAGACCGATAATGATGGTCACAATCCAACCACCCGGATCTTTGCCCGGACGTATGGCTTTAGCAATCAAGCCAGCCAATAAACCTAAAATAATCCATGATAAAATACCCATAGCTTCTTTTTGTTTTAGTACAAATTCATATTAAAAATACATTCACATATAAGAAACAGACACTATACCCTATTTGTTCAATTATATCGAATATTTTTATTGACAACAAAAAACGAACACCATATAAACTAATTTAAAACGACTTAACTCAGAGAATCCATTAAAATTAATCGAATCTTCAACAATAAAATCTATTAATATTACCTAAAAAAAACTATTCTCAAAACATTTCACTTCATTTTTACGTCTTATAATCGTGTAATAAATAAAAACATAACAATGAAAAAAATCAATGGAATATTGGCGATGGCATGTGTTGCATTAATGATCGCCTGCGACAGCGGAAAGCGCGTAACGGCAGAAGAGTTGATAGGCCGATGGAGTATTGTAGAAGTAGGCGGTGAGGCTGTAAAAGCGGAAAAAGCGTTCCTTGAATTCGTAAAAGAAGGCAAGACCCTTCGTTTACACGGAAATGCAGGTTGCAATCTGATGAATACGGAAATGATAATCGATGAGAAGAAACCTGCCGCTCTTTCATTCTCCGTTCCGCGCGTAACGATGATGGCTTGCCCCGATCTCGAAACGGAAAGTAAAATACTAAATGCTTTCGAACACGTAACGCAAGTGAAATCCGACAAGACGGAGACACGACTGCATCTTGCAGATAAAGAAGGAAAAAGCATGTTAACACTCGAAAAGGAAGCCCCGTAAAGGGCTCCTTTTCGATCACTTTACGCAATCGGTCATTTGCCAACATAAAAAATTCCATCTTCTTACAAGAAAAGATCACATAAAGCTTGATCCATCCTCTCCTCTCTCCTAAGCTCAGAAAAATTTTCTGATTCGCCTTATACTATACTCCTGTTGGACTTTGTTGCAACGGAAGCCAAGTGGATATATTCCTTTTCTGTGGTTATACAGTATATTAAGACACTTTGTAAGCCTCGGGCATACCTATCCCGATGAATCTGTTTAATACCCAACATTTGAGTTTGACTTCGGTTCTCTGATTTTCAAATGCCCGGGCATCTAATTCTCCGCCGAAAATCGTCTTATACCGGAACATCGCCACTTCGTTAAGGCTTCGTCGGTGGTAGCCATTTTCCTTTTTCCAACGCTTCGAGCCATGTTTGTTTATGGCTTCCACAGTTCCATTGCGCTGAATCAGATAATCGGGCAAAAGTTTCTTCTTACTGCCCTTTTGTATGACTGCATTTTTCAAAGGCGGAATGATCTGAAGAACATCGCTTCCCAAAATTTCTCTGAACCCGAACTTATCGTATGCCCCATCTGCGATAAATCGTTTTATATGGCTTGTCTTACCCTTGAGCATTTTCGTTCCTACGGAAGCGTCATCCTCATCGTTGCCGGTTAATTCCGCCCGGAGGATTTCCTGTGTGTCCAAATCAACGCAGAGGTGAAGCTTTTGCCACGTGCGACGTTTCGAATAGCCGTGTTTACGCACTTTCCATTCACCTTCTCCATACACTTTCAAGCCTGTAGAATCTATCCCCACCGATAAATTCTCACCCCCTGCCAACCTGTCCCCGATGTCTACAGGGAGGCTCTTCTGACGACGGCAAAGCGTCGTGTAATCCGGAACCGGCAAATGACTTTTACCCATCAGCATAAATAAACTTTCAACAAAACCCGTACTCTGGCGTAATTTTAGCCCATAATTGATTTTCAACAACAGGCAACACTGGATGATACTGTCGCAATAAGTTTGTTCGCCCACTCTCTTTCCCTTTTGGGCGGCTTGTTCCCACTCATCTAATACCGAATCATGTAGCCATAATGTGATACGACCACGACGACATAAGCTTCGATTGTATTCTTTCCAATTCTTTATTTTATAGCTATCTTTGTGCGGGGGTGTTGGTAAGGTACTCATACGTATCTACATTTTTAGTTTGCAAATACAAAAATAGACCAATAAACCCTATTTTTCAATAAAGTTGCAACAAAATTGCACGATGTACACAATTAGGGAAGAAGGATTTACATTAAAAAATACAGCGGATTTGATTTTTGGATCAATTGGGTTTATACCCGGTTGGGGTTGGGCCGTTTCGGGTGTGTACTTTGGGCTTGATGCATTGGGCGTTTTTGACCAACCGGTTGCGCGTGTTATAGAAAAGCCTGAGCGCGCGAACCCATTTGAAGCTGTGCGAGATAACACCTATGTGGCTCCTCATCCTCAACTTCTTGAAATAGGCAAGTCAAGGGACTCTATTTCCAAGAGTTTTGATAAATTCGAAAAACATTGACACTTTATGTTTTCTTATATATACTATAGAATATATTCAACTTACCAGATAAAGTGGAAGAGCGATATTGCCGGACTCTATGCACTTTCCATGCTTTCCATCGCTCAATTATTAAATCTTAATACAGTTATAATTCCAATCTGCTATGCATTGGGAATCAATTTTCTTCCCTCTAAATTGTCGTGGATGATAGTACATATCGGCTTCACAACCTGCAATGCAATCTATTTTTGGAAGATTACTAATTATGATAAATTACACAATAGATGGAAGTCAGAATCTAAATAGTCGTTCCTTATAAAATCAACTTATGCCACAAAATATATTTTATGCTTCCGAAAAAACCAACCGAAAATAAA
>NZ_RQYN01000074.1 GCF_003860135.1 Tannerella forsythia
CGGTCTTTGTCCATGCTGATATCAAAGTTAGTAATTATTGAATTATTTACAAAAGTACAAATGTACGACCATTAAATTAAGCAGGGAAGAAGTGGAAGAAGTGGAAGCGATAGTCAACAAAGGCTCTCACAAGTCCCAAACCTATCGTGCCGCCTATATCCTGCTCAATACCGATGAAGGCGATTATTCCCGGAAGGTGACAAACGAGCGTATATGTGAGGTTTTACGCATAGGCATGCGCACCATCGACCGGGTGAAGAAACGGTTTGTGCAAGAGGGTTTGGAAGCCACGTTGGAGCGTCGCCCGAGTCAACGCGTATACGAAAGGAAAGTCGATGGCGATGTGGAAGCCAAATTGGTGGCTTTATGTTGCAGCGCTCCCCCCGAAGGGTATGCGAGATGGTCTTTGCGCTTTCTGGCAGACAAGATGGTTGAATGGGAGTATATTGACAAGATTTCCCATGTGACGGTGGGGAAGGTTTTTAAAAAAATGAACTTAAACCCTGGAAAGTAAAGGGCTGGGTTATTCCAAAAGCCCACGGCGGGGAATTTGTAGCCCATATGGAGAACGTCCTGGACGTATATAAGCGGCCCTATACCCCTGCCAATCCGGTAGTCTGCATGGACGAGTCACCCAAGCAGTTGATTGAGATGCGTGATTCAATCCCTGTAAAACCCCGGCGAGAGGCGCGGATTGATTACGAATATATCAGGCACGGCGTGGTCAATATATTCATGGCAAACGAGCCGCTGAAAGAGAAAAGGAGGGTGGAAGTACATACCTCACTCACGTAATGAGCGTGCATTACAGATGACAGCCGCTTTATTTCACGGGGCGTCACGGCAAATTTTTCTTCTGTTTTTTTGGCCTTGTTCGTCCAAAATGCACATAAAGATGCTATCTTTGTGGACGTCGAGACCGTAGACTTTCTCATAAAAGATAAATTAAAAAAAAGTGAAACAATCGTGCCTTTGAGTACCTTAATTATCGATAGAACAGTTGGCGGCTCGATTTTTATCGGAAGACGTATAAAAAATGGTTTTTTATGTAAGTTTGCACCATAAACATTATATCATACAATGAAACAGATTCGATACAACACAGTATTCTTTTCCCTCACGAGCGCGGCCATGGGCGTGTCGCTGATTGCATGTAAGGATAAAAAAAGTGAAAATACAGTAAGCGAGAAGCACATGAATATTCTCTATATCATGTGCGACGACCATTCCTATCAAACCATCAGTGTGTACGACCGCCGTTTTATCGAGACACCGAACATCGACCGGATTGCGACCGAGGGGGTGCGTTTCACCAACAGTTTTGTGGCTAATTCGCTGAGCGGCCCGAGTCGGGCATGCTTGCTGACAGGCAAGCACAGCCATAAAAACGGCTTTACAGACAATACAAAGACGTTCGACGGAAGCCAGCAGACTTTCCCTAAACTGTTGCAGCAGGCAGGATATGAGACAGCCGTCGTAGGAAAATGGCATCTCAGCTCCGAGCCTTCGGGATTCGACTACTGGAATATCCTGATCGGACAAGGAGATTATTACAATCCTTTCTTTATTGATAACGGCGAAAAGCGACAAATCGAAGGATATGCCACGAATATCACGACCGATCTGGCCATCGACTGGCTCGACCAAAAAAGAGACAAGAATAAACCGTTCTGCCTGCTTTTGCATCACAAAGCGCCACACCGTACCTGGATGCCCGATACGTGCGACCTCGACTGGAAGGAAGACACCGTCTTTCCGCTTCCCGAAACGTTCTATGACAAATATGAGGGACGAAAAGCGGCCGAGTTGCAAGAGATGAGCATCATCGAAGATATGGATCTCGTCTACGACCTGAAGCTGGCCGACAAAGAAAATGAAATCCATTCCCAGCCCGGTCTCGAAAAGGCCGGACGCGCAATGTATGAACGGATGACACCCGCCCAAAAAGCAGCATGGGACAAACATTACGACCCGATCATCCGGAAATTCAAAGACGATAAACTGACCGGCAAAGCCTTGGCAGAATGGAAATATCAACAGTATATGAAAGATTATCTCCGAGTGATACGTTCGATCGACCGAAATGTTGGTCGTGTACTCGATTGTCTGGAAAAGAATGACTTGCTCGACCGTACGATTATCGTTTATACCTCCGATCAGGGATTTTATATGGGGGAACACGGTTGGTTCGACAAGCGTTTCATGTACGAAGAGTCGTTCCGCACTCCCATGCTCGTGCGTTATCCCGGAGGTATCAAAGGAGATATTCCGGAGATGGTACAGAATATCGACCACGCAGCTACGTTCCTCGAATTGGCGGGTGTTTCCGTTCCGAACGATATTCAGGGCGACTCGTACCTGCCCCTTCTCAAGGGAGAACATCCCGACAATTGGCGCACCTCGCTCTATTATCACTTCTACGAATATCCGGCCGAGCATGCCGTAAGACGACATTTTGGGGTCCGGACAGAGCGTTACAAACTGATTCGTTTCTATAACGACATTGACTGTTGGGAATTGTACGACCTGCAAAACGATCCGGCAGAGATGCATAATCTCTACGGACAGGAAGGCACCGAAGAGATAACAAAGCAATTAAAAGAAGAACTTCTGCGCCTGCAAGTCAAGTACGACGACCCGATACGTGAGTCACTGACAGACGTAAAGTAAAGAGAAACAACGCGATTGACACGTAAATGAAAGAACTCTCTTTTTCATTTATAATAACCATATTCGTCTGCCTTTTCTTGGGCAGCTGCGGGAGGAACGACAAGCCGGATATACCGGAACCTCCCGCTCCGCCCGATATGCCTGTGCAGACGGTAAACTACGTCACCGTCAACGATCTGTTCCCCAATCCCGAACGAGGCTTTTATAAGTATTCGCTTGGACAGGATCAACTCAGGGAAGAGTGGCTGCGCAAGTTCAGGAAAGACAACATCACCTTGATGTTCCGCTTCTACTACCTCAAAGATTTCAAGAATAAGCCGCTTGACCAAGTGACTCTGACGCAGATAAAGAACGACATGGCTATTTTCCGTAAGGCTGGTTTTAAAACGATTCTGCGCTTCGGCTATTCCAATGCGGCCAAAGAACCTGATGCTCCGATGGCCATCATCCTTCGCCATCTCGATCAGCTAAGACCGGTGCTGCATGAGAACAAAGACGTGATTGCCGTAATGCACGCCGGCTTTATCGGTTCGTGGGGCGAATGGTATTACTCGATCAACAAGCTCAATAATGACATCTCACGGAAAAAGGTGCTCGACAAGATACTGGACATATTGCCGCCTGATCGTTTCGTACAGGTACGACGACCTTCGTACAAACGCATGTATATAGGCTCCCAATCCCCGATCTCTGCCCAAGAAGCCTTCGGAACGAAAGCCGTTGCGCGCATCGGGCATCATAATGACTGCTTTCTGGCAAGCATCAACGACATCGGTACATACGTCATCGACATTACGGAAGAGAAGAAATACATGCACGCCGATGCGCTGTATGCGCCCGTAGGAGGGGAAACCTGTCCTCCCGAAGGTATCGGTCCGGCTGATTGCGCGAAAGCACAGTCGGAGATGCGTTACCTGCGCTGGTCTTTTCTGAATCAAGACTATTATCATGAGGTAAATGATCAATGGATTTCGCAGGGCTGCATGGATCACATCGTCCGCAACATGGGCTATCGTTTTACGTTGCAAAAAGGCACTTATTCGGCCGAACATGCTCCCGGCAGCGAGCTTTCCGCTCTCATCACGCTAAAGAATGTGGGATATGCTTCGCCTTTTAATCCACGAAAAGTAGAGCTGATTCTCCGATCGACGGATGGGACACGAACCTATACAGCCGTTCTGCCCGATGACCCAAGGAGGTGGCAGCCCGATCAAATAACGGAGCTGAAAGCCAACGTGGCTTTACCTCCCGATATCCCCGAAGGAAATTACAAGCTGTACCTCTTCCTGCCCGACCCGGAACCGGCCTTGCACGACCGTCCCGAATATGCCATCCGACTGGCTAACCGTAACTGCTGGGAGGAAAAGACCGGCTACAACGATCTGCATGTCGAGATTAAGGTGGATGTTTCTACGAAGCGCCCCCTAAGTCGCGCGAAAATAACATTTACACATAAAAGCCTCAAAAAATGAACACAACACCCCATAAACGTCTTGCCTCACTCGATCTGTTGAGAGGATTCGATTTGTTTTGTCTGTTGATGCTGCAACCGATATCGATGACGTGGCTGAAGATTGCGGATAATCCCACATGGGAACCGCTGGCACGTCAATTCACGCATGTGCCGTGGGAAGGCGTGTCATTCTGGGATTTGATTATGCCTTTGTTTATGTTTATGTCGGGGATTACGATCCCTTTCTCGATGTCGAAATACAAACGAGAAGAAAAGACGGATCACCGGTTTTATCTCCGTTTGCTGAAACGCTTCGCCATTCTCTTCTTTCTGGGATGGATCGTACAAGGAAACTTGCTGGCTTTCGATTCCGCTTCTTTCCACCTCTATGCCAACACACTGCAAGCCATTGCTGTAGGCTATGTGGTAGCGGTATTATGTTTTGTTCGGCTCCCCCTTCGAGGACAGATCGGTGCGACGGCATTGTTTTTCTTTGCTTATCTGCTGGTCTTTTCGACGGTAGGAAAGATGGATTACGAGCCGGGCACAAATATTGCCGAAGTAATTGATCGCTGCGTGCTGGGACGTCTGCGCGACGGCGTACTCGTGAACGACGATGGCTGTTGGGACTTCGATCCGAATTATCATTATACATGGATATTGAGCAGCCTGAACTTTGTCGTCACGGTGATGTTAGGATGTTTCGCCGGTCAGATTCTCCGGATGCCGGTGAAGGAAAGCCGACGGCTCACCCGACTTCTGGCAGTCGGTCTCATACTTACGGCTGTCGCGCTTGCCATGACACCTGTCTTCCCTCTGATCAAACATATATGGAGTAGCTCCATGACGCTGTTTTACGGCGGAGTCTGCTTTTTGCTGATGGGACTGTTTTATTACGTGGTCGATATGAAAGGGATTCGCTTCGGTATCGGTTGGTTGAAATATTACGGGATGAACTCCCTGGTGGCTTATTGCCTTTTCTTCGTAGTCGACTTCCGCTCCATCTCGCACTCCCTTTTCTTCGGACTCGAACAGTGGATGGGCACCTATTACCCGTTAATAGGCGTTTGTTTTCAGTCGTTTGCCGTATGGTGGATTGTGAAACGACTGTATGACCTTCAGCTGTTCTTCAAAGCCTGATCCGATAAGGCTTTAGTCCTCAACTCGTATAAGCAGCAGCGAAAAATAAGGGAAACGACGAGCAAGGATTTCTTTGCGACAAGAAGCATAAAACTGCTTCGCAGCAATACCGGCGTTTTCAAAATAATGGAATATCACATTGTCGGGTGCAACTTTCAACGCTTCCTTGATAAACGACTCGAACCGCGAAGCCTTCATCAACACAAGCGTGCGTCCTTCACCAATCCTCATTATCAACTCTTCTACCGAGGCAAGGTGCGTGATGACGGTTGTCTCCTCATTCTGTTCCGAGATACGGATGTTTTCCGAAGCCGCACAAGCGATAAAAGCCGGCACACCGGCAAGCCGCTTGACCGATATCCCCTGAGCCGTCAATATATCACTTACATAAGCAGACGACGAATAGAATCCGGCATCGCCCTCGGCCGTTAGAACAACCTTATACCCTGCCCTATATTTTTCCGCAATGATACGTGCCACATCCGCGTAATTGTCCGTCGCATAACGACGGTTCTCGTTCATGGCAACCGGGAAAAGGCAAAGCCCCGAAGACGAAATGCCCAGCTCATCAAGTATCTCCTGTGCACGCGAGAGCATCGTACCGTCAGACCTAACCGTTGCCGGACAGAAGATATAATCGGCTTCTCGCAGGCTGTTCAGCCCTTTGAGCGTAATCAATTCAGGATCTCCCGGCCCGAGGGAGACAATCGTAACACAATGTGACATAGTCTTCTATTCTCCTTCAAAAAAATCCTCATCAACAATCTTTACTTCATAGCTCTCCTTAATTTGCACTCCGACGTTATATTGATGCATTAAATCAACAAGCTTTGAACCATTGATTAATATTATCGTATGATGTGCATCATGTGCTTTTTTTATGGCTCCTTGATCAAAATCTGTTGTTGTAACAAAAACACCTTTTGTTGTATCACCGCTCATTGCCCCAATAAAATTTCGAATATCTTTCTCTCGAACCTTATTGTCTCCATATCTTTTAGCTTGTATGTAAATCTTGTCAAGTCCTAATTGGTCTTCATTAATAATCCCATCAATGCCGCCGTCATTCGATCTTGAAGTCTCTATGAAATCCCCATATCCCATTTTCTTCAGAAGGATTAATATGACTTTTTCAAAATAATATGGGTCAATCTGTTTTAACCTTTCAAGTAGATCATTCTTCACTTGCATTTCGATCTCACCAAACCCTCTATCAATTAAATCTTGTGGAGATGCGTTTCTCATTTCTGTATGGTCTATAAAAGACGAAATTCTATCTTCCACATAGAAATCTATTGTATCAGAACTTTCACTACTCTTTTCCAAAGACTCTCTATTGCTAAGAGCTTTTCTCCCTCGTTCGGTAATTTGAACCATACCTCGTTCAGGACATTGAATGTACTTTCCTTGTTTTAGATAGGATTTCCCCCAAGCAATTCTATTTGAAATCAGATTTGCTCCGCTTTTCGTTTTCTGGTCTAAAAGTTCTTGCGGCAAGTCTTTATAATACTTTTCAATAACTCTCCTCAACATCTCCCTATGGGAGATGAGTTCTCCACTACTTAAAATATCAAGTATCGGAATGCATGTTTGATGAAATTTTGGCAATTCCTTCATTGTTGTTTTGTTAATCTTACATTCGACTTGCAAACTTACATAAAAAAACAATGTTGTCCTAAATATTTTGATAAACATCAAAAAAAAGAAGTAGAGCTAAGGAACAAAATGTTACCTTAGTAAAGAGAGCCCAACTCCTCTACTTCCTTTATGACAAATATAACACTTTTTGCGCAAGCCATCGGTAAACTACCGAAAGAAAAGATTAGAAAGATTATTCGCGAGTCCGGTACAAACAAACATTGCAAGGGTTACGATGCTTGGAGTCAGTTTGTTAGCATGATGTTCAGCCAATTCTCAAACTGCGACTCTGTGAGAGACATTTCCAATGGTCTTAATTCCGCCAACGGCAATCTCAACCACTTAGGAATAGCTCGTGCTCCTTCTAAATCTACCATCGCTTATCAGAACGCCCACAGAAACAGTAAGGTATTCAGAGATATCTACTATGCCATTTTTCAACATTTTGGACAGCAGGGCTTGTGGCAACGTCGCAAATTCCGTTTCAAGGCTCCCATAAAATTGCTTGACTCCTTACAGCCACATGCCGAATTTTTTGCGCCAACGGGGTATTTTTTCGCCCACAAATCGATTTCGACACCATTTCCTTCGTCACTCCGAGTGCCCGGGCGATCTTCAAATTCGTCCCGCGCTCAAGGCCCACTACCAAAGTTCGCTTTTTGTCCATTCTCTTTTTTTTTGTATTTTTGAAGCCGTTCAATTAACGAACGACAATGCAAACATCCAAATAAGTTTCGAGAAAAACAATGAAAAATCGAATAAAATTTCGATTTTAACAATTTTACATTATATGAGCACTATAAATGAGAGGATTAAAATTATCGTGGATAAATTTGCTAACGGCAAAAACACCGAATTAGCAAAACTCTTATCTACCAGTGAAGCAAATATTCGAAACTACACAGGCAATGTCATGCCAAAGTTCGACATCTTAAGCAGAATCGCAACTTCTTTCGATATTTCACCCGAATGGCTACTCACCGGAAGGGGAAATATGCTTCGCGAACAAACCGAACAAACCGAATCTTCAAGCACTCAAATAGACGTTACTCCTTCGCAAATGCTCGAAGAAATAAAAGCCCTATCCGTCAAAATTGGGCACTTAGAAGCAGAAAACAAAATGCTGCGTGAGCAAGTCAAAAATAAAAGACAGTATAATCCGTACCCTTCTGTCGCTGAATCAGAATTAAAGTATAGATAAATAGAACACAAAAACACAAACCTCAAAAAAAAGAAGAATCATGAAAAGAAGTCTACTGATCATGCTGTTATCATGCTTAACAGTTCAAGCATTTTCTCAAAAATGCAAGTTTGAAAGAAGCGAATACGACGAATTTACAGGGGCTCGTATCATAGAAACATTTGTTGTAAACCTAAAACCCGTAAAGATGCTGTCATTTAAAGGGGCATCCTATTTTATATATTTAGGATTCGCCCAACACAATAAAAATATCTATGTACGTGCAGTGTTAAGCAGTTTAACCCCTTACATTATAGATGAAAACTCCTACTTGTACATAAAGTTCGAAGATGGCACTATTCTAAAGTTCAAAACAAAGTCTGCAAACTTAGACGTAACTCCCACATACAACTACACAACACGTCTGACAGCCTATGGAGTAATCAATCTATACCCTGCCACATTAGAAGACGTGGGCACAATCATGGAAAAGAAGGCTGTAAAAGTCAGAATGGATACATCCGACAGCTATTATGAATCCGAATTAACAAAGAAGAGCAGCAAACTTCTACAAGAAACAGCGTCCTGCTTCTTGCATGAATCGCGTGGATTCATCAATTAAGACATAAAATTCCATTGTCAACTTGCGCATAACTTCCATCTTACGCAAGTTGGCAATTCGTGCTCTATTACGTCTGTAAAAAACCTTTCATTTTGTGAATCCCCCGATTTTAAGCCGAAAGTAAGCGATTTAAAAACATAACACGCTACAAATCAGCATTAAACAGATATAAAAATAGCAGAAAAACAGGCAAAAAAAACAGCCGTTTAACACAATTTTAACACCAAAATATCCTGTTTTAACGGCTCTATGTTGATTTGAGTGGGTAATGGAAATTCCTTCCTCCGTTTATGTAGTATACCATATCCATAAAGTTA
>NZ_RQYN01000075.1 GCF_003860135.1 Tannerella forsythia
TCCCGCAAATTGTTTCTAATAAATCTGTGTGAAGATTTATTTCCCGCAAATTGTTTCTAATAAATCTGTGTGAAGATTTATTTCCCGCAAATTGTTTCTAATCAACCTGCGTGAAGATTTATTTTCGATCTTTCCCATACGCGGAAACGTCGAGATAAAAAAATCTCCGGAAGCCTCTCTGCTTTCGGAGATTCGGTGCGGCTGAAGGGACTCGAACCCCCACGCCGTGAAGCATCAGATCCTAAGTCTGACGTGGCTACCAATTACACCACAGCCGCTCAATTCTGCGACAAAGATACGAAAAAACAGGAACAATCGTGTTGGCTCTACAGAAAAATCATGCGTTGCGTTGTTTTCAGAAAAAAGCCGTCAGCCGCAGCCCGATGCCTAAATAGTCAAACGCCTGCTCGGCTTCCACCTGAAGAGATTCATCTTCTCCCTCTCGCAAGTTCTCACTGAGACGAAAATGAATCGTCGGACGCGAATAATTATAGTTGGTATAAAAGGAAAGTCCTAATTCATCATGAAATTTATACGTGATGGATGAGCCGAGGCATCCTCTCCAAGCCGTATGAGGTTTATAGGAAAGTATTTCTGCTTCTCTCTCTATTCCGGGAAACTCTTTTTCCAGCTCATAAAGTATCTTTCCTTTTGCTCCGAAAGCCAAACCGGTCTCGGCCTTCGCCATCAACAACCATCGATTCCCCAATTCGAGCGCATAATGAGGGCCTATGCCGATGTTTAGCGTACCGATGGATTCGGTTCTTAGCTTTACCTTGCCCAACTCAGGGTATTCTTCGTCCAGCAAAAAACCTTCCGATGTACTGATCGGGAAGCTCATAAAAGCAAATTCGCCTCCTATTCCCCAATGCTTGCCGATAAACCATGCCCCTTCAAATCCGCTTTCAAAGCCAAGTTTGGTGCGCGCCCCATTCTCCAGCAATCCCATCAGGTTGCGCATGGCTGTGGCGTTCCCTAACTTAACCGATAGATACGATGGGTGACCGTTTCCTTTCACATGAGACAACAGCCCGATATAATCACCTTCGTTTCCGTATAGTTTGTCGATAAAAAAATAACCGAGCTGAGTCGACAATATCCCGATTCCCGCACCGGCCAGTATATCAGGCATCCAATGTCTGTTATTCAGGCTTCGCCCCAATGCCGTAAACGTCGCCCCCGAATATCCCGCGATGCTGTAAAGCGGATTGACAAGGCCATATTCCTTGTGCATGAGGGTCGCGTTCGTAAAAGCCATGGCCGTATGTCCCGAAGGAAACGAATTTCGCGTGGAGCCGTCAGGCCGTTCTACTTTGGCTGTATATTTGATGGAATTGACGATCGCTCCCATAATGACTAAACTCGCACCGTGCGAAAAGAGCGTGCGCGACAGGCTATTCCGCCCTCGTACTTTTGCGAGCTTCATGCTGTAAACAGCGGCTGCCGGAGCATATTGCATATAATCGTCGAAGACATTCCTGAAACCGGGGATGTAGCGATTACGTTTTCTTCGGATGCTTTCCCGCTCTCCCCATGTCAGTGCCGAAGCTGCGAAAAATATCGTCGGCGCTAATCCGATTCTGACGGCCCGATGATCGAAGAACCTCTTTTGATCTTTCCGTAGCAGTAAAGACAACGTATCGTCGGCGATCTGTTCGGATAAAACAGGACTGACTTCAAGAGGCAGAGGATGATGTTGCTGCTGGGCGAACGTTACAGACGTAAAAAGACATAGAAATAACGTGATAATATTTTTGTCCAACAGGATTTTTGCCCGATGAAATGCTTGTAATTCTTTCATTATGCAGCCGTTTTATTGAAATAAACGTGGCAAAGATAGATCATTTCAAGCATCCGGCCATAAAAAAAGAGCTTTCGTTCAACATAAGCGAACGAAAGCTGCAATCTTCTATCAACAAAGGTGGATTAGAGTTCCACTCCTTTGTTTTTCATCGTCACATTCAACAAGCGAACATACTTCCGGTATTGTTCCTCTGTCAAAGTAGACTTCATCAATTTCAAATTTGCATAGATAGCCTTCTGAAATTTCTCCTTCCGGTTCCTTGGCGACGAGAATGAAGCCGAGTTCATCTGATCGGAGAAATGGTTGCAGATATCGGCCACTTGACCTGCCTGCCCGGAAGATAATTGCAAATAATGGCTGAGTTGGTTGATATTGACGTCAAAATTCCAACTTGTGCCACTTTCGGCGTCTCTTGCAAAGCTTGCGGCAGAAATACTCAACACCGCAAGTATTGTACATACTACTTTTTTCATAACCTAAATCAATCTGTTTTACCTAAAAAATCTGATACCTATTAAAATCCCCAAGAAACGCTTTTCTTCGGAATTGAGAGCGCAAAGATAAAAACATGTTTTACAACATACAATTATTTTTGGATATTTACGAATCGAAACAATCGACGAAAGACTTTTTAAATCTTGTCTGACAAGGCACGAAAAGTTGAGAGCATTTACTTTTCTATCGTGCACTTCGGTTATATTTCGTCAGTCCGTATACATCGCATTGACTACCTTTGCAAAGAAATGCACCTGTATGGTCGCGGTAGGACAGCCAAAAGAAACAGTACGAGGAACATGAATAATTTTGCAGCGATTGATGTCGAAACAGCCAATGAACACCGGAGCAGTATATGCAGTGTTGGGGTAGTGATTGTGAGGGACGGGCGGATCACCGATTCGTTCTATCACTTGATTCAGCCGGAACCGAATTACTATCAATACTGGAACACAAGGGTACACGGACTGACGGCGACAGACACGGATGCGGCGCCGGTCTTTCCGTTTGTCTGGCAGCAAATCGCTCCGCATATCGAAGGATTACCGCTCGTGGCACACAACTCCTCCTTCGACGAAAGCTGCCTGAAAGCCGTGTTTCGTGTGTACGGCATGGATTATCCCGACTACATATTTCATTGTACTTGCCGCGCATCGCGAAAGACGTGGCCCGAACTTCCCAATCATCAACTGCACACGGTTGCCCGAGCTTGCGGTTTTAACCTGACGCGACATCATCACGCTCTGGCCGATGCCGAAGCATGCGCAATCATCGCCGGAACTCTTTTCCGGTGATGTTCCGTTACGCTGAACCGACCATCGTTTGCGAGTCGATTGGCCAGACTTCTACGCTTACAATCTCCCGACGATTTTTTCGAGACGCATCCCGTGAGAGCCTTTTATCAAAATATGATAACCGCGTAACGGATCGGCTGCAAGGTAAGCCTCCAACGCTTCGACGGACGGAAAACCGTCATACTGCTTCCCACCGGCGGCCATCAATTGTTCGCCACAAAGAATGACCTTATCGAAGTGACAGGTTTTCAGCTGTTCGATCACGTCGGCATGCAATGCCTGACTCTCTTTGCCCAGTTCGCGCATATCGCCGAGGATAACGGCCTTGGGCGTGACATCCCATGCGGCAAAGTTTTCAAGCGCCACGCGCATGCTGCTCGGGTTGGCGTTGTACGCATCGATAATCAGGGTATTGTGCGCCGTCTTCTTCCATTGCGAACGGTTGTTCGTAGGCGTATATCCGGCGATCGCCCGGTTGATTTTCTCCGCAGAGACCTCGAATGTACGTCCGGCAGCGATCGCCGCTAATGCGTTCCACAAGTTATAGTCACCCACCAGCTGTGTATTGACGGTATGTAGATTCCCATCCTTTTGCCACCATTGAAACGAGAGAAACGGACGATTCTCGGTCACTCGTCCTGCTACGAATGTATCGTCTTGCATTTCTCGGCCATAAGCGATTTTTTCCAATCCGTGCGCTATTCCCTGCAACCATTCGTTCTCCTGATGAATAAAGATCTTTTTGCTTCCCGTACGCATAAAATCGTACAGTTCAGCCTTTGTTCGCACGACGTTTTCGAACGAGCCGAAACCTTCGAGGTGCGCCTGCCCGACATTCGTAATCAGTCCGTAGTCCGGCCGTACAAGCTGTGTCAACGCACGTATTTCGCCCGGATGATTCGCGCCCATCTCGATCACGGCGACATCATATTCATCCGTAAGACGAAGCAAAGTCAGCGGCACACCGATATGATTATTATAATTTCCGAGCGTATGAAGCGTCTTGTATTTTTCCGAAAGCACCGCCGCAAGCAACTCTTTCGTCGTTGTTTTGCCGTTTGTGCCCGTAATACCGATGATGGGGGTCCCAAGCTCTCGGCGATGATGCGCCGCAAGGCGTTGCAACGTATCGAGGACGCTGTCTGTTAAGATCGTTCGGTCGTTCTTCTGCTCGGCCGGATCGTCGACGATGGCATAAGCGCATCCCGACTCCAGAGCCTGTGCTGCAAAACGATTCCCGTCGAAGGTATCGCCTTTCAAAGCAAAGAAGAGAGAACCCGGAGGACAATTCCGGCTATCGGTCGTGACGCGAGGGTATTTTCGGAAAAGAGCGTATAAATCGTCTAAATTCATCTTCCTGTTCAATTATCACGCAAAAATAATATTATTTCCGTACTTTTGTGGGGAAACTTTTGAAAAAGGGAACCTGAATGAAGGAGAAATCAATCAATTTGAACGGACGGTTGTTATCGCTGAAGTCACCGGTTGTCATGGGGATTCTGAACGCGACGCCCGATTCGTTTTACGCAGGCAGCCGTCAGGCAACCGAGGCCGCCATAGCACAGCGCATCGAGACGATTCTGACCGAAGGCGGAACCATCGTCGACATCGGAGGCTACTCGTCCCGCCCGGACGCGGCTGAGGTTACGGAGGCTGACGAATGGCAACGGATTGAGCCTGCCCTGAAACGGATGCAAAAGGATTATCCCGATGTTCCCGTTTCCGTCGATACGTTTCGTACTGCGATCGCGCGACGAGCGGTCGAAGAGTACGGAGTAGCCATGATCAATGATATTTCGGGCGGCATGCTCGATGCACAGATGTTCGAGACCGTCGCGTCGCTTCAAGTACCATACATTCTGATGCACATGCGCGGAACCCCTCAGACCATGCAGCAGCATACGGACTATGACGATCTGATGGAAGAAATCATGCTTTATTTTGCTCAGAAAGTCAGGACACTCCGACAGCTGGGAGTGAATGACGTGATTCTCGATCCAGGCTTCGGATTCGCCAAAACTCTTGGACAGAACTACGAACTGATGCGATCGTTAACTGAATTTTCGCTCCATTTTGAAACGCCTCTGCTGGTCGGAATCTCTCGAAAAAGCATGATATATAAATTGTTGAATACAACTCCAGAGAACAGTCTGAATGGCACGACTGTATTGAATACGTACGCCCTCCTGAACGGTGCCGACATCCTGCGTGTGCACGATGTGAAGGCCGCTGCCGAAGCCATAGAAATCGTCAAACAACTCACGCTATCTTAATCAAGCGCTATGTGGGTCTCTTTCGGAATTAAAGACGCATTAGACGTCTTGCTGGTAGCGTTCTTTACGTATCAGATTTATAAACTGATGAAAAGCTCGGGGACACTTACGGTCTTCAGCGGAATCGTATCGGTGGTCATCGTTTGGGTCTTGGTCTCTCAGGTACTGGAGATGCGACTCATGGGAGCCATCCTCGATAAGTTTATCAGCGTCGGCTTTCTGGTATTGGTTATTCTTTTTCAGGATGATATTCGTCGTTTTCTGGTCGCGCTCGGTTCGAACCGCGGATGGAAATTCCTCGCGAAAATATTCTCCAGAAAAGATGCCGAAACGGAAGAGCAACAAAAATATATCGCTCCGGTTGTATTGGCCTGTATGAATCTGGCACGCAAAAAAGCGGGGGCATTGATCGTCATCCAGCGCGAGATGGATTTATCTGCGTATATCCATACCGGCGAAATCTTCACAGCCGATGTCAATACCCGTCTGATCGAAAACATCTTTTTCAAGAACAGCCCATTGCACGATGGAGCAATGATTATCGTTGACGGAAAAATCAAGGCGGCCGGTTGCATTCTCCCCGTGGCACAGAGCTTGAAACTGTCGAAAGACATGGGGCTTCGCCACCGTTCGGGCGTAGGGATGTCAAAAGAAACGGATGCGATAGTCATCATTGTTTCCGAAGAACGCGGAATCATATCCGTAGCCCATAACGGAAAGATCAGCATCAACCTCTCTGCTGAAGATTTGCAGCAAATCTTGTCGGGCGACAAGGAAATTTAGTATGTTAAATAAATTGAATTTAGGGGCAATCCATAAATAATTCTCTTTTTGCAAACTGTACTTTGCAATTTTTAGTACATTTGTAGCAAAATAATGCACATATCATAGAAGAACTTACGTAACATTATAATATAAAGAAGTATTTATTCCATGGATTTAATTCAAAGTATCGTAGAGCGTGCCCAAGCAAACAGGCAACGCATCGTGCTTCCCGAAGGAACGGAAGAACGTACATTGAAAGCCGCCGACCGACTGATTGCCGACGGAGTAGCAGATATTATCCTGATCGGCTCGCCGACAGAGATTAGCCGGTTAGCCGGTGAATTCGGACTGAAACATATCGGCAAGGCGACCATCGTCGACCCGAAGAATCATGCGAAGAAACAAGAATATGCCGACTTGCTGCTCGAATTGCGTCGGGCCAAAGGGATGACACCGGAGAAAGCCGCTCAATTAGTTGAAAATCCGTTATACCTCGGCTGTCTGATGATCAAGGCAGGCGATGCGGATGGTGAAATTGCGGGAGCACAGCATACGACGGGCGATGTGCTTCGTCCGGCGTTACAGATTATCCGTACCGTTCCGGGTATCAATTGCGTATCGGGAGCTTATCTGATGTTTGTAAATGATTCGTCGTACGGAAAGGATGGTCTGCTGATCTTCGCCGATTGCGCGGTGATCCCGAATCCGACAGCGCAGGAGCTGGCGCAGATCGCGATCTCTTCGGCGCAGACGGCACGCGCCATGGCCGGTGTAGAACCGACCGTCGCGATGTTGAGCTTCTCGACGAAAGGCAGTGCCTCGCACGAGATGGTCGACAAGGTAGTTGAGGCGACAAGGCTGGCCAAAGAGATGGACCCGACGCTAAAGATCGACGGTGAATTGCAGGCCGATGCGGCGCTTGTACCGGCTGTGGGTGCACATAAAGCGCCGGGCAGCGCGGTAGCCGGAAAAGCCAACGTGCTTGTGTTCCCATCGCTCGAGGTAGGCAATATCGGGTACAAGCTCGTACAACGTTTGGGCGGCGCACAAGCCGTCGGACCGATTTTACAAGGTATGGCAGCACCGGTCAATGACTTGTCGCGCGGTTGCTCGGTAGATGATTTGTATTACATGGCGGCCATTTCGTGCAATCAGGCCATCGCACAAAAGAAGGAGGAAGGCGTATGAAAACATTAGTCCTGAATTGCGGAAGCAGTTCGATCAAGTATAAGCTCTTCGACATGACCTCCGGCGAGGTGATGGCACAGGGAGGACTCGAAAAAGTAGGTCTCGAAGGTTCGTTTCTGAAATTTACGGATAAGAACGGAGAGAAAGTCGTACTCGAAAAAGACATTCCCGACCATGAGGTAGGGATCGAATTTATCCTGAAGACATTAACAGACGCTACTTACGGGTGCATTCAGAGTTTCAAGGAGATTGACGCCGTGGGTCACCGTGTCGTGCACGGAGCGGAAGAGTTCGCTTCGAGTGTATTGATCACCAAAGAGCTGCTTGCAAAAGTGGTAGAGTGTTCCGCGCTTGCTCCGCTCCATAACCCGGCGAATCTGCTCGGTATCGAAGCGATGGAGAAAATCCTCCCGGGCACCCCGCAAGTGGCAGTGTTCGACACCGCTTTCCACCAGACGATGCCCGATTATGCCTATATGTACGCCTTGCCTTACCGTATGTATACGGAATACGGTGTGCGTCGCTACGGCTTTCACGGAACGAGCCATCGATACGTTTCGCGTCGCGCCTGCGAGATCCTCGGCGTGCCTTACGAAACGCAGCGTATCATTACGGCGCATATCGGAAATGGCGGCTCGATCACTGCCGTTAAAAACGGCAAGTCAATCGATACATCGATGGGAATGACGCCGACCGAAGGGCTGATGATGGGTACGCGTTGCGGCGACGTCGATGCCGGAGCGCTTTCGTTTATCATGAACAAGGAAGGGCTTGACGCCGACGGGCTGTCGACCCTGATTAATAAGCAGAGCGGGGTAGCCGGCTTCTCGGAGATGTCGTCCGATATGCGCGATATCGAAAGCGCGATGTATAACGGTGATCCGCGTGCCATCCTGACCCTCAAGATGTATAATTACCGTATCAAAAAATACGTCGGCGCGTATGCGGCGGCCATGGGCGGGCTCGACATCCTTGTATTCACCGGCGGCGTGGGAGAGAATCAATGGTCTACACGTGCCGAGGTGTGTGAAAACATGGAGTTTCTCGGCATCGAGTTCGATACGAAGAAGAACGAGAATGAGCGAGGCCGTGAAATCGTTCTCAGCAAACCGGAGAGCCGGGTGAAGGTGCTCGTGGTCCCGACCGACGAAGAATATATGATCGCGTCGGATACGCAAGCCATTCTCGAAGGCAAACCTATACGTTAACATCCTCCACAGCTTACATAAAACAGAGGATGAAAGCATCGTCGGCACGTTGCCGGGGGTGCTTTCTTTTTTTGAGGCCTACGGCCGCCGTCATCCCCCCCTGCGAGCTCTTAGCGTAGTTGAATAAGCCCAGATTCCGCGATAGAAAAAATCTTATCTTTGCATTTTACAATTTCTAACGCGTAGCGATAGAGAAAAAAGCTGTATGAAGTTCGAGTTATCCTTTACCAATAAAGAGATTACGCCCTGGGGCGGAATGGTGTTTTTGAAGCAAATGTTAGACAAAATC
>NZ_RQYN01000076.1 GCF_003860135.1 Tannerella forsythia
TTTTATTTTCGGTTGGTTTTTTCGGAAGCATAAAATATATTTTGTGGCATAAGTTGATTTTATAAGGAACGACTAATTACAACCATTTTCAAGTTTGGCGATGTGGAAGGCGTACTCAATGAACGCGACAATATCATTCTCCTAGTCGATGAAGCTCACCGTACTCAGGAAAAGGATTTGGGACAAAAGATGCGTAGTGCATTACCTAATGCATTTTTCTTCGGACTTACTGGTACGCCTATCAACAAACGTGACAAAAACACGTTCCAGGCCTTTGGCGCAGATGAGGATATGGAAACGGGTGGTTACATCTCTAAATATACTTTCCAGAATTCTGTGGCAGATGGAGCTACTCTAGAGTTGAATTTTCAAACGGTGCCAGTGGAAATGCGTCTTAATGAGCAGCAACTGCAAGAGGAGTTTGATAAATTGACGGATCAGATATCTGAGGCCGAGAAGGGTGAATTGGTGAAGCGGACGTCTGTCGAAGCATTCTTCACTGCCGAAAAACGCATTAATGATGTGGCTCGCTACATCGTGAATCATTTTAAGGCCAATGTGGAGCCTAGCGGAATGAAGGCACAAGTGGTGGTATTTAACCGTGAGTGCTGTGTGAAGTACAAGAAAGCCATTGATGCTTTGTTGGGAACGGAAGATGCTACTACCATTGTAATGCATACGGGCGGTGACAAGGCAAATGATTATATAGAGTATCGCAGAGATCGAGATCAGGAAAAGAAGCTTCTGGACCAATTCCGCGATCCGTTATCTCCCATAAAAATGGTGATTGTTACTTCGAAGCTACTTACAGGGTTTGATGCCCCAATCCTTCAATGTATGTATCTTGACAAACCGATGAAAGATCATACACTTTTACAGGCCATTTGCCGCACCAACCGTAAATATAATGTCGATAAAAAGAATGGTTTGATTGTGGATTTTGTAGGTGTCTTCGATAACGTGGCTAAGAGCTTGGCTTTTGATGAAGAAACGGTGAAGGCAGTGATTAAGAACATTGACGAGATAAAGTCTTTGATACCTACTTTTTTGCAAGAATGTCTTGATTTCTTCCCAGGTGTAGACCGTACCATTGGGGGCTGGGAGGGTCTTCAAGCGGCTCAGCAGTGTTTGCTCGATGATAAGAAGAAGACCGATTTTGCCCGAAATTTTGCGCGGTTGGCTAAAGCTTGGGAAACGGTAAGTCCCGATACGATGCTCGTTCCTTATCAGTCAGACTATACTTGGTTGGCGCAAGTGTATCAGAGTGTTCGCCCTGCTGGAACCAGTGGGTCGCTTATTTGGACGCTGTTGGGAGCCAAAACTATCGAAATTATTCACCGAAATATCGATAAAATTGACATAGGTACACCGCTTGAAGACCTTGTGGTTGATGGCGATGTGATTGATATGGTGTTGGAGCAGGCTAAAGAAAATCCTAAAAAGATACTTGAAGTTGAGAAGATGTTACGCTTAAGGTTAGGTAAACATCGTGGCGACCCAAAGTATAAGGAGTTTGCAGAAAAGCTGGATGAACTTCGCCGTCACATGGAGGAAAATCTAATTACAAGTATCGACTTCCTGCGAGGACTACTAACTCTTGCCAAGGAGGTGCTCGAAGAGGAAAAAAAATCCAATCAGCCGCTTGATAAACGTGAACAAGCAAAAGCGGCACTTACTGAATTGTTTGAATCGATAAAGACTAAAGATACACCTATTATAGTAGAGCGTGTAGTAGCCGATATCGATGAAAATGTGGTAGCTATTGTGCGCAAATTTAAAGATGCTTTTAAAAGTATTACTGCTCAACGAGAGATAAAAAAGAAACTCCGTTCAATCCTTTGGGTAAATTACCAAATCAAAGACCAAGAAGTTTTTGATAAGGCTTATCAGTATATCGAAATGTACTACTAATTGAAAAGTCAGCTTATTCTCAGTATAAGTACTGGCTAAAGGCATATCTCCTAACGGCATCCCATAGAATGCTGTTAGGAGATGTCTTATTTAGTGCTGGAGCTGGCGTGAGAGCGAGGCTTGCTCTTGGGAGAGACGTTGCTGTTGGAGGTGTAGCTTGGCGCTGAGGGCGAGTTCGTAGTTTGCGGAGCCAGAGCGTAGCAAGGCAAGACCACGCTTCGTATGTTAGTTCCCGCAGTTGGTGTCTTATCATGTCCTGATTTTAAATTTTCTCTCGATATACGTGAGGCGCTAAATTGACAGTAGCGATAAGCGGTACAAATAATGTACAAGAATAAGCGAAAAAAAAGAATACGAATGAGCCCTAACGAACAGAAAAGGACAAAAAGGAGGGCGCTCATAATTCACGCCTTTTCGATATTTGGAGATCAATGATCGTCGATTGTAATCAGAAATTACTTCCCAATACAAAAATGGGCGAAAATATAATGGAGGGTATCGTCGCTGGTGATTTCGCGGCCGGTGATTTCGCCGATGGAGGTGATCGCATGGCGGAGGTCGAGCGTGAGCAAGTCGGTCGAGATTCCCATCTCGAAGCCCGAACGCATGTGTTGCAGAGCGTCGTAAGCCTCTTGCAAAAGCTGATGATGACGGGCATTGCTCACGATAAGATCGGCTTCGCCCGCCTGAGCATTATCCATGATCTTGACCAATTCCTCCCTAAGCTGATCCATCCCCTCACCTAAGCGAGCCGAGATAAACAACGGTTTTTCGGAGTAACCAAGGGAATCGCATAACACCTGATCGAGATGATTCCGTTCGTCTTCGGTGAGGCTTTCGCTTTTATTGACGAGCAGAATGACCGTTCGCTCCTCCCTTTCGTCCCAAATGCTTTTGATATAGTCCAGCTGATTAGCCTCGCTGATGCGCGTGCCGTCCACCACGGCAAGGATAATATCCGCCTCTTTGATTTTGCTTCGGCTACGCTCGATACCGAGGCTCTCGATCGTGTCTTCGGTCTCGCGGAGTCCGGCCGTATCGACAAAACGGAAGAGATAGCCGCCGATGTGCATCGTGTCCTCAATCGTGTCGCGCGTGGTGCCGTGAATGTCGCTCACGATGGCACGTTCCTCGCCCAAAAGGGCATTGAGCAGGGTGCTCTTGCCGACGTTGGTCGTGCCGACAATCGCCACAGGAATACCACGCTTCACGGCATTACCAAGTCGATAGCTATCGATGAGTTTACGGAGTTTATGCTCTATCTTATCGCAAAGAGCCAGCAATTCGGTGCGGTCGGCAAACTCCACATCTTCCTCGGGGAAGTCCAGTTCAAGTTCCATTAACCCGGTAAGGCGGAGCAATTCTCCCCGAAGGGCGTTCAGCTCCTCGCTATATCCGCCACGCAGTTGCCTCATCGCCATTTGGTGCTGCGCCTTGCTTTCGCTGGCGATAATGTCGGCCACGGCCTCGGCACAGCTCAGGTCCATACGCCCATTGAGATAGGCACGATGAGTAAATTCGCCCGGCTTAGCCATCTGACAACCTTCTCCGACAAGGCTCTCTAACAGTCTGCGTCGGATATAAACAGAACCATGGCAGGAGATCTCTACCGTATCTTCACCGGTAAACGAATGCGGAGCCTGGAAATAAGTCAGGACAACTTCATCGATCAATTCATCTCCGGCTATCACTTCGCCATAATACGCATATCGAGGTTTGATCAACTCGGCGACAGGCGTTTCTCCTCTGTATCGAAAGAGCCGAAGAGCGATAGACAACGCTTCGGGACCCGATACACGTATCACCGCGATACCGCCCACGCCCGGGGCAGTCGATACAGCACAAATGGTTGCTTTATCAAGCATGACGTATAATGATAATTGACGAGCAAAGATACTTCTTTTCGCGAAAGAGCGGAAAATTCGGAAGAAGTCCGGCGTGTTACGGTTCCTGCGGACGAACAATCATCACGCCCGTTGTCCGTTTACCGTCCATCACATACGTTTGTAGCGACTCCGGATTAACGATCACCTTCTCGGCCGAAGACGACGCGTGGATAAACGTCAGCATTTCCCCTTCGCGGTCAACGAATCCGACGTGCGAGATATCCAGCCCTTCGATATTCGTCACGAAACAAACGATATCTCCGTTCTGCATGCCGGAGCCGCAACGTTCGATCTCCTTTTCGGGAATACAGGCATACGTCTCACGCGACGAGATTTCTTCCTCCTTCTCACGCATCACCTTCACCCATTCTGGATGCGACTTTAACTGCCGGTACTTGTCGGGATGCGCAGACATAAACGACATCTTCAGGCGATATGGCTCACCACCGATCGAGGACGTTACGTCCCGAACGATCCCTTTGCGCTGATTCTCGTAAATCCAGTCGGAAAAATAATGCAAACGATCCGTGTAATCGTGTATCTCGCCTTGACGATAGCGGATTTGTCTTAGTTGCCGGGCATACGCTTCGAACGAAGGATCACCGGCTTTCACCGTGCGAGCCAATGCGAGGACAGACTCAACGAGCGTCGTACAGTCGAGCTCACGCAAGTTGATCACGAGCCTTTCCGGCTCTTTCTCCAGCGTCGAAGCCACGTAAGGACGATCCTTGAAGAACTTCGCCGTCTCGACAAGGAGGTCGCCTAACGGCAAATGCTCTTTCCCTTGCATCGCCTGCACGTAAGCATCAAAAATCGCCCGGTCTTCCGGAGTATAATCGGCCTTTTCCTGGGCTGAGCAAGCCATACAAACGAGCGTACTCCACACAAATACCATCCACTTTTTCATTTTTCTTCTGTTTTTTGATCCAACATATCTTGTAATTTCAATATTTCGTCACGATATTGCGCTGCCTCAAGGAAATCGAGTTTCTTCGCTGCCTCGGTCATCTGTTTCCGCGCCTGCGCAATCGCTTTTTCCAACTGTGGCCGCGTCATATACTGCACCACGGGATCGGCCACCAGCGACGGTTCCGGCTCGACGTAAGCATACGCTTCAGGCGCTGTTTGCAGACGTCCACCGCCCAACACCGAAACCGTATTTTTCACGATCTGCTTCGGTGTGATGCCGTGTCGTTCGTTATAAGCCAATTGTTTTTCTCTTCGGCGATTCGTCTCATCAATCGTCTGCCGCATACTGTCGGTGATTTTGTCGGCATAAAAGATTACTTTGCCGTTAATGTTACGTGCGGCACGTCCGGCAGTCTGGGTAAGCGAACGGTGGGAACGCAGAAATCCTTCCTTGTCGGCATCGAGTACGGCCACAAGCGATACCTCCGGCAAATCCAGCCCTTCGCGCAACAGATTGACGCCAATCAACACATCGAACAGCCCTTTGCGCAAATCGTCCATAATCTTCACCCGTTCGAGCGTATCGACATCGCTGTGAATATAGTTACAACGCACATCCATCCTCTTCAGATAATCCGTCAGTTCTTCGGCCATCCGTTTGGTGAGCGTAGTGACCAATACCCGCTCGTCGGCTGTGGCACGTTGTGCGATTTCTTCCATCAGGTCGTCGATCTGGTTGAGGCTGGGACGCACTTCGATAATCGGGTCGAGAAGCCCCGTAGGCCGGATAAGCTGCTCAACGACGACTCCTTCACTCTTCATCAGTTCATAATCGGCCGGGGTCGCACTCACATAGATCGCGCTCGGCGTCAACGATTCGAACTCTTCGAAGGTCTGCGGACGGTTATCCAACGCGGCCGGAAGACGGAAACCATATTCAACAAGCGTTTGTTTGCGCGAACGGTCTCCGCCGTACATGGCACGTATCTGAGGAACTGTTACATGACTCTCATCGATGACCAGCAAAAAATCCTTGGGGAAATAGTCTAACAGGCAAAACGGACGCTCTCCGGGCTGACGTCCGTCGAGATAACGAGAGTAATTCTCAATACCGGCACAATGCCCCAGCTCCTGTATCATTTCGAGGTCGTATGTTACGCGTTCTTCGAGGCGTTTGGCTTCGAGCGGCTTCCCGATATCCTGCAAAAACCGAACTTGCTCACCGAGATCGACGTGTATCTGCCCGATGGCTGTACGGATACGTTCCTGCGTCGTAACGAACAGGTTCGTCGGATAAATGTTCAGCGTATCCTGTTCATCATATTCATGTCCGTCGACCGGGTTAAACGATGCGATACGCTCTATTTCATCCCCCCAAAACTCGATACGATAAGCCAGACCGTCGTAACTTTCGATAGCCGGAAAAATATCGACCGTATCGCCGTTCACCCGGAAACTTCCGCTCGTAAACTCCACTTTATTATTCACATAGAGCGCATCGACAAACAAGCGAAGCATCTTGTCACGAGCAATCTTCATCCCTTTCTCCAGATAGACGACTTGTTCTTCAAAAGCACGCGGATCGGCCATACCGTAAAGACACGAGACGGACGAGACAACGATCACATCGCGACGTCCGGACAGCAGCGAGGCCGTAGCACGCAGACGCAACTTATCGATTTCTTCGTTGATCGCCATATCTTTTTCGATATACGTATCGGTCGTAGGCAGATAAGCCTCAGGCTGGTAGTAATCGTAGTACGACACAAAATATTCGACAGCATTATGCGGAAAGAACGATTTGAATTCGCTGTACAACTGTGCGGCGAGCGTTTTGTTATGGCTCAGGATCAGTGCGGGCTTGCGTACCCGTTCGATGACATTAGCCACGGTAAAAGTCTTTCCAGAGCCCGTCACACCCAATAAAGTCTGATACGGCACTCCTTGGCGGATGCCTTGGGCAAGCGCCTCAATAGCTTCGGGCTGGTCGCCGGTCGGTTTATATGACGAAACAAGTTCAAAATCCATGATTTTCCTGCAATGAGAGAACAAAGATACAAAACCCTCACGGAAAAGCGTACGATAGACATTCGAAAAAAATCAGCCGGCCACCCCGTTTGAGCCATACAAAATTTTGTCGTTCAAGGGAGGGGTTTTGTACAATATACCGGCATATTGTTGCGCCTTTCTGAAATAATACGGTTCTTTGTTCTTTCACATGTACCTTAATTACATTGCAGAAAACTTATGAAGCTTAAATATATACTGATTATATGTAGTTTGTTGTGTGCCGCGACTGTCATGTCGCAGACCGTTTATCACGTCCATGCGACAAAAGGGAACGATGCTCATGACGGCAAATCATGGTCGAAAGCATTAGCCACGCTCCAGATGGCGTTGGACAAGACACAGCCGGGCGATACCGTGTACGTTGCGGCCGGCACCTATCACCCGACCCGGCGGACCGGAGAAACACTCGCTCACGAACCTAATCCAAAAACGACCGACCGTCATCGCTCGTTTATTATTCGCGGCTACATTCATTTGTATGGTGGTTTTCCGGTAGACGCAACCGATCAGACGACGATAAAAGATCGCGATTGGAAGACACACCGTACGATTCTGAGCGGTGACTTTAATGGCGACGACGGGACCGACTTCTCCAATATGAATGAGAACGCCTATCATGTGCTCGTTCTGTTCGATGTCGAATCTTCGACAGAGATAGACGGCTTTACGATCACCGGTGGCAATGCTGATGGAGCAAACAGCGTATTGATGAATCACATGCCGGTGGTTTCCGAGTATGGTGGAGGTATTTATGCCTATACGACACATAAAGATATATTACCCAAACTGTCGCATCTCACCATCGAAGGGAACAGAGCTGCCAAGAACGGAGGCGGGATATTTATTTACGCGAACAGCAACGAAGCCAGTTTTAGCATCCGGCATTCCACGATTCGAAGGAATCAGTCCGGAGGCTCCGGCGGCGGCATCTTCAACTGCGGAAAAAGAGTCGCTTCGCCCCGATTGGAAAACGTACTCATCATCGGTAATCAGGCCCAACAAGAAGGAGGCGGATTCTACAGCCTTTGTGAAGACCTCGTATCAGCGCCTCACCTAACGAATGTGTTGATTGCCGGCAATGCGGCTTATAACGGAGGCGGAATGTTCTGTTATTCGTTCGCGGGGAACGTGACTCCTTCCCTGACAAACGTAACCATCTGCGGCAACAGAGCCGTGGCGGAAGGAGGAGGTATCGCGTGCTTAGCAGGGAAAAATTGGACAAAAATCGGAACATCCTCACCCATGTTTTCCAACACAATTATTTGGGACAACCAAGCGCCACTCGGCTATCCGAACTTGTACAACAACGGCGCTAAGGGGAGCATGCCCACCATGCATAAAAGCTATATCGAAGGTGAGCCTGTTCCATTTATCGACGAGCTTAAAACGAATGATTTCACACGCATTGCACAGGGCTTCGTAAGTCATGTGGCACCCGGCTTCGCCCCAACCACAGCGGGTGATTATCAACTGAATCAAAACAGTCCGTTTATCGATAAGGGAAAGAATATTCATTGGTCGATTGAAACAGATTTGGCCGGTAATCCACGTATATACGGCAAAAGCATCGATCTTGGCGCGTATGAATATCAGGGACATAACCCCAAAGACGCAGGAATAATAGAGGAGCATTATCGGATATGGGCATCGCACGGTCAGGTAACGATTCAACTCGACCGTCCGGCCACGATTCGAATTTATACGATTGATGGCCAACTGATCCGACAATATAATAATGAGAAAGAGGGTACAAAGATCGTAAATCTACCCAACGGCATTTACCTCATTTCGCTTAACGGAGAAGGCAAGGCCAAAGTGATTGTATACTGACGAGGAAACTGTCTCAAAAACACAGGCAGCCTCATTTTTTTACGCTTATTTCGTTACCGTCCGATTTATATTCAGTCGTTCCTTATAAAATCAACTTATGCCACAAAATATATTTTATGCTTCCGAAAAAACCAACCGAAAATAAAAT
>NZ_RQYN01000077.1 GCF_003860135.1 Tannerella forsythia
CAAGAACGGCAAGTTCGTGCTTCATGTCAATAAAATCTTTCAGCATGGGTCGGAACAAATCCCGCTGCCCTTTTTTCGGTAATTTTCCTAACATAATTTGCAGGGTTTTATACTGTAAAGATACAAATTCCTGCAAATATATGCAACTGTTTTTGATATTATTTTATTGAATCGCAAAGTATTAAGTGAATATTAAGGAGCGACTATTTACTTTTGAGACAGACTTAGTTCATTTATTTCACTTCTTCAGGAATCTGTTTATCATCAAACGTTTTCCGTATATGATCCCAAAAAAGTTGAAAACGCTGCCCCGTGAAACATTAAAATCGCAGGATAAGTCCGATTCATATAAAAAAACCGTATTTTTGCTTTCGAAACAAATGTTCAGCATGATCAGACAAAAGATAAAGAAAACAGGGCTTTTACTCATCTTCGTATTCTGTGCGTGGAGCGGGTATGCACAAGTCCCTTCGAAGCCTGTCGACGCTTTTACCCTTCGCGCGGGATACAATCATAACCGGGATAAAAATACGGCGTTTCTGGGAGGAGGCTACCTCGTGGGGGATTATTTCTGGGCCAGCGCAACGTTTTACGGGGGTGTGCATTATCTGAAGTATGACGGTAGGCATCGTATCGTTCCCGAAATCGGTGCCGATTTTCATGCGGTGATGGTGATGGCCGGACTCTCCGTCACGCCCTGTTCCGTTCAGCCGAAAGTAGGACTGAGCCTCTTATCGATCGCCAACGTGACGGCAGGATACAGCATACCGTTCGGACGCGAACAGCTTTTTAAAGGGTTTACGTTAGGCGTACAGATTCAGTTGCCCGTCATCAATCGCAAATAAAATACCTACCGGATGAACGGAGCTGTTTATCATCGGAAAAATATGCCTATTTTTGTGCGAAAAATTCGGGAATCATGAATAAGCATTATTTTCTGGCATTCGATCTGGGGGCTACCAGCGGACGGTCGATGCTCGGCATATTAGAGGGCGACAAGTTCGAAATCAGGGGACTGACACGCTTCCCAAACGCCATCATGGAGCTTCATGGCAGATATTACTGGAACGTTTTCAGTCTGTACGAGTCGTTGAAAGACGGACTGCGCGAGTGTGCCCGTCAGGGAATCCGGCTCACGTCGATCGGTATCGATACGTGGGGCGTGGATTTCGGCTATATCGGACGTGACGGTACGATACTCGGACTGCCGCGCGCCTACCGCGATCCTTATACCGACGGGGCGCCGGATGAGTTCTTTCAACTCGTTCCGCGCGATAAAGTGTATGGCATGACGGGGATTCAGGTGATGAATTTCAACAGCCTCTTCCAACTGTTCCGTGCCAAAGCCGAAGCGTTCTCTCCGCTTGCGCAGGCCGATAAAATATTATTCATGCCCGATTTGTTGATCTACATGCTGACCGGAAAACAAGTCACCGAATATACCGAGGCATCGACGTCGCAACTGCTGAATCCTGCGACACGGCGTTTCGAACCGTCCCTCCTGACGGCCATGGGCCTTTCGCCTTCGTTGCTTCATCCGCTCGTCGACCCCGGCACGATGGTCGGCTCGCTGACTGACGCACTCGCCGAGGAGACGGGTGTGGGGAAAGTGCCGGTCGTAACCGTTGCCGGACACGACACGGCATCGGCCATTCTTGCCGTCCCGGCGGAGAATCCGCATTTTGCCTATCTGAGCAGCGGCACCTGGAGCCTGATGGGCATCGAGACGTCGGAACCGATCGTTACTAAAGAATCGTACGAACATAACTTTACGAACGAGGGAGGTGCCGAAGGAACGACTTGCTTTCTGAAGAACATCACCGGCATGTGGCTGCTCGAACAATGCCGCAAGGAATGGGAGAGGGAAGGGCGCACCTATACGTATCCGCAAATGGTCGATATGGCAGAGCGTGTCGGAAAGGCGCATGCCATCATCTCTCCCGACGATCCACGTCTGGCCAATCCGTCGAGCATGTCGCAAACCATCGCAGCCCTTTGCCGCGAAAAAGGGATGCCCCCTCCTTCGAACGATGCCGAATACATCCGTTGCATCTTCGAAAGCCTCGCGCATCGTTATGCCGAAGTAACGGAAAAACTTTCGGAAATGGCTCCTTTCCCGATCGAAAAGCTACATATCATCGGGGGAGGATCGCAGAACGACCTGATGAACCGTCTGACGGCTCGTGCGTTGGGTATCCCTGTCGTTGCCGGTCCGTCCGAAGCAACGGCCATCGGTAACTGCATGATGCAGGCCAAAGCGGCCGGACTCGTAAGCGACCGCTGGGAGATGCGCCGCCTCATCGCGCGAGCGTTTGCCGTAAAAACGTATTTTCCAGACTAAAGACGAATAAAACAGAGGAGATCGGAGGCTTTTCCATCGATCTTATTCTTGAACGATTGAAATCAAAACAAATTAAAACATCATAAACATGAAATCAATTTTAGATCATCGTCCTGCCTTGGCGCGGGAAGTGAATCAAGTGGCCGAGGTGGCCGGATACCTTTGGCAAAAAGGCTGGGCCGAACGGAACGGAGGAAACATTACCCTCAACATCACCGAATGGGTTGACGACAAGATCCGTCAACTGCCGGCTTTGGGCGAAACAATTCCTATCGGACTGACACTGCCTCACCTCAAAGGTTGTTATTTCTACTGCAAAGGGACCAACAAACGAATGCGCGATCTGGCACGATGGCCGATGGAGAACGGTTCCGTCATCCGGGTTACGGACGATTGTTCGGGGTATGTGATCATTGCCGACCATCCTGTAAAACCGACATCGGAGTTGCCGTCACACCTCTCCATGCACAATAAATTTATCGCTTCGGGAAACGGTTACAAAGCGGTGTTGCATACCCATCCGATCGAGCTGATTGCGATGTCGCACAGCAAAAAGTTTCTTCAGAAAGATGTGCTCAGCCGTCTTTTGTGGTCGATGATTCCGGAAACAAAAGCCTTCTGTCCGCGTGGACTGGGCATCATTCCTTACGAGATGCCGTCGTCCATCAACTTGGCGGAAGCGACGCTTAAAGAACTGGATGACTATGACGTGGTGATGTGGGAAAAGCATGGCGTCGTGTCGGTAAGCACCGATATTATGGAGGCATTCGATATGGTCGATACGCTTAGCAAGTCGGCACAGATTTACATCAACAGCAAGTGCATGGGCTATGAGCCGGATGGAATGAGCGATGAGCAAATGGCCGAGATGACGCGAGCGTTTCATTTGCCCAAGTGAGTTTTTTACGACACCCGTGAATAATTGGTGTGTTTCTTTTTCCGAAAGAAAGAGGGACGCACTTGATTATTCCGCGGTTGACGTGGGCTGTTTCAGCATTGGATATGCAGCCGGTGCAGTACGTCACGTATTTTCTCATACGTCGTGATGCGTGTCGGCACGAGCGGTAAGCGTAGTTTGTTCTCAATGAAACCCATCATGTTCAGCATACTCTTTACTCCGGCCGGATTGCCGTCGACGAAGAGCAGTTCGAACAGTTCCATAAAACGCGAATGGATGACACGGGCATTCGTATAGTCGCCTTCGAGCGCGAGCCGTACCATACGGCCGAACTCTTTCGGGAAAGCGTTCCCGATTACCGAAATAACCCCAACCGCTCCTAAGGCGATGAGAGGGAATGTAATACCATCATCCCCTGAGATGACTTGGAAGTCTGCGGGCTTATGCTTGATGATATCATCCATTTGTTTGATGTTCCCCGATGCCTCTTTGATGGCTACGATATTCTCAAAAGCGGAAGCGAGTCGGAGGGTTGTTTCCGCGGTCATATTCGCTCCCGTGCGTCCGGGTACGTTATACAGCACTACCGGCAACGGGGTCGCTTCGGCCACGGCTTCGTAGTGCCGAAAAAGTCCTTCTTGTGAAGGTTTATTGTAGTAGGGAACTACAGACAAGATCGCGTCGATACCCTGAAAGTCACCGTGCTTTAACGTATCGACTAACACTTGGGTGCAGTTTCCGCCCACACCCAGCACAATCGGAATGCGGCGCCGCACTTGTGTCACGACTTTCCGCACGATTCGCGTTTTCTCTTCGTCCGTCAGTGTGGGAGTTTCCGCCGTCGTTCCCAGCACAACCAAATAATCCGTACCGCTCTGTACCTGAAATTCGACTAATCGGAGCAAAGCCTCGTAGTCAATGCTTCCGTCTTGTCTGAAAGGTGTGATCAGGGCAACGCCCATCCCTCTTAAATCGATTGTAGCCATAAGTAAAATCCGGTTCTTTCCGTTTATCTCGAACGAATGGCTTGTAGATAGACCAGAATTTGCCCGAACAGAAAAGGAATGTCATACACGCCGTCTTTCATGACGATTGACATATCGTACATATTGATTTCGGAAGGTCGTTTGGCTCCTACCTTGAAGGACGAGGGGTGTTGCAGCATCAGATAACGCATGATCGGTGCCTCGTTGCTCGTCAGGTCGACCAGCATATCCACCGACAGACCGTTCAACTGTTTGCATAAATTTTTATCGGGGAAGCTCCATATATTGATGTCTTTTCCTTCTTCGACAAGCAAATAAGCGTAGTCCCATATCGGCGTCTCCTCATTTTTTCGCGTATACACACAGACATGCACGGTTTTTTTCATGCCCTTGAGCGTTTCGACACAAGGTTCTACCGCTTTCCAGTCTCTTGCTTCACACATTAAAAGGACATACCGTACATCGTCGAGCGAACGGTAACAATGCGCCCGTGTCAGAGCCTTTTGCGCCAGTGATTTGATTTTCTTGTATAAAAAGTGTCTTGTCAGAATCATTCCGCTAATATGTTTAAGAATTCCTCTTCATTGATAATTTTAATTCCCATTTTTTCGGCTTTGGCCAACTTAGCCGGTCCCATATTGGCTCCGGCAAGGAGGTAGTCCGTCTTTCCGGAAATAGAACCCGTATTTTTTCCGCCGTTTTGCTCGATCATGGCTTTGTATTCATCCCGCGAATGGCGGGTAAACGTTCCGCTGATAACAAATACCTGCCCTTTTAATTTCTCCGAGCGCGCGGCCAGCACATCTTCCCGCAAAGCCATCTGCAAACCGTATTCCTTCAGTCGGTCAATCATGTTGCGATTGCGTTCATCGGCGAAAAAATCGACCACGCTTTGCGCAATCCGTTCGCCGATTTCGTCGGTCTGCATGAGCGATTCGAGCGAAGCCTGCTCCAGATGTTCCATGCTACCGTACGCATACGCCAATCGCTTGGCGACGGTTTCTCCCACATAACGAATCCCCAAGCCGTACAGCACCCGTTCGAAAGGTACCTGCTTCGAGGCTTCGAGGCTGTCCATCAGGTTTTGTGCGCTCTTCTCCGCCCAACGTTCGAGGCGTAACAGATCGACCGTGCGAAGGGTGTACAGATCGGCCACGTTACGCACGTAACCGGCATGATACAAATCTTCGACCGTCTCAGGCCCCATATTGATGTTCATCGCTTTGCGCGTTACGAAATGCTCGATCTTTCCTTTCACCTGAGGCGGACACGTCCGCTCGTTCGGGCAATAATGCGCCGCTTCTCCTTCGGGGCGTATCAAGGCCGTCCTGCATTCCGGGCAGTGGTGTATGAAGGTGACCTTATCGCCCATCAGCATCGGACGTGCTTCCGTATTTACCCCGACGATCTTCGGAATAATTTCTCCACCCTTCTCCACATATACGCGGTCGCCGATATGCAAATCGAGTCCGGCAATGATATCGGCATTATGGAGCGATGCCCGCTTGACGACCGTTCCGGCCAGCTGAACAGGCTCCAAGTTGGCAACCGGAGTGACGACTCCTGTCCGTCCTACCTGATACGAGACAGACGTCAGGCGTGTTTCGGCACGCTCGGCCTGAAATTTATACGAGATGGCCCAGCGCGGACTCTTGGCTGTATAGCCAAGGAAGCGCTGTTGTTTCAACGAATTGACCTTTAGTACGATCCCATCTGTCGCAACAGGCAAATTCTTGCGTTCTACGTCCCAATAGGCAATATAATCGTTTATGTCTTGCAGATTACGGCAAACCCGAATTACTTCGGGTACTTTGAAGCCCCACGAACGCGCCTTTTGCAGATTTTCATAATGTTCGTCGGCGGGTAATTCTTCGCCCAACATATAATAGAGATACGCATCGAGCCGTCGGGCTGCTACAATCTGAGGATTTTGCTGTTTCAACGTGCCGGACGCTGCATTGCGCGGGTTGGCAAACAACGGTTCTTCCTGCGCCTCGCGTTCTTTGTTCAGTCGCTCGAATTCCGTCCACGGAAGAAGAATCTCTCCACGCATCTCGAAGCGTTTGGGATAACCTTCTCCGCGCAGTTTGAGCGGGATCGATCGGATGGTTTTTACATTGGCCGTTACGTCATCGCCACGTATTCCGTCGCCACGCGTAACGGCTTGCATCAATCGTCCGTCTTCGTAAATCAGCGAGATGGAAGTGCCGTCGTATTTTAGTTCGGCGACGATCTCGAAAGGTTCGTTGAGTGTTCGGGCTGTCCGTTCATAAAAATCCCGAACTTCTTCTTTTGAGTACGTATTTCCCAACGAGAGCATCGGATAGCGATGGGTCACTTGTTCAAACTCTTTCGATAAATCGCTTCCCACACGTTGGGTCGGCGAATGAGGATCGAAAAATTCGGGATGTTGCTCTTCGAGAAGCTGCAACTCCTTCATCATTTCATCGTATTGTCTGTCGGAAATCGTCGGCATGGAAAGCACGTAATACTTGTAATTGTGCTGCTCCAGCTCTTCCCTTAACGATTTTATTTTATCTTCTATCCCGTTCATGAATTCCGTAAACGATACCAAGTTGCAAACATAGATAAAAAAGCCGAGATTTTTATACAGGAATTGATAAAAATCGAGGTTTTTAGTGGTTTCGTTGTGGTTTAATATTCTCAAACGTAGGCCTGAATACATTTAACCCAAATTATGCGATACACTGTTCGGTGTTTACCATTATTTAATTGTTAATTGTCAATGGTTAATGGTCAATTGTCATGCCGAGTACACAGTTTAACATGCACCATGCATAACCAAGGGCTGAAAGCCCGGATTATTTCAGCCCCATCCCGCAAGGGTGGGGGATCGACATCCGGACCTTGTTCGCATCTATTGCGGAATCCGGGTTTAAAGGATTTTCGAGGCGGCAAACGATCGCCTTATGCAGGTTTCGGGGATGTTTTTCCTGTACGTGCCAACATCCAAAATCACTTCCCGATCAGGGTGTGTGCTTGAAGACATTGATCGACGGCGTCGCGCCAGTCTTTGCCGTTTTCAGCAAGCAAGGTTACGAAGCCTAACGACTTTGCCGTTTCGAGATGCTGTATGCCATCGTCGATATATAAAGATTCGGAGGGGATGATGCCGCTGTCGGCGATCATCTTATGGAAAATTTCGGGATGAGGTTTCATGCATTTCAGTTCGTACGAGAAATACATCCGATCGAAATAGTCGGAAATCGGGCGGCGTGCATCGGAGAAGTCGCTCGTTTTTGCCCATTCCACGATCATATCGTTATTATTGCTCAGTACGTAGCATTTGTATCGTTTACGCAGTTCCAGAATATAATCGAGCTTATAGACAGGCGCCGGATTGACCATGCTCTTCCATGCCTCGCGAATGGCCTCGGGGTGAAGTTCTTTTCCGCAATGTTCGGATAATCGTTGGCAGAATTCGAATGTTGTGACGTCGCCGTTTTCAAGCGAGCCGAACAGTCCGTTGTGGCTGTAAGGGTTGATGAGGTCGGACGCGTCGCTGACTCCTAAAGCCTCGAACTGACGAACGGAACGCTCACGCGAGAGGTCTACCAGCACGCCTCCCATATCGAATACAATGTTTTTTATCATAGTCATAACGAAACGAAGCGCGAAGAATCTTTGGATCCTCCGCGCTCCGTCGATTTTTTTTAAGAGAGTTTATGAATTACCAGCCCCGAACGCAGTTTGGGTTCGAACCACGTTGTTTTGGGCGGCATGATATTGCCTGTATCGGCGATGTCGATCAGTTGCTTCATCGATACCGGATAGAGTGCCAGTGCCACTTTCATCTCGCCACTGTCGACCCGTTTTTTCAACTCGCCTAATCCACGGATACCGCCGACGAAGTCGATTCGTTTATCGCTTCGCAAGTCTTTGATTCCAAGAATTTCGTCGAGAATCAGGTTGGAGGAGATGGTTACGTCGAGGACACCGATCGGATCGTTGTTGTCATACGTTCCCGGTTTGGCCACGAGCGAATACCAATTGCCGCTGAGGTAGAGCGAGAACTCGTGCAGGCGTGTCGGTTTGAAAATCTCCGGACCTTTCTTCTCGACGGTAAAGTGTTGGGAGAGTTTCTCCAGAAACGCTTCGTCCGACAGTCCGTTCAGGTCTTTCACGACGCGGTTGTAATCGATAATCGTCAATTGGTTGGCGGGAAAACAAACGGCCATGAAGTAGTTGTATTCCTCATCGCCGCGATGGTTCGGGTTTTGCTGCGCTTTCTCGGCGCCGACGAGCGCGGCCGCTGCCGAACGGTGATGCCCGTCGGCGATATACATGGCCGGCATGGTTGCAAACAGTTCGGTGATGCGCCGGATGTCGGCCTCGTCGTTCATCACCCAGAACGTATGACGGAAGCCGTCTAACGCGGCTGTAAAGTCGTATTCGGGCTGTCCAGACGTATATTTGGCCACAAGCGCGTCGATCTCTCCATTCTCGGGATAAGCGAAGAATACGGGTTCGATATTGGCGTTGTTCACCCGCACGTGCTTCATGCGGTCTTCTTCCTTGTCGCGGCGCGTGAGCTCGTGCTTCTTGATTTTGCCGGTCATATAGTCTTCGACATAGGCGCAAACGACTAACCCGTACTGCGTCTTTCCGTCCATTGTCTGGGCGTAGATGTAATACTGTTCTTTGTCGTCTTGTACCAGCCACCCTTTGTCTTGAAACATCTTGAAGTTCTCCGCTGCTTTCTCATAGACTTTCGGGTCATGCTCGTCGGTGCCGACGGGGAAATCTATTTCGGGTTTGATGATACGATAGAGAGACTTTTCGTTACCCTGCGCTTCGGCACGCGCTTCTTCGGAGTTCAACACGTCGTACGGGCGAGACTGTACCTGTTCCACTAAGTCCTTCGGCGGACGTATGCCTTTAAAAGGTTTGATTTTCATGTTGGATTCATATTAAAAGACCTCCCGTAATCGTAAACACGAGGATCGCGATCGTGTGTATGATCTGTGGGAGGTCTTTTCGGTTCATTACTTGTTTACCTGAAATGTTCGATTGCCGTTTTTCAAGAAGTCCACAATCTGGTTGGCTGCGGCAATTCCTGCGTTGATGTTGGCTTCGGCCGTTTGCGCGCCCATTTTCTTGGGAGTGCTGAAGTAACGTCCGGCAAACTTCTCGGTCATTTCGGCATGATTACCCGGCATGATGTCCGTGAGGTATTTGAAGTCGGGGCGTTCTTCCATCACCTTGACGAGTTCGGCCTCGTTCACCACTTCCTTGCGTGCCGTGTTGATGAGCATGGCTCCCTTGGGCATGCTGGAAAGCAGATCGTAGCCGATCAGGTTTTTCGTCTCAGGTCTGGACGGTACGTGCAAGGAGATGAACTGGCACGTTTTGTACAGTTCTTCGGCCGATGAAACGGCTTTCACGCCGTCGCTTTCGATGACGCTGGCGGGACGCGAGTGATGGTAGGCGTAGACCTCCATCCCGAATCCTTTGGCGATACGTGCGACGAGTCGTCCGATGTTTCCGTAAGCATGGATTCCGAGTTTCTTACCCAGCAGCTCGGATCCGGAAGAACCGTTGAACATACTGCGCACACCGTAGACCATCATTCCTAATGCCAGCTCGGCCACGGCGTTCGAGTTTTGTCCGGGTGTGTTCATCACGCATACGTTATGAGCGGTTGCCGCGTCGACGTCGACATTGTCGTAGCCTGCGCCGGCACGCACCACAATTTTCAGTTGTTTGGCCGCATCCAGCACTTCGCTGTCGACCTTGTCGCTGCGGACGATGAGCGCGTCCACATCTTTCACGGCGTCGAGCAGTTGTGCTTTATCGGTATATTTTTCCAATAGCACGCATTCCATTCCGGCTTGCTCTACAGCCTCACGGATTCCCTTCACCGCCACAGCGGCAAACGGTTTTTCTGTTGCAATTAAGACTTTCATGATTATTAATTGTCAGTTGTTAATTGTTAATGGTTATTCTTTTCAACCATCTGTTTTTTCTTTGTTTTGATAATGCTTGTCAAGAGTTTAATCAGCTCGGTACAGTCTGTCAGTAAAGACTCCGATTCACGCGAATTCAGATAATCGGTTGCTTCGAGTAAACGAAGCCAATACATAGACTCCGAACATTCTTTTTGTGCAATTGCCAATTTATGGATGAAATCCAAATCCGACTCGGCTTGTGTGCTTTCGGCAATGTTGGCTCCAATTGATGTCCCGGAGCGCAACAATTGTTTCGACATGCAATACTCCTTTTTCTCATTACATAAATAAGTGTATAGTTTCACGATGCGAATCGAAAATGCGAAGCTTTTATTTTCCAGCACATTTCCTTTCTTCATTGACAATTGACCATTAACAATTGACCATTAGCCTTGCTTTTTCTCAAATTCTTTCATGGTTTCTACTAAGGCTTTGACGCTTTCGAGGGGCATAGCGTTGTAGAGCGATGCGCGGAAGCCGCCTACCGAACGATGTCCCTTGATGCCGACCATTCCGGCAGCAGCGGCAAACTCGGCGAAGGAGCTTTCAAGCTCTTTGTATTCGTCGTTCATGACGAAGCAGACATTCATCAACGAGCGGTCTTCGGGCACTGCCGTACCACGGAAGAGTTTGTTGCGGTCGATTTCGTCGTACAGTACGGCCGCTTTTTCCTGATTCTTCTTCTGCAATACCTTGACACCTCCCTGTTCCTTATACCATTTCAGCGTTTGCAGCGCGGCGAAGATGGGCAATACGGGCGGGGTGTTGAACATCGAATCTTTGTCGATATGAGTCTGGTAGTTCAGCATCGTCGGGATGGGACGTTCTACTTTGCCGAGCGCGTCTTTGCGAACGATGACGATGGTCACGCCCGAAGGCGCGAGGTTCTTCTGCGCTCCGGCATAGATGATGTCGAATTTGGAAACATCGATCGGGAAGGAGAAGATGTCGGACGACATGTCGGCCACGAGGGGCACGTTCACCTTCGGGATGTCATGAATTTCCGTTCCGTAGATGGTGTTGTTCGTCGTGATGTGGAAATACTCCGTATCCGGCGCAAGGGTGTAGTTCTTAGGGATGTACGTGTAGTTTTTGTCTTTCGACGATGCCACGAGGTCTACTTCGCCGAAGAACTTCGCTTCTTTGATGGCTTTCGATGCCCATGTACCGGTGTCGAGGTAGGAGGCTTTTTTCTTCAACAGGTTGTAGGGTACCATGCAGAATTGAAGGCTCGCGCCACCGCCGAGGAAGACGACTTCGTGTGTGGCGGGAACGTCGAGCAGTTCCTTAATCAGTGCGCGCGCTTCGTCGTTGACGGCCACAAATTCTTTGCCCCGGTGGGACACTTCGAGCAGGGACAATCCCGTGCCTGCAAAATTCAATACGGCGTCGGCCGTGTTCTTAATCGTGTACTCGCTTAAAATCGAGGGTCCAGCATAAAAATTGTGCTTTCTCATAGCTCTTTTCTTTAATTGTGTTTTAATAAAATAAATATGTTGGGGCAAAGATATAAATAAAATCAAGGAACAAGCCATCTAAGGCAGGAATTAACACAAGACAAAAAGGAGCTTTTGATTATAAGCGATTTACTTTCCACAGATATCGGCGAAGGGGCAATAAGAACACATTTTAGCGTGGGTCGTTTGTCCGAAGGGGACGGAGGGATCGAACACTTCGTCGAGGCAATGGCGGAGGTTGTCTTCGAATTCGTCGCGGAGGGCGGCGAAGTCGGTAATCTGCTCTTTCTCTTTGCCTCGGTAGACGGACGGGTCGAAGTCGTCGGAAAAGAGATGTCGCACGTAGTAGATCGAGGGTTGTATGGGCATGCCGTTGCTTCGGTCGCCGTACATCCACGCGTAGGTAAAGACCTGCATGATGGCGGCTTGACGCTTCTCATCGGCGCGGTCGAAGAGACTTGCTACGGTTTTAAAGTGCATGTCTTTCTTCGTACCGGTCTTATAGTCCACAACGCGGATCGTGTCGCGCACTTCGTCCAGACGGTCGATAAAGCCTTTGAGGTTTACGGTTCGTCCGTCGGAGAGGGTGAAGGGGTGATGAATCTCCATCTCCGAGGCGACGTAGCGGAAGGGCGTGAGGCGACGGTCGCGTTCGAGGATTTTGCGTACGTATTTTCGGATCATCTCGCCGGTGAGGTAGCTCTGTCCGCTCAGAGGACGTGGCTCGGCGGAGTGGAAAAAGAATTCGGCGAATGCGCGCCGGATCTTTTCAGTGAGCACCTTTTCGTCGGCCGCGAGTCGCAGCAGATCGGCCGTTACTTGCGCTCCGCAGTAAGGACGGTACGATTCTTCCATGACCTGATGCAAGATGTTTCCGAACACACGGTTATCGACGCTTTCGGCTACTTCTTCTTCCTCCTTGAGTTTTTCGACCGAGGAGAAATAGAACTTCAACGGACAGTCCAAATACGTATTGATAGTGCTGGCCGAGAGCGCTCGCGCGCCACCGCTCAAAAAGCCGTCGAGGCGTCGGAGGATTTCGTCGGTCTTGGCCACTTGCAAGGCCGGGGGCCTCGAGGACGCGATGTTGTAAACGACCAATTTTTCACGCAGCGGCGTTTCGTAATGGTAACGCAGCTGATGCACGTAGCGGCTTACTTCGCCCGTGTTCAATCCGTCGGTGCGCGTGTCGTAGAGGAGCGTCACGTGTTTGGCACGCGCGATCATGCGGTAGAAATGATAAGCCCAGATGCTGTCCTGATGTTCGTAAGTGGGCAGTCCGAAGCCGCGCCGCAGGTTGTAGGGAATGAACGAGGCCGCGGCTTTGCGTGCGGGGAAAAAGCCTTCGTTCACGGAGAGCACGATGAGCCTTTCGAAATCGAGCACGCGCGTTTCGAGCACGCCCATGACCTGAAGTCCCGACAACGGTTCGCCGCGGAAAGGGATCGTGATCGTTTCGGTGAGCCGTTCGAGCAATCGCGCGTACGTATCGACCGACATTTCGATGCCGGACGCTCCGATAAGGTCTCTCATCCGGTTGACGGTCGTGAAATAGTGGTAGACGAACTCTTGTTCCAGCTCGTCCATGCCGGTGGGTTCGTCGTTTTTGTCGGAGTCTCGCTCGTCGCTCCGCGCGGAGAGCATGCGGTTCAGTTCCTGAAGTACGGCGATGAGGTAGGAGGAGACGTCGGCGGTCGTTGGCGCGGGGTCAAAGATCAGCGTGAGCAGAGGCGTCTGTTGGAGGTCGGCCGCGGGGATGTAGACGCGGTTGTTGTCGGTAATTTGTCTGACGATGGCGACGATCTCGGCGGGCGACGTGGCCTGAATATACCGGTGATTAAGCACAGGCAAGACCTCACGATGATAGAAGCAAGGCTTTCCGTCGATGACGCGCGTGTTCTTACGCAGTGCGAGCACGTTTTCCATCAAAGAGGCTACGGGCGTGCCCGAAAGCGGATAGCCCAGCGTGACGTTGATGTGGCGGATGGCTTCGGGTACGGAGTGAAGCACGGGGATGAGCAGTTGCTCGTCGGGCAGTACCACGGCCGTGCGTAAGGCTTCGTCGGCGCTCATCTCGTCGCGTCCGCCCAGCGCTTCTTCGAGCAGGGCGTGCACCTGTTTGGCCTGCCCGATGCGTGAAGGGATGCCGATCAGCGTAATGTCGGGCGTGTGCGACGGCTCTTGAGGCAATTTCAGCGACGAGGGGAACTGCTTCACGTATTCTCGCACGAAGTACGACGCCCGGTTGTCCGAGTCCATCACCTTGTCGCCCGTGCCGGTATCCCAGTAGAAGTCGGAGATCTCTTGTTGCTGCAACAATCGGAGCAGGGTGTGTTCGGTTTTCGAGAGGGCGCTTAACCCGACGAAGACCACCTTCGAGTAAGGCAGCCGGCAAGCGCCTTCGCGCTCGATACGTTCGACGACCTCACGGCTGATCATCCCTTCGTACCCTTTGCCTTGCGCGGCCAACGTGTCGCGCAGCTCGCGGTAGACGGCATAGAGCATCTGCCAGACGCCGAGGAAGTAGCGGCGGCTCGCCCCTTCTTCGCCGGGACGGAACGACGACCAGAACGCGCGGATGGCTTCGATCTGATGCGGTTGCAGGTAGCTCAAGTCTTTCTCTACTTCGTGCAAGTCGGTCACGTTCGTAAACAATTGGCGCGCGTCGGCCATGTATTTGTCTACGTCGTCGAAATCGTTGAGTAACATTTCGCCCCAGAACACGAAATCGTCGAACGTTTCCTTCGCCCCGCTGTGGCGGATGTAGATATGATAAAGGAGGAAGAGCATTTGTAACCGGTCGGCCGGCTGCTTGTCGCTCAATTGCGCGAACAGTTCGCTGATGGTTCGTATGGCCGGCGAAAAAATCGGCCGGCCGGCTGCTTGCGAGAGGTATTTGCGAAAAAACAGTCCGGCACGACGGTTGGGAAACACGAAGGCCATCTGTTGTACGTCTGTGCCGTACGTCTCGTAAAACAAGGTCGCGATCTGTTGTAGAAAAGGAGTCATCCGGATATTCTTTACCCGCGCAAAGGTACGATTTTTTTGTTCTCTTTCTTTGCCGGCTTGCTGCCGAAAACAATAAAGGATGATGTTTGAGTGAAAAGTGAAAAGTGAAAAGTGAAAAGTGATGCCCTTTGGGCGTTGAGTTGTTGAATTGTTGAGGTGTTTAGTTGTTTAGATGTTTAGATGTTGAATTGTTGAGTTGTTTAGATGGAATAATGACGAATGACGATGTTCCGAACGCAAATAACGCGAATAACCGCAAATGAGCGCAAATATATTATGTCGGATTGAGCGTATCGTCCCATGTATGCGCCGTAAAGACGCCCATATTAATTGTCGATGGTTAATTGTCAATTGTCATTCCGGGTACATTGTTGTAGAGACGCAATTCATTGCGTCTTTACCATCCGCGGGCGAATCGGTTGTTATGGCATTGATATGAACATCCCCCTTATCCCCTTCAAAGGGGGAAGAGCGAAGCGAAGGGGGATGTCATCCCTTCAAAGGGGGAATGCAAGGTACCCGCCGAGCCCCGCAGGGGCGCATTAATTCAGCCCAATGCGTAGCGTTGGGGAAAAAAGCAATATACAGAGAGAGGGCTGTAAGTCTGACGTAATTCAATGGTTGTGTGTGATATGAATAGAATCATGTGTCGCATAATTTGCGATAAAACAAAGCTGCTTTATATTTGGGAAGGTTTTTCTTCTTGATATATAAAGCAGCTAATTGAATATTTTTATTCTGATAGTTCTTTTATTGCTTTTTCAATAAGCTCATAAATAAGCTCTGCTGATTTTTTATTGGCTTTTGTTCGCTTCTTTTTATCTTCTTCATAAATATTTGTTATCCACATTCTTTTATATATATTTTTATTATTTTT
>NZ_RQYN01000078.1 GCF_003860135.1 Tannerella forsythia
GCGATAGGCCTTAAACTTTTGCTTGCAACTTTCCTCGTCCGGAAAGTGAGTTAGAAAATCGATCAGGGTCATTGCATTATTTTTTTTTGCAAAAATAGTCTTTTTAGGAAAATATACGGAGATTCATTTAAGATTTTTCTATCGCGGAATCTGGGTTGATTATGAAACACGCCGATGTACACGGGGTAAAATCCGTCGCTTCTCTTGTTTCTTATGCGTATCGAAAACTTAGCCATATCGGAATCTGTTTTTGTAATTTATTTGTAAGTTTTTTCAAATATATCATGGTTTTCGTTTGCTTTTGCCCCCCCTTGAAAACGAACAAAGGTTCTACGATCACTCGTAAAACCTTTGATATCTACTTGTTGTTTAAACTTGGAGCGGAAGACGGGACTCAAACCCGCGACCCTCAGCTTGGAAGGCTAATGCTCTATCAACTGAGCTACTTCCGCAATTTACATCCCTGATTCGATCTTATCCTACTGAGACTTTATATCTTCAAACTCGGGGAAGTGGGCAGTGATGGATTCGAACCACCGAAGGCGTAAGCCAGCAGATTTACAGTCTGCCCCATTTGGCCACTCTGGTAACTGCCCCCTTGTTAAAAATGCGATGCAAAGATACGCTTTATTTTTTTTCTGTGCAAACTCTACGAGAAAAATCGATCATTTTTATTGCGGTTACCGCAGCTTCATCTCCTTTATTCCCGTATCGTCCACCGGAACGATCTTCGGCTTGCTGTATGTTTTCCGTCGTCAACATCCCGAAGATGAAGGGAATTCCAAATTGTAGATTCAGTTCGGTGACACCTTGTGTAACGGCCGAACATACATAATCAAAATGAGGAGTATCACCGCGCACCACACAACCAATGACAATAATAGCATCGACGTCTTTGTTTTCGGCCATTTTTCTGGCTCCGTATGTCAGTTCAAAGCTACCGGGTACTCGCTCTACACAGATATTTTTTTCTGATGCGCCATGACGTTCCAAGGTATTACAAGCTCCTTCAAGCAACTTTTCCGTAATGTTCTGATTCCATTCCGACGCTACAATTCCAAAGCGCATGGATGAAGCATCCGGCACTTTATCGAAATCGTATTCGGAGAGATTCTGGTAGACTGTCGCCATCTTTTATTTCTTTTGAGCTAAAATCTCGGCACGAGTGATATATTTGTCGATCGTCATTGCTTCCATCGACTGATGATATTTCTCTTTGATTGTTTTATAAGCCTTGAGGGCTTGGTCGTACTGCTGTAAAGATTCGTAAGCAAGACCCGCCTTTTTCAGGTAAATCGGACTAATCAAATCGTTATCGGCTTTCGAAGCAGCTTTCTCAAAATAGCTGATCCCTTCTTTCGTCTGACCGGCTGATACGTAGCAGTCACCAATTAAACCGATCATGGTGGGGGCGATTTGCGAATCGTTACCGCTATATGATTTGAGGCGTTTGATCGCTTCCTGAGGATTCCCCAAACGATAATGACAAATACCGGCATAAGCTTTAGCCAAATTGCCCGACGAAGTACGCCCATATTGATCGATGATCGCTTCAAAACCATCATAGTCGACCCCGTTTCCGTTTAACGCCAAAGCGAAAGAGTCTTGTGCCAGATACTGTTCCCCTCTAAAAATCGCAAGTTTGGCTTTTTCCGCTTGCGGTTTGGCATACATATAATGATAGACCAGAATAAGACCTACTACCGCAGCAATACCTAAAATGACTGCAATAATAGTCTTTTTATTTTTTTCAATAAACTCTTCCGACCGGGAAACGATAGCCCCAACTTCTATCTCTTTTTCCTCGCTTGTTGTCTTCTTCGCCATAACGATAATAATTGTTTTCTGTTTTATTCCTTTTTGAAATTCAGGGTGCAAAATTAGCTTTTTTATGGGAATAAACCTCATGTACAGACTATATTTTTTATTTTTGTCCTGAAATCTTTGCTGATATTTATCGCATATAAGGATTAATATTATGATACTTAACAAACTGTCTGTTTTAAACTATAAAAATATCCGGCAGGCAGAGATTGCCTGTTCGTCGAAAATGAATTGTTTTTTCGGCAGAAACGGTATGGGAAAAACGAACTTGCTCGATGCGGTCTATTATCTTTCGTTTTGTAAAAGCCATGTGCACACAGCGGAAAGTCAACTGATTCATCGCGACGAAGCATTATGCGTATTACAAGGCGAATATGCGTATGAAGATCGGACGGAAGCAATTTTCTGCTCGATCAGCCGCGGGCAGCGAAAGCTGTTTAAACGCAACCAGAAAGCCTATCAGAAGCTGTCGGAACATATTGGCTTGTTACCTTTGGTGATGGTTTCGCCATTCGATTCGGAGTTGATTCGCGGGGGCAGCGACGAGCGGCGACGGTGGTTAGATGTGATCATCTCACAATATGATAAAGCGTATATGCACGCCTTGATACACTATAACAAGGCACTGATGCAGCGCAATCGGCTACTTCGCGACCAAAGCCGTGACCAATCGCTGTACGAAGTGTTAGAGATGCAATTGGCGCAACATGGAGAGGTAATTTTTCAAAAACGGGTACGACTTGTCGATGTCTTTCTCCCATTCTTCAATGAATATTATCAGATCATCTGTCGATCGTCCGAGCATGTAGGGCTTCAATACATTTCGCAACTCCGGTCGGTCCATCTGGAAGAAAAGCTGGCCGAAGATCGCGAACGTGAACGTGCGGTAGGCTATACCCTCACGGGAATCCACAAAGATGATCTTGAAATGACCTTAAACGATTCACTGATCCGTCATATCGGTTCGCAAGGGCAAAACAAAACATACTTGATCGCGATGAAGCTGGCGCAGTTCTCATTTCTTGCCACCCAAAGCCACACGATGCCGATTCTACTCCTCGATGACATTTTCGACAAGCTCGACGCGGAGCGGGTAGAGCAGATTATTCAATTAGTAGGCAGCGATCAGTTCGGACAGATCTTTATCACGGATACGAACCGGAAATATTTAGACCAAATGCTGAAAGCCATCCAACAACACTATACGGTATTTAAAGTAGAAGCAGGGCAAGTATTGCCGATGGAGGGCGAGGTATGAAACGGACACATGCGCAACCCCTTGGCGAGCTGCTACAGGAATTTTACAAGGAGCGTCCCGAACTTCGGCAGAAAATACTCGAAGTGCGTGTCGTTCGTGCATGGGGAGAAGTCTTAGGACTCACCGTATCGAAGGCTACGCGCAGTTTATATGTTCGCCAAGGTGTTTTGTATGTCTCGGTAGATTCATCGGTATTGCGAAACGAATTGATGCTAAACCGTGCCCATTTAGTTGAAAAACTGAATGAATGTGCCGGTTCGGTCGTGATTCGGGAGATCGTTATCCGATAAAATGTAGCTTACCCGACGATTTCACTGTCGGTGATGATACGTGTCATTTTCCGATCGTGTGGTTCAGTCGGTATCCGATCGCGCAATTGAAAGCTGAAAGCAAGTCCGATGGCAGGAGTGTCGGGCTGAGAAAGCAGCCTGTCATAATATCCTTTTCCTCTGCCCAAACGGTTCAACTGACGGTCGAAAGCAACACCGGGCACGATAATCACGTCCGGTTGCATGGCCTCAGGTAAACTCGAAAGCATTTCAGGTTCAGGAATATCGAACGCCCCTTTCCGAAGATGATCTTTACCGGTATAACGTTGCAATGAAAGGTCGTCACCTACGACTACAGGCAGGAGAATCCGTTTTGCCTTGTACCATTTCTCAATAAAATCGGCCGTCTGCACCTCGCCGGGAAGCGCATAGTACAATGCGACACATCCGGCGTTGCGAAACAGTTCATCTTCTTCGAGATATTTCAACGCTTGCTGTGAATATGTTTGAAGCGCCAGTGTTGAATATCCACGCTTCAAAACGGCGATCTCTTTGCGCAAGGCTCGCTTCTCTTCGACAAGCGTCATGGCTGTTTTTTTTCTTGCGTGGGGATTTCAGGCCGCCAAGTCCCTTCTTCCAATACTTGAACAGCCTTCCGCAAGGTGAGGTCATCTTTCTGAAACACCGGATAAAAACCCGCATAATCGAAGAAGTGACGAACAATATACGATTGTATAGACTTTTCAATCAGACTTCTGGAAATATTAATCAAAGTCGGACGCTTTTTAACTCCCTTGCTTTCGGCATAATCCGTAAATTCATTCAAAACAGGCAGTTGTTGCAAATGCGCATATAGTTCCTGATACGTCTTGAAAGACGAGAACCTTTTATAATTCCGAGCGGCATATTCAATTGTAAACTGATAAAGCAGTCCTCTGTTCATCACACTGTTATAATAAGACGTGATGTGAGACGTGTCACGAGGAATAAAGATATCGGGCATGATCCCTCCACCGCCGTAGACCGTTCGTCCTCCCAACGTTTTATAGACGGCTGATTGATCCATTTTGATGCTGTCGGCCGAGTCGAACTCACCGTGAATGAACCGTTGATACAAATCCTGTTCATATTCGTCCGACTTACCCAATTGATACATTTTCTGAATGCATCGTCCCGAAGGGGTGTAATAGCGGGCAATCGTCAAGCGTAGTTCCGACCCGTCGTTCAAAGGAATCGGTGCTTGCACGAGAGCTTTTCCGTACGAACGACGTCCGATGATTAGTCCACGATCATTATCCTGAATGGCGCCCGCAAAGATTTCACTGGCCGAGCCTGATAGCTCGTCTGTCAATACGATGATCGGTACCTCCTGACATGATCCGGACCCGTCGGCATAAAAGTCTTGACGTCGATATGCCTTACCTTCCATATAGACAATCGGTTTTCCGCGAGGGATGAACTCATTCAGCATACGCACGGCGGCATCTAACATTCCTCCGGCATTATCTCGCAAATCAATGATAAAGTCGGTACAGCCGTCTTGTTTAAGTTTGGCGATTGCCGTGATAAATTCGTTGTATGTCGTGCGTGCGAAGCTTCGAATCTTGATATAACCGATGTTCCGACCGATCTTATACGATACTTCGATGGAATGATTGGGAACCTCTCCACGTGTTACCTCGAAGAAAGCGAGCTCGGACGAATGGTCACGCTGAATCCCTAATTTCACCTTACTGTCCTTGGGACCGCGCAGATTACGCATGATTTTTGCCTGACTGTATTTCTGTCCCGCATACGTCGAGTCGTTGATGGAGATGATACGGTCGAACGGCTGCAGGCCTGCTTTTTCGGCCGGTCCTCCGGGCATTACCGTGATGATAAGGATCGTGTCGTTGATTACATTGAACGATACGCCTATCCCGCTAAACGAGCCTTCCAGGTCATCATTGACGGCTTGCACGTTCTCAGCGGGGATCAGCACGGAGTGAGGGTCTAATTCGTTAATCAGGCTGGCAGCCGTCTTATTCACCAAATCATTCATATTGACCGTATCGACGTATTGCGTATCGATGATGTTCAATATCGTGTTGATTTTGTTTTTCCCGGCATTCACTTCACGCATGCGAGGCGAACGGGAATATAAATAGGCTCCGAGCCAGAGGCCGATGCCCAAACTTACGATAACCACTACAGGCATCCACAAGATATACCTTCGGGAATTACTCATTTTTCTTCTTGATTCAGGTGAATAAAATCGACGATGATGCCTGCCCGTTTGAGCAGTTTACAGCCTTCGTCCGTATGGTATTCGTCGGAATATACCACACGTACGATACCGGCCTGTATAATGAGTTTAGCGCATTCGATACAGGGAGACGAAGTAATATAGATGGTCGCTCCACGACTGTTATTCGACGAAGCAGCGACCTTCGTAATCGCATTGGCTTCGGCATGAAGAACATACGGCTTCGTTACATTATTTTCGTCTTCACAGACATTTTCGAAGCCCGAAGGTGTACCATTATATCCGTCGGAGATGATCATCTGATCTTTGACAAGTAAAGCCCCTACTTTGCGGCGTTGGCAATAAGAATTTTCCGCCCAAATCGCGGCCATCTGCAAATAACGCTTATCCGTCTCGTATTGTTTTGTTTCCTTCTTTGTCATTGAATCAATATCTTATTCTGTAACAGTCGGAATTTCTTCCGAACAGGCCTACAAAAGTAATGATATTTTGTGTTTCGTCTCTATCCGAAAGGGTATTTTTTCTCATTAGTCTCCAGACTTTCTCGTATTTCCGGAATATATTCCCAAACGGCTTCAGACAGGAAGAAACGAACATCCTTTTCTCTTCTAATAGCCTGACGAATAAAAGTTGAAGAAATTTCAATGATGGGTGCATTGAGAAAACGCACGGTAGGAAGATCAGGAGGAACAGCGACCTCAAAGCCCTGACGCGGATAAACCCATATCGGGAACTCACGGATCAGCGCATCGGATTCTTTCCATTTACTCAGGTTACTCCAACTGTCCGAACCCACAATAAGTACGAATAAAACCTCCGGATAAGATTCACGTAGAGCATGTAAGGTGTGAATTGTATAAGACGGACGAGGCAACGAAAATTCGAAATCGCTGGCTTTGAACTTTCCATAATCTTGAATAGACGCTTCAACCAACGACAGCCGAAAACGGTCGTTCATCAACGTATTTTCCGCTTTCAGAGGATTATGTGGCGTCACAAGGAACCACAGCTCATCTAACGGCTCATACTCGCAAATCCAGTTGGCCAAAGCTAAATGCCCGATATGTATGGGATTAAACGAACCTGAAAAGATGCCGACCGTCTTCATTGAAAAAGAAAACTAAAAGGATACCCTACCGTCACTCCTTAGGAGTGAATAAAATCCGTCACGGTTTTCAACGCTTCCCGCTGTGCCTGCTCCAAATCATCATTCACAATGATTCGGTCGAATTGGCAGGCAAACGAAAGTTCGTAGGCCGCTTTTTCCAGCCGACGTTCGATGACTTCGGGAGCATCTGTCGCTCTTTTTTCGAGCCGCTCACGCAAGGCTTCGATCGACGGAGGGCGGATAAAAACCGACAACGCTTCGGCTCCGTATTGCTCTTTGATACGGCAGCCTCCTACGACATCGACATCAAGCACGACCGTATTACCGCTCGCCTGAATATGCTCTACTTCCGACCGGAGTGTACCATAGAATTGATCTCGGTAGACTTCTTCGTATTCGAGAAATTCGCCTGCCGCTATTTTCTGTCTGAACTCGTCCGGCGTCAAAAAATAATATTCTCTGCCATCCTCCTCTTCGCCCCGCGGAGCACGGCTCGTAGCAGAGATCGAAAAGCGAAGTGGCAAGCCTTTTTCCAATAAATAGCGAATAATCGTAGATTTACCTGATCCCGACGGCGCTGAAAAAACAATCAGTTTTCCCTTCATTACAGTACATTCAAAATCTGTTCTTTGATCTGCTCCAAAACGTCTTTCATCTGCACCACGATCTTCTGCATCTCGGCATGATTGCTTTTCGAACCGAGCGTATTAATCTCACGACCGATCTCCTGAACGATAAATCCGAGCTTTTTACCTTGCCCGACCCCATTGTTCATCGTATCGATAAAATATTGCAGATGATTCTTCAATCGGTCTTTTTCTTCGTTGATATCTAACTTCTCAAGGTAATAAATCAACTCCTGCTCAAAGCGGTTCTTATCATATTCCACCTCAGGCACCTTTTGCAAATTTTCCAGCAAACGCCCCTTGATTTTTTCGATCCGCTCCTGCTCATACGGTTCTACTTCCTTGAGCAACTCTCCGATCGTCACAATTTTCTGTTCAAAGAGTTTCTGAAGCATCATCCCTTCTTGCTGTCTGAATTCGATCAGATGAGCCATCGCATCGGCAATTGCCTGATGAACCTTTTGCCATTCCGCTTCATCGACTTCTACCGTCTCGTTTTTGATCACATCGGGAAGACGCAACAAGGTGTGAAACCAATCGTCGGGCACACTCACCGACAATCTCTCCGCTAGGTCTCGAATCTGCTCGTAATAGCCTTCTACTACCGCCGCATTGATTTTTGTCGAAGTATCTTTCCCGATATATTCAACATGGAGAATAAGATCGATCTTCCCTCGCTCCAACTTTTGCGATAGCTCATTACGGATCTGCATCTCCTTTTCCCGATAAACGGACGGAATACGTGTAAATAAATCCAGTTGCTTACTGTTTAACGATTTGACCTCGACGGTCACCTTTTTATCCGGCATTTCGGCCGTAACCTTGCCGAATCCGGTCATAGATTGAATCATTTCTTTTCTCTTCGTTTCTTTTATCCGGCAAATGTACATGATTATTTTCAATCTCCCTAACAGAAAAGCAAATGCCTTTGTCCCTGAAAACATACATCCCCCCCCAAAAGGCCGTTTTTCTGCTTTACAAGGCCCGGCAACATCGCATCTCTCAAGATTAAATTCGGCAAGTGTCTGACGTGGGATTTTACGCTAATTTCACGTACATACGGATGCGCAAAAATTTCCGTCCGTATATAAATTTCGCTACATACGGACGCGCGTAAACTTACATA
>NZ_RQYN01000079.1 GCF_003860135.1 Tannerella forsythia
GTGTTTACACTCGTATTGTTCCTTGTCCTTTTTCCAGTAATGAGAACTCCCGCCACATTTGGGACAAACCACCCCAACCTGGTCGCGATAGGCCTTAAACTTTTGCTTGCAACTTTCTTCGTCCGGAAAGTGAGTTAGAAAATCGATCAGGGTCATTGCATTATTTTTTTTGCAAAAATAGTCTTTTTAGGAAAATATACGGATATTCATATTTTAATAAATCGTTGTAAATACCGGCAAAAACATCCGATGTTCTACGTTTATTGGCATCCGAAAGCGTGCTGCGGTACGGCAGGCTTTCCAATTGAAAATGTTTGGTTTTTCCCGATAAGCCAAGCATAGCTCCGGATACTTCACGCAAAGACGTGATTTTTGCAAATACGCCAAAGAGCATACTGATCAAATGGTCTTTAGTTGTGAACCACTTTATATAGCGGTCGGCATTGTGCTTAGCGCTGTTTCGGGTGATCATGCGGGTATCAATCAAAGATATGAGCTGTCCGAAAACAGATTGTCCGAAAAAATATGTATTTTTGCCCATGGTAGTATTGCGTTATAGTGAACACAAAACTACGAAAAAAGTGTACGGGGGAATATTTTTTTCGCCCTGCACTTTTGAATAGTTTTTTTATCGGACAATAGTGGGAAAAAATATACTTTTATTACTTTTTATTTAAGAAAATCAATTGTTAAGGAGTGATTATTATAGCATCGCTCTTCTTCTTAATAGAAGAACTGCGTTTAGAGCGAAAAAAGATTTATCCTCTCGACTTTCTACATTTTAATGCGTCAGCCATGGTTCACGGATCGGAACACAGGGTGATGAAGCCGATGGACGGAAGAGTAGGAGAGGGAGTGGTTTTTACGGGAGAGACCGAAAGTGACAGCACAAAAAAGGACTGTCCGTTTTTCTCAAGACAGCCCCTTTCCGCTTTGAATTTTTATCGTACTAATTAAAGCTTGTTATCTGAGCCTAATACATTTTTGATCTTGTGAATGTAAAGAGCCTTGGCTGCATCGCGAGCCGGTCCTAAATATTTACGCGGATCAAATTCGGCCGGTTTTTCAGCAAATACTTTACGAATAGCAGCTGTCATGGCTAAGCGGCTGTCGGAATCAATGTTGATTTTGCAAACAGCCGACTTAGCTGCTTTACGTAGCTCTTCTTCTGGAATACCGATCGCATCTTTCAGCGCACCACCGTATTTGTTGATGGTATCTACATCTTCTTGCGGCACGGATGATGATCCGTGGAGGACAATCGGGAAGCCCGGCAATTCTTTTTCCACTGCTTCCAAGATTTCGAAAGCCAAAGGCGGAGGAACAAGGCGTCCGTCTGCGGCGCGTTTGCACTGTTCGGGTTTGAACTTGTTTGCTCCGTGCGAAGTACCGATCGAGATCGCCAGCGAGTCACAGCCGGTTTTCGTTACAAAGTCAACGACTTCTTCCGGCTTCGTGTAGGTGTGATGTTCTGCTACGACATCGTCTTCAACGCCTGCCAGAACACCTAATTCACCTTCTACTGTCACATCGTGCTGATGAGCATACTCAACGACTTGCTTCGTCAGTGCGACGTTTTCGTCGTATGGGAGATGCGATCCGTCGATCATGACGGAAGAGAATCCCATGTCGATGCAGTTTTTGCAAAGTTCGAAAGTGTCACCATGATCGAGGTGAAGAACGATTTGCGGATTCGGGCATCCGAGTTCTTTTGCATAAGCAACGGCTCCTTCGGCCATGTAACGCAGGATCGTTTGGTTGGCGTATTTTCGCGCCCCACTCGAAACTTGTAAAATCACCGGCGATTTCGTTTCTACCGCGGCCTGAATGATGGCCTGCATCTGTTCCATGTTGTTGAAATTGAAGGCTGGAATTGCATAGCCTCCGTTGATTGCTTTTTTGAACATTTCACGCGTGTTCACCAAGCCTAAGTCTTTGTAATTTATCATTGTTTCTTGTGTTATATGTGAAAAATCAGGCTCAAAGGTACGAAAAAAATCACGAACGAATGAATATGGAATATTTTTTTTATGGTTCGGCGCATAAATTACACGTGGCTATGCTATGAATTAGAATTTTACCGCTTTTTTCTTGCTTGTTTAAACAATTATGAATACTTTTGCACCCCGTATTTGGAAAAAGGAAACAAGATCATCATAAATTAAAAATAGAAGAGCAATGAAAAAGGAACTTCATCCGGAAAATTACCGTCAGGTTGCTTTCAAAGACATGTCGAACGAAGAAGTGTTCATCACTCGTTCTACGATCAATACGAAAGAGACAATAGAGATTGACGGGGTTACCTACCCGCTGGTTAAACTGGAAATTTCCAGCAGTTCGCATCCGTTTTATACGGGTAAGGCCAAGTTGGTCGATACGGCCGGTCGTGTAGACAAGTTTATGAGCCGTTACGGTAACCGGAACAAAAAGTAAATGTAACACGTACGATCAGAGAGGGGCGTTCTATGGAGCGTCCTTTTTTGGTTTACATCAAAATTTTTCAGCACCATGACAAACGAAAAATATTTACAAATCCTCAGTCGGTTTGGTATTAAGGAAAACATCGTTTCAGTCGAACCTTTCGGCAACGGACATATCAACGATACGCTGAAAGTAATTACCGAATCCGGTACACCCGGTTATGTTTTACAACGTATCAATCATCATATCTTCACCAATGTGGAGATGCTCCAAAATAATATTCATACGGTTACATCACATATCCGCGCGAAGTTGCAGGAACGCGGAGAAGAGGATATCGATCGTAAGGTGCTGACTTTTCTTCCGGCTGATGACGGGAAAAGGTATTATTTCGACGGCGAAAGCTACTGGCGTGTCTGCCTGATGATTCCTCGTTGTCAAAGTTTGGAAGAAGTGAATCCTTCCTCTTCTTATGAAGCCGGACGCGCTTTTGGCGATTTCCAATCCATGTTGTCCGATTTGCCCGAAGGCGCTTTGGGCGAAACCATTCCGAACTTCCATAATATGGAATTCCGGTTGCAGCAATTTCACGACGCGGTTCAGGCGAATGCGGCCGGACGTGTGGATGAGGTGAAAGACCTCATTGAGGAAATTGAGAAGCGTGCCAAGGAAATGTGCGTTCAGGAAGAACTGTATCGTGAAGGCAAACTGAAAAAACGTACGAATCATTGCGATACGAAAGTTAACAATATCTTGTTCGATGAAGATGGAAAGGTGTTATGTGTGATTGATCTGGATACCGTAATGCCGGGTTTTGTCTTGTCCGACATCGGCGATTTTATCCGTACCGGAGCCAATACGGGAGCCGAAGACGATGAGCAACTCGATCGAGTGGGGGTAAACATGGAGATTTTCAAAGCATATACGCGCGGTTACATGGAAAAGGCAAAATCTTTCCTTACGCCGATCGAGATCAGTCTTCTTCCTTACGGAGGACGCTTGTTGACGTATATGCAGACGGTACGTTTCCTGACCGATTATCTCAATGGCGACACGTATTATAAAACGCACAAGCCGAAGCATAACTTAATTCGTACTCGTGCTCAACTTAAGCTGTTGCAAAGTCTTGAAGCACATGCCGAGGAAATGAATGCGTTTATGAAAGAATGGCTGTAATTAGCCGCAGAACATCATACAGACTCGCCCCGTTATCATAAGATTTCGGGGCGAAGTTTTTTTGTAGCGAGATGTTCTTTTTTGCTGTGTTAATTTTTTCAAGAAGCTCCATTTCGGAAAATTTCTCTAATTTTGTCCTCGCATCATTATAATAGTATGGTATGGAAGATTTCAATTCTCTGATCACCCGTCGACGCAGTACGCGGAAATTTACGGACGAACTGATCGCACCGGAAAAGGTGCAGCAACTTTTGAAAGCCGCTTTGATGGCTCCGACATCGAAGAACTCGCATTCGTGGCAGTTTATCACGGTCGAGGATAAGGATATGTTGACGCAGTTGGCGAGGTGCAAAAGCGCCGGAGGAGGGTTTCTCGAAGGATGTGCGTTGGCCGTTGTCGTGTTGGGTGATATGACAATAAGCGATGTATGGGTCGAAGATGCCTCCATCGCCGCGATATATATGCAGTTGCAGGCCGAGGATTTAGGGCTTGGAAGCTGTTGGTGTCATGTGCGGAATCGCCTGACGGCCGATGAACGCGACTCGGAGCAATATGTCCGCGATTTGTTGGATGTACCCTATCAGATGGGAGTTTTGTGCATCATTGGTTTCGGACACAAAGATCAGGAACGCAAACCGTTCGATGAATCGCACTTGTTGTGGGAGAAGGTACATATCGGTAAATTCGCGTTGCCCGGTACATCGGAAGAAGCGACTCAGGCATGAAGGTCGTCTTTATCGGAGCCGGAAATGTAGCGACTCATTTGTCCGCAGCGATGCGGCAGGCCGGACTCTGTATCTGTCAGATTTATAGCCGTACCGAAGCAAATGCACAAAAGCTGGCTGCAGAGCACGCGTGTGCGTGGACAACGGATGTCGGCGCACTACGTTCGGATGCCGACTTATATGTCTTTGCCCTGAAAGACGCGGTTTTGCCCAAGATTGTCGCACAAGTCTCTCCGGACGAGGGATTTTGGCTGCATACGGCAGGCAGTGTGCCGATGGATATTTTTCGCGGATATGCCCGCCATTATGGCGTGCTTTATCCGTTACAGACCTTCTCAAAAAAACGACCGATCGATTTCCGGAGTGTCCCTTGCTTTATCGAAGCTGATTCAGCACAAAGCGAGCAGCGTCTGCGAACGCTTGCCGAAAAGATTTCTTCCGATGTACGGTTGCTTTCTTCCGAAAAACGCCGTTATTTGCATCTGGCTGCGGTTTTTGCTTGTAACTTTACAAATCACATGTATGTCCTTGCCGATCGGATTTTGAATGAGCAGGGGATAGACCCCACCGTACTGTTGCCGCTGATCGATGAAACGGCCGCGAAAATACATACCCTTTCTCCTGCTGATGCACAGACGGGGCCGGCGGTACGATACGATCGCAATGTAATCGAAAAACAATCGGCCATGCTGACCGATCCGATTGTGCGTGAGCTGTATGAATTAATCAGTAAACATATTCACCTATTATCTCAATCTTGAACGTGATGATACCGTATGATTTGACAAAAATAAAAGCTTTTCTGTTCGATGTGGACGGCGTACTGTCGTCCGATAAAATTCCGTTGACGGACAACGGCGATCCGGCGCGAACCGTCAACATCAAAGACGGTTATGCGTTGCAACTGGCTGTTAAGCATGGTTATCAGGTGGGCATCATCACCGGTGCCTACACGGAAAATGTACGTTTCCGCTTCGAACGTCTTGGAGTGCAGCATATTTATATGTGTAGCGCAATCAAAATAAAGGATTACGAAGATTTCCTTCAGAAGACCGGCTTGGAAGAAGAAGCTATCGTGTTTGCCGGCGACGATATCCCGGACTATGAAGTGATGTGCCGTGTTGGCTTGCCTATTGCGCCGGCTACGGCAGCTCCGGAGATTAAACACATCGCAAAATATATTTCGCCTCTGAACGGTGGCGACGGTATTGCCCGCGAAGTGATTGAACAAACGATGAAAGCGCAGCAAATGTGGATGACGGATAAAGCATTCGGTTGGTGAAAATTGCCACCGGAATATACGCTTTGGGCTTTTTTTACGTTCATACTCACGTAAAATAAAGGAAAGATGAGAAATCGTACGTTGGCGTCGCTTCTGTTTTTGTGGATGGCCATGGGTCTGAATGCTCAGGGCAAAGTGAAAGTTTCGGGAAATGTGCGGGATGCCGATGGCAACCCGTTGGAGCTCGTAGCTGTACAAGTGAAGCATACGCTGATAGGTGCGATGACCGATGAGAAAGGATTTTATTCGTTATCGGTTTCGCCGGGTGATTCCGTTGTGCTGCTTTTTTCGTGTCTCGGATACAATAAGGCGGAACGAGTGATTCCGCGTTTGGCACAAGATATGCGTGTGAACGTACAAATGAATTATACTTCTCTCCAACTGAACGAAGTGTCGGTGACGGCGATTCGCAGGCAGACGACTACGATGGAGACGCTTGATGCCGGACGTTTGAAGATTCTTCCCGATCCATCGGGGGGAAGTATCGAAAGTTTGATTGTGACGTACGCCGGAGTGTCGTCGAACAATGAACTGAGTACCCAATATTCGGTACGGGGGGGAAGTTTTGACGAAAATCTGGTTTACGTGAACGGAATGGAGGTCTTTCGTCCTTTGCTGATACGATCGGGGCAGCAGGAAGGATTGAGCTTTGTCAATCCGAACCTGACAGAAAACGTGCAGTTCTCGGCCGGCGGGTTCGATGCGCGTTACGGGGATAAGATGAGTTCCGTCTTGGATATTTCGTATAAAAAGCCGACAAAACTGGAAGGATCGGCTTCGGTCGGTGTACTTGGCGCTTCGAATCTGAATATCAGCACGGCCAGTGCGTATGTAGGAAGTGGGAGCAAGAAATTTACACAAGTTACCGGCATACGTTACAAAATGTCGAGTTCGCTGTTGAACAATTTAGTCGGCCGTGCCGAGTATGTGCCGCGCTTTGTAGATTTGCAAACGTTCATGACCTATAAACCCGCCCCGAAGTGGGAGCTTCATTTTCTGGGAAACCTCTCGTCTAACCATTATAAATATGTTCCGATCGAGTTGGAGACCACATTTGGTACGGTGAAGAATAAGCAAAAGTTTCATGTGTTTTTCGATGGTCAGGAACGTGACAAGTTTGAAACGATTTACGGGGCTTTGACGTTGAAACATCAGTTAAGTCCGAAGTCGGAACTGGGTTTGCAGGCCTTCGCTTTCCGGAGCAATGAAGAGGAAAGCTATGATCTGACCGGAAATTATCGTCTGGATAAAGCCGGTGAAGAGGGAGACGATGAAAAGATCGCTGAGGGTGAGCGATCCATTGCTCTGGCCTCCTATCATGAACACGCACGAAACAGATTACAAGCGACCGTTAGTCATGTCGGACTCTACGGCATCACACAGCTTACGACTCATCAAACATTGAAATGGGGCGTCAACGCTCAGATGGAACGTATTATCGATAAAATCAGCGAATGGGAAAGTCGTGATTCGTCCGGTTATTCGTTACCGCAGACCGGTAAGGAAGTGAACGTGATAGCCAATCTTTTTTCCGATAATAAATTGAGTAGTACACGCCTGGCTGCGTATGTCCAAGATATCTTCAAGTTTCGTACCGAGCAGGGCTTGTTCACGCTTGTTGGCGGTATACGAGGCAGTTATTGGACATATAGCAAGGAGTTCCTTTTCAGCCCGCGTGCTTCGCTGGGCTTTATTCCGAATGCCAATCAGGATCTTACGCTTCGTTTTGCGACCGGACTGTATTACCAGTCTCCTTTTTATAAAGAATTACGTACCGAGGTGAAGGATAAAGATGGAAATACGGTGATCCGGCTGAATGATCAGCTGAAGTCGCAACGATCGATTCATTTTATTTTGGGAGGTGATTACGGGTTTAAGGTCGGCACCCGGAACTTTAAGTTGACGACGGAGCTGTATTATAAGAACCTGAGCAATATCAATCCCTACACATTAGACAATGTGAAGATACGATATTATGGGGAGAATTGTGCAAAAGGCTACATTGCCGGATTGGATATGAAGCTTTTCGGCGAGTTTGTGCCCGGAACCGATTCCTGGATCAGCTTGTCGTTAATGAAATCACGGCAGACGATTGAACGAAGTGGACGGGAAACAGTCAGTGTATCGATGCCCAACAGTCCCGCGTATAATATTTCGCTTTACTTTCAGGACTATTTTCCCGGTTATCGTCGAGCCATGCTCAATCTGCGCGGTGTGTTGACCGGGGGATTGCCCGTCACAGTGCCTCGTCGGGGATATGACGGAAGCAATTATAAAACGCCGCCTTATCGTCGCATAGACCTTGGCTTTACCTACCAATTGGCCGGGGGAGAAGATGCTTTGATGGAGAGGGGCTTTTTCCGCAATTTTAAAAGTATCTGGTTAGGGCTTGATGTATTTAATGTATTCGATATTTATAATACAAGTTCTTATTATTGGATAACGGATGTGTATAGTCATCAGTATGCGGTTCCGAATTATTTGACCGGTCGCCAGCTGAATTTTCGTCTCACGGTCGATTTTTAATCGAATCATTGGATGATTTTATTCCTTATATCCTGTTTTCTTTATGCCCTGTTTTACTCATCTTTTCTTTCTCTATATATTAATGTATGTTCTCATTTTCTTTTTATATTTGTGATTTTCAACTATTTGCGATTTTTCTCAAAAAAAACCTGTAAAAATATTTGGAGAATAGGATGGGAGTATCTAC
>NZ_RQYN01000080.1 GCF_003860135.1 Tannerella forsythia
TTAGAAAATCGATCAGGGTCATTGCCTTATTTTTTGCAAAGATAGTCATTTTAGGCAAATATACGGATATTCATTATCCTTTATTAAATGTTCAGGAGTACTGACCATTTATTCATAAAAAGAGTCATATCATTCCTCGAAAAAAGGAATTTAATATGACTCTTTCTGTTTAGGCTAATTGCCCGGGTGTTTCTTTGTTTAGAAATGGTAAGCTACTCTGACAGCTATCAAAGCCTGATCGTAATTACTCGTTAGATTGTATTTCATATCCGTACCCACAGATACCTGATCCGTAGCATAAAGCTCGGCTCCTAATCCTACATTCAGTCCCACACGGGTCTGATTTCCATCATGTCCTTTGAGATTCCAAACCGACATTCCCAAGCCTCCGATCGGATAAAACGCGAAGTTGCGCGTTACAGGTACCACGTAGTGACCGTCGAACTCCAGATACCACGCGCTGATACCGTGATTACGAAACATGTGCGTAACAGAGGGAGCGATTCGCACATTCCGCCACACATTGTGCCGGAAATCAAGACCGAACGTTGCCGACTCACCATCGAGCGCATATCCTACATTTACTCCTGCCGACGACTGTCGACGCTGTCCATATCCGGCAACCGACAGGAAAATCAGAGCTATGATAGCTATCAACTTTTTCATTTCTTTATTTTTTGGTTCAATGATAGAACATCATTGTGCCTTCAATTGTTCACCGCCTTGGCGAACGATTTCTTTGTAATATTCTTCGTCGTATCCGGGGAAGTCTGGAGCAGAGGGCAGTCCGTACGGATTACGTTTAAATTTTCCCTCCTGCTCTTTTTTTACGTTTCCATCGATATATTTAACCATGAGATATTCGCCCAGTTTTTTCCATCGTGCGGTAGCTTGATCGGCCGTCGTCGTACTGTACCACGTTAGGAAGCGGCGTGCTTCTTCGGGGCTTTTCTCATAGAGTGCCAACGCAGCCTTATCGATAGCCGGAAGGGCATCATGGTATCCGTTTTCCAACTCGGTTTGTACCTTGCGGATGTCTTCAATCATAAAGCTGTATTTATGGTATGCCATATTTGCGACCCAATTATGAATCCAGAAAGCTGAACTCCACGAGAAGGTCAACATATCTCCGTTGCCTACCCGATAGCATTCAGGCACTGCCAGTGAAGAAGCGTAAACCGGATTGAAAACAGCCGTATTGGCATCGTCGACTCCAAACCACAAGATGCCTCCGATGGCATCGGGCAGCCAGTTACGCATCTGAGGGACAATCACAAAGCCTGTTTGCTGTGTAGCGATAGCGCGTTCATGGAGATACTTCTGTCCGTCTACGGTATAGTGCATCGGACGCCAACGATAGGGAACCTTATAGGGTCCGGCACCCGGGTCTTTAGTCATATCCATACTTGTCCCTTCGTAATGATTGCGCATGGCTTGTTGTACGTCTTGTACGGAGAGTTTACGGTCTGGTTTGATATAAAGCGGCATCGGTTCTTTCGTTGCGTCACCTCTGACAAAAGCCTCGTATTTGTTCATTTCTTTGTCGTACTGGCGGAAGAAGGACCATACACGCGCTTCGCAGGCACGCAAGCCGCTGAATTCGTATGGGCAATATGCATTGGCAAAACTGAAATCTTTGTCTTTACCTTTGAAATAACCTTTTTCACGAGCGTATGAAACAACATCGGGCGCGTACATACAGTTTTCCTTATCATGGAAAGGGATTTGATGAATGCGTGACTGGTTGGCATGCGCGGCAATGCAATCGTCCGGGATACGGATGGCTACCCACAAAGCCCCTTTATTGCCGACTCCTTTTCCGACCATCTCCATGATCCAAACTTCGTTCTTATCGGCAATCGAAAATGACTCACCGCTGCTGTAGTAACCATATTCAGCCACTAAATCGGTCATTACCTTAATGGCCTCGCGAGCAGACTTGGATCGTTGCAAAGCAATGTAAATCAAACTGCCGTAATCCATAATCCCAGTCGTATCGATCAACTCCGGACGTCCTCCGAACGTGCTTTCTGTAATGGCTACCTGATATTCATTCATGTTTCCAATGACGGAATACGTCTGTCTTACTTGTGCGATCTTACCCAGCGGCTTTCCTGTATCCCACTCGGATACATCAAGCATCGTACCTTGAGGATATGTCGCAGCCGGCCAACGATACATCTCACCATAGAGTGTATGCGAGTCTGCCGAATAACTAATCATTACCGAACCGTCTGTCGAAGCTTTTTTCCCTACCAGCAAGCCGGTGCATGCTGAGATTTCAGAACCCGCCGCCAATAACAAAAAGGCGATCAGTACAATACATTTTTTTTTCATTTACGTTTTGATTTTATGTTTCTCATTATACAATCTATGGGGACAAAGATAAACGATGTCTGACGAAAAGCCAAACTTATTTTGTGAACGTTGAGTATCCGGATTGCTTGGAGTTGTTTCGTTTCATTCCTTCTGGCTCAAAACACGAACGCTTCTTTACATCATCGAACGACCCGGCAGTTCTAATCGAGAGCTATCGGTTGGTCATTCAACGTTCACCCTGTTTTTGAGACATCAAGTCCGGCACAAAAGATGATATCTTGGTCTATCGGAAAAATCGTGAAGAAGAAAAAACGGAGTCCATCACTATAAAATCCAAAAAAAGCAGCATCTTTGCATTGGCTATCAAAAAATCATTACACATTCTTATGTCTATTCAATTCGGTAAAACATGGTGGGGTGAACATTGGTTACGTTCATTGGAAAATGCAGATTATGACAATCGCCTGCCACGAGGAGCCGCTTATGCACGGAGCGGGCACGTACAATCTGTAAAGATGAACGATAATACGATAATGGCCAAAGTATCCGGGAGTCGCCCTTCTCCATACAAAGTAACAATTATCGTCCCGCCGTTTTTTGAAGATCAGATTGAAATACTGATGCAAAAAATCATTGCAAGGCCGGTGTTGATTTCGAAATTACTCAACCGAGAACTTGATCCCGCCATTTTAGATATTGCCGAACAAGCGGGGTTGAAAGTCTTCCCCCGCCAATGGACCGATTTCAAAATGCAATGTTCCTGTCCCGATTGGGCAGTGCCATGTAAGCATTTGGCCTCGGTGATTTATATGGTCAGCCGCGAAATTGATAATGATCCTTTCCTTGTTTTCAAAATTCATCACGTAGACCTGATTGAAGAGTTAAAGAAGCGCGGAATCTTTATCGCCGAGCAAAAACGATACGAAATTCCGACCATGGCCTCTCTGCTTAAACCGATAAAAAAAGCTACGCAAACCATCGATCATGAAGCAGTTTACCGGAGAGTAGATTTCTCGCTCCTGCGCGACATAGCCGCCCCCTTGGTACATCTCTTGCCGGACAAGCCTCCGTTTTATCCGGGAGGGAATTTTCGTGACAAATATGCCGCACAATTTATACGCTTGGGCAAAGAAGCCCAACGAATCATCAACAAAAAACGCGATTTCAGCACTTTGTTGGGATCCGTAGAGGCGAATCACACCATTTCACATCATACCCAGATTTACTTCGACATTAACCGAAATAACGAAGTGCATTTGTCGGTCAACGATTCGAATATCAAGAAACTGCCTGACCTGCTCCCCGCACTGTTTCATCTTCACCCTGACTATCTGCCCGATTACCAACCCTCGATAGCAGCGGCACATCAAATCCTCTTTGCCTCTATCCATCTTGTCGCAAACGGAAATATCGTTCCACAAATCGTCCAATTGGAAAACAAGCTATTTGTTATCCGCTGGATACCGGCAATGATCGATACGCAAGTACGCGCATTGGTACAACAACTTTCGGAAAGGCTGCCGACAGATCTGTTACAAACCACCAAAAATGTTCGTGGAAAAGAAAAATTGGTCTCCGTAGAAAATCAGACAACGGAATTGCTGTCGCTGTTTATCTCTTACCTGATAAAAAGATTGTCCAAACAATCGACAGGTGATTTGTTCGAAGACATGTTTTTCAAAAACAAGGCTTACGCTTTCGCAGGCGTAGGCGAAAATGCCTTGAGCGGAGGGATCAAGGTCTGGCTCGACCGCTACTTCCTCACAGCCGAAGTCCACAAACCACTGATCACCGTGACAGAGATCGATGACAACCGTTTCGATGTAACCCTAAGCATTGAAGATACCTCAGACCCCAACAGGCTCCCCATTCCACTATCCAAAATACTGAAGGAAAAACAATTCGAAAAGCATCGCTTTAAAATACTCCGGAGCGTATCGTTGTTGTCGCCATTCATACGCGGGCTGGACGAATATGTAAATCAGGGCGGAATTTTCCCTATCCGGTTCGATACAAAAGAGTTCGCCCCGTTCCTAATGGAAGTGTTGCCGGCTATCCGGCTACTCGATATTCAGGTGCTGCTTCCCAGATCGCTCCAAAACTTGTTGCGTCCGAAGACCTCCGTAAGGTTAAAACGAAAATCAGATCAGCAAGGGTTTATCCGGCTGGACGAACTGCTTACATTCGACTGGCAAATAGCTCTTGGCGACACGGTTCTTTCGCCGGAAGACTTTAAAAAGTTGATAAAAAATGCATCGGGACTGTTTCGCTTCAAAGAAAATTACATCTATGTAAGTGAAAACGAGATGGAAAAGATTTACAAAACCATAACCGATAATAAACCCCTTAATTCATACCAGCTGCTCCAAACGGCCTTGAGCGAAGAATATGAAGGCGCCCCCGTTTCGCTTACCGACGAAGTACGCGATTTGATTTCGGAACTCACTTCGTGTCATGATATCCCGCTCCCGCAAGGTCTCAACGCTACGCTGCGTCCCTACCAGCATCGCGGATATTCGTGGATGTATCGGAACAGCCGCATCGGTTTCGGCAGTATCATTGCAGACGATATGGGATTGGGAAAGACATTACAAGTCATATCCATCCTGCTTAAAGCCAAAGAAGAGGTCACTCTCAAGACGAAATACAGCGCATTAGTCGTAGTCCCGACCGGACTAGTGACCAACTGGCAAACGGAAATGGCCAAGTTCGCGCCTTCCCTCTCTTTGCATCTCTTTCACGGACAAGCCCGCGATCTGAAACAATTCGATGCCGATGTGATGCTAACGACTTACGGTGTTTTGCGAAGTGACAGCGAAATACTCCGTAAACGGAAATGGCAAGTCATGGTTATCGATGAGGCGCAAAACATAAAAAATTACGATACCGCACAAGCCAAAGCGGTGAAAAGCATTCCGGCCAAAATCCGCATTGCGATGAGCGGAACGCCTGTGGAAAACCGGCTGAGTGAATTCTGGTCGATTATGGACTACACGAACAAAGGATACCTGGGAAATATACGAAGATTCAAAGAGGATTTTGCTACGCCCATACAGGTTTTCAATGACGAGCATGCAGTGTCTAAATTCCGTAAAATCACATCGCCGTTCATGATAAGACGTATGAAATCGGATAAAACGATTATTTCCGACCTGCCGGATAAAGTGGAGCAGAATCAATTCGCATGGCTCACCGAACAACAGGCGGCGCTATATCAAAAAACCATGCAAGCTGCCATGGAAGAAATCGAAGGTTACAGTGAAACGGCCGACAAACAGTCGCTTTTCAAACGTCAGGGACTCGTACTGCAAATGATTCTGGCACTAAAACAAATCTGCAACCATCCGACCAGTTTCTTAAAAAACAACCGTTACGACGCATCCCTTTCCGGAAAAACGGAACTGCTCTTCGAATTGCTCGATACGATACTTTCGTCGGGAGAAAAAGTGCTTATCTTTACGCAATTCAAAGAAATGGGTGATATGCTCGAACGATTCATTACCGAACGTTTCGGTAACCGACCGATGTTTTATCACGGAGCATGTTCGATCGAGCAGCGAAAGAACATGGTAGAACGCTTCCAAACCAATCGGGCCGACAAAATATTCATCCTCTCGCTCAAAACTGCCGGCACCGGATTAAACCTCACGGCCGCCTCGCACATCATCCACTACGACTTGTGGTGGAATCCTGCCGTCGAAAATCAGGCGACCGATAGAGCTTATCGTATCGGACAAAAGAAAAACGTAATGGTGCATCGCCTGATTACAAAGAATACATTCGAAGAAAAAATTGATGAAATGATACAACATAAAAAGCACCTTGCAGAGATGACCGTTGCCTCCGGAGAAAACTGGATCGGCAAATTAAGCAATAAAGAACTGCGCGAAATTTTCGGGTCAAATCACAGCACTTAACGACGGAAAAGATCATTTTATCCCAAATTACGCAATAGACAGTTCGGCGTTTACCATTATTTAACCAAGGGCTGAAAGCCCGGATTATTTCAGCCCCATCCCGCAAGGGTGGGGGATCCATATCCATACCCTGTTTTTGAGGGCTGAAAGCCTGAATTAATCAGCGGCCAGCCAACAATCAAACCAATCAACAATCAAACCATTGTGTTACCCTCTTCCAAGAGGGGGTTCACCCCTTACATTAAGGCTCAAAACCCCTACCTAAGGGGGGGGAACCCCTGTCCTTAGGGGGTAAAACCCCTACCCAAGAGGGGGAGAACCCCTGCCCTTAGGGGGTAAAACCCCTACTCAAGAGGGGGAGAACCCCTGTCCTTAGGGGGTAAAACCCCTACCCAAGAGGGGGAGAACCCCTGCCCTTAGGGGGTAACCCCCCTACTCAAGAGGGGGAGGACCCCTTACATTAAGGGTCAAAACCCCTACCCAAGGGGGGGAGAACCCCTGCCCTTAGGGGGTAAACCCCCTACCCAAGAGGAGGAGAACCCCTTACATTAAGGGTCAAAACCCCTACCCAAGGGAGGGAGAACCCCTGTCCTTAGGGGGTAAAACCCCTACTCAAGAGGGGGAGAACCCCTGTCCTTAATTTAATTGTTAGTTAGTAGTCAGCGTTCATCCATCAGCCAAATCAACAACTAAACAATTCAACACCTCAACGCCCGAAGGGCATAACCACAAGTTGCACAAGCCTTTGACAAGTTGCACAAATTTTAATTTGCGTTGGTTTGTGTCATTTGCGTTCGGACATTTGTCATTCAGAGCGTCAAGCGATGAATCTCTTTTTTTTCTTGCGGGATTCCTCTCTACGTTCGGAATGACAGAGGCGTTCATCCATCAGCTAAATCAACAACTAAACAATTCAACACCTCAACGCCCGAAGGGCTTCACTTTTCACTACTACATGTATTACCTCAGGCTTTCAGCCCTCTGTGCCGAGGGGTTACCTTGTTTCCCAACGCTACGCTTCGCTCCACATTGGGCTGAATTAACGCTCCCTTTCAGGGCTCTTGTTTAATTGTTAATTGTCAATGGTTAATTGTTATACCGGGTACATGGTTCAGCGGGTACCATGCATAACAATTGACAATTAA
>NZ_RQYN01000009.1 GCF_003860135.1 Tannerella forsythia
AAATTTCGCTACATACGGACGCGCGTAAACTTACATACGGATGTAAATTTATTTTCTCCCGTATGTAAATTTTGCTACATACGGACGCAGGTGTTTTTGCTACCGTATGAGGCTTCGAGAGCAACCGTACGCAATCATTAATATTCCCTAACAGATAAAAGCCAACTTTAGGATCGACGCGGTTTTTCATGATTTTTTCGTGTTCCGAGAACGCGTGTGCATGGAGGGAGATACGCGGAATCCGCCCACATGTCTCGTATACATTATATATATGTATAGCGCGCTTCGTTCTCATTTTGCTTATAACCGGTTAAGCATGTCATGCTAAACGTTGCAAAGATAAAAGGATTCTTTTGGCAATCCAAATCTTTTTTGGTGTTTTTTTTATAAAAGAAATCGCCGGTACATGTCCGACATGTGATCTCCGAACGTACAAATCTTCGTAAGAGCCTTCCGAATGGATGCGAGAAAGACGTTATTTCAGGTCGGATGATGATCCTGAACGAAGAGGTTACGGCAGACCAGAAATCGACACGACAAGGTCTCCGAGGGTGGCCTCCGTCAATGCGATCAGATGATGTGGGGCGATCTTGAGCTGCAAACCTCGTCGGCCGGCACTCACGCAAATCCGATCAAACATCCGGCATGCTTCATGTATAAAAGTGGGAAAACGCTTTTTCATGCCAATGGGTGAGCAGCCGCCGCGTATATACCCGGTTACGGAGAGTAATTCTTTCATAGGAAGCATGGCGACACTTTTATTACCCGAGATTCGGGCGACTTTCTTCAGGTCTACCTCGGCATTACCGGGGATCAGACAGACAAACAAGCCGTTTCGGTCGCCGCGCAGAACGAGCGTTTTGAAGACCTGAGCAGGATCTTGTCCCAATTGCCCGGCAACATGCAAAGCCGTCAGATCATTTTCATCAACGACATACGACAACGTCTCATAAGGAATCCTCGCCTGCTCCACCAGACGCAAGGCGTTTGTTTTCTGCATCTTCATCTTTCAACTGCATTTGGCGGGCAAAGTTACACATAAAGAATCGAAAAAATCTTGTCGGGTAACAGGGTATACATATAAAAAGAAATCCCCCCGTGCGGACATACCGCACAAGGGAATTTCAAACCCTAAAAACTTGCTATGGCATCAATCCGTTATTTCACAACAACCTTATATACCGAGCCGTGTCTCTAAACGCCACAACACCGTATGTCCTTCTACAACTTTGCTATTTCTTCGGGAAGCAATCCGGTACAAGCCTCTATGACATCGACGGAGATCCCCGAAGCTTTCATCTTTTTGGCCGTTTCAAGAATTCCTTCCGCGAGGCCTTCTCTGCGTCCTTCCGCATGACCTTGAGCATGACCTTGAGCATGACCTTCCGCGAGGCCTGTCTCCCATGCTTTTTTTTGCTGCTCTTTAGCATAGCTTTCTACGGCCAAATTCGTCCGGTAAATATCCAAACTTCGCTGATACATGCGACGCTCTTTTGCCGGAAGATTCTCCACGTCACATAGCTCTTCGAGACGTTCGAAGAGCATCTTTCGAGCCTTGAATGGCATTCGTTTAAATGTTTCCATATGCTTCAATACAAAAATCCAACGTTCGAAATCTGTCGTACACGAGTGTTCGTCTTTTTCGAACAGCGGCATGGTAATAAATATCTGGCGCAGTTTATCGCAAAACATCTTACCCGTGTCCCTGTCGGACAAAATCACGTCCGTACGAAATTTGGCCTCTTCTCCTTCGAATGTAAAATTCATAAAAAAGACACCATAGACGGCCTTTACAGCATATTGCCAACCTCTTCCCTTTTGACCCTGTTCGGATAACGCACGAGAAACGTAATAGAGCGCACGCTCCTTGAAATTGCTCTGTGTCCGGTTCTGCATCTCCACGATAATCTGCTCTCCGCTATCGGTCGTACAGTACACATCATAAATAATCGAACGCATGTCTTCGTCTCCGGGAAGACGTTCACTGTTCAGAAATGTCAGGTCTTTAATCACCCTTTCGCCAAGAAGAAGACTGTTGAGAAAATCAATTAACAATTCTTTACTCACTTCCTGACCGAATATCTTTTTGAACCCGTAGTCCGTAAACGGATTAATAAACCGCGACATACACACCTCCTTTTCGTTTGACAACAAAGATACGTTTTTTTCGGTATATATCCAATCTTGGTTTTTTGAATGACGTTTTTTACCGTTTTTCTACAATTTGAGGGCCGTTAAGCTTCAGTATAAATTTTGTTGTGAGGTTAGGAGACTTATAGCGCTTATTATCGATCTCGATTCCCTTCGAAGCAAGATTACGTGTATTCAAATGACCCAAAGCCACCAATAATCTCCAGCATCACCGTTTGATTTCGATACGGCTATGGAGAGGCGCTCTCAGTCCGGACGCACTTCTGTAATGAATTTCGGCATAGCCGATTTTCAGTTTCGAGCGTATCTTGACGGGGATAAAGTTATCGTCATCGCCTACCCACAACTCGGCCGCGGCCGTGGTTTGCGTGAAAGCTTTATCGTAAATGTCGACTGAAAAATGGAGAGTCCGGTATTTGACGTTTCCGCGTTGGACGACCGCCTGTCCCTGATAGCGATAGCTGATTTTCACCAAATCTTTTCCGATAGCCACAGTCATCGGGAACGTATCTCCGGTTTTGAGTTTTTTCCGGTCTATGGTGCGCAAAAAGAAAGTAGCTCCCAGCATGTCGAACGCGCAACCCGAGCGCACGGTGAGCGTCGTATCGATTTTCGTTTCAGTCGGTGTATAGCGGCGCGAGTGTATCGAAGTACGTCGGTTCGGATACGAAAAAGTAAGTTCGTCGATCAGGTAATAATGATTCTCGTGCGTACGCTTCGAGCTGAACAGCAACGAATAGTCCGGAGCATAATAGCAATCCATCGTATCACGCATCCGATAGACGGATTCGAAGAGATTGACCGTACGGAAATGCAACCGGTAGCGCGAAGCACTCTGCCCTTGATAGGTGGCCTTCCCGAACGAGAGAGAGGCTTCACCGGCGCGTGACATGAGCAACCCCCATTTAAAATAGATGTCGTAGTTTACCGTCTCGCCATGATTGATTGGCGGCGTCGAGGGGAGACATTGCGCCCGCGCATTCGCAACAAACAAGAGCGCGCAAATCGCCTTAATAACGATGCGACCGTATTTAAAACGGCAGCCCGATGGGGCCGCCCGACGAGCGTCCGGAGGACCGGCCTTCTTCTTTGTAATCACGTTTTCTTCGCGTAACATCTTTAGGCTTGTTTTTTGTAATTTCCGGCAGTTTCTGTCGAGTGACGGGCGTATCAGTCACGTCCCACGTTTCCTCAATCTCCCAGTTAGCCCGCATCGTATAGATTTTCGGTGAATAATACACCGTTTCGGGCTGTCGTTTCTCGGTATAATTGCCGGTATCCCACACTCCGTTCTCGTTCGTATCGACAGTCAGCCGGGCATAATATTTCTCGGGCAACAGATTGGAGAACAGTACCCCTCCGCCTTTAACCCGGCCTTTCCGCACAGGCTCGTCATTCGCATTCAACAGTTCCACGAAAGCCGGCTCGGCAACTCCTTCGATATTGAGATAGAGATGCCCGTACTCCTCCTTTTTCCGGATCTGAAACGATGCTTCGTAAGTTTCGTTATGATGTCCGTAAATGCTTTGCAACTGTGCCGAATCGATGGTGACGCGATAGTTCGCACCGTATTTCCACGGATGCCGGACGTGATATTTCAGCAGATCAAGGCTGTCTTGCGCCAATCTGAAATCGACAGGCGTCCAGAGCGTATCGTTTTGCTGTTCGAGAAGGATGGCTTCGCGTCTCGGTTCGATGACCGGCTCGTTGAATACGAACGAAACGGTATCGTGTATCTCAATCGTACCGGAGGCTTTGGACTGAAGCGTCAGGAAAACTTTCGGCTCGGCCTCGCCTTTCTTCGGTTTCTTCGGCGCGCGTTGCTTACGGAACGTGAGATGAATCGTATCCGTTTGCGAACGCAGTCTGTTCGTCGAGTCGCTCTTCAGGTAGTCGACTTGGAGATGCAGCGTATCGCGTTTCCAGACCATCGAATCCGTAATCCAGTAGTGCAGAGCCGTGTTTCCTTCGGCCGGCTGCATCAGGAACCACGGATCGCGGTTCGGCCGGTCGAGCAGCGTGAGCTGCGGCAACGAGTCGGTCGGAGCGTTGAATTTGAGCACAAATCGGTTAGCCTGCGGTCGCTCGGGGCGAAGCATATATTGACGGCGGAATTTCTCTTTGAAAAGGAACAGGACGATGTCGTCGGGCAGAAAGCGGGTATACTCGACCGTACGGATCGTATCGACCGTAACGGAATCTTTCCAGGCCGTATCCTGACGAAGGGCCAGTTCGAAGGTCGGTGTCACGAGCGAGTCGAGAAACGCGATCTCTTCGCCCGGCTGATCGAACAGGTAATCACGGTTCGCATCTTTCAGCGCGTAGAGGCGATACGTTCCTTCGGCGATGTTGCGGATGGTAAAGCGTCCGCGATCGTTCGTTTTCGACGTTCTCAGGAAAGGAGTTGTCGTAAAAGCGGAGTCGGCCGGATCAGCATGCAGTCCGACCATGATGCCCGGCATCGGCTCGAGGTTGGCGGCATTAAGCAGGGTACCCGAAATCTCCAGCGAGTCGATCGTTTCGCCCGTCGAAAAAGCAAAGCTGAAATTTTCGAACACGTTTTTTTCGTTATTGTCCGACACGGAATTCGTAAAATCGATCGTGTACGTCATGTCGGGTTTCAGCGTATCTTTCAGTTCGACGCGAATCTTTTTACCCATCACCTGTATGCTCGGCAGTTCCTTTTGAGGGGGGGTGATGATGACATTTTCGGAAGGTTTCTCGATCTGAATCAGTTCGTCGAACAGAATTTCGACCCGCTTGCCTTTGTAGCCCGTCTGATACGGCGCAGGCGTACTGCTCACGAACTTCGGGGGCTGTTCGTCGTATGGTCCTCCGTTGGGCGAAGCCATGTTGGCACACGAGACCAGAGCATAGCAGCACCATAACGCCTGCACGATACATCCGATGCGATGCAGCATCTTTTTTTCTCTGTCTTTCAGCATCACCGTCTTCTCTGTTGTTTCTCTTTTTGCCGCGGCAAAGATAACGTAAATGCGGGCAGAAATGAAATTTATTTTGCGGCAGTCTTGATCAGCCGGAAACCGATACGACAGTAGAGGCATTTCCGTTTGTCGCAATATTCACGCCGCAGCTGAATCAACGCCTGAGAATCGCAGGCATTCTTGGCCGGTACTCCGGCATCGGTAAAGACTTTGACGATGCTATTGCGTTCAGGCGGTATCTGTTCGAGCAGACGAAGCGCCTGTTCGCCGTATTCCGGTTGCTGCTTCTGCTTACCGTACGCAAAGAGGACAGGTGCCACCGTGTTAATCATCACAATATAGGCCGCATGGAGACCGATCGGTTTCTTACGTGCCGGCGACGGGAAATCAAAATGATAATGCGTATCCCAATATGTCGACGGAGGAACGTTGAAACATTGCTGCAATTTCTCGATCGACGGATTTTCGAGTATTTCGGAAAAAAGCGTATCGTTGTGCGTCCAAACGGAAGCCAGCTGTGCCAATCGCAGATGCGGGAAATTGACCGGGCGCGTGCGCAACCGTTTGAACAGAAAACCATCCACCGGCCTCAGGCCGTATTTCTTTTGCAGAAAGGCATATTCGAGTCGAAGCGTTTGGTAATATGCGTCCTCTTTCTCGGCGGAGAGCAGTCCCGCCTGACCGAAGAGCAGCGCCTCAACCTGCATGCTGTTGTCCCGATGTTTCCGGATATATTTAAATGGCAGGCTCACAGCCAGCCATTCGAAAGCGTCGCTATTCGTTCCGAAGCCGAAATTACGGGTCAGCGTGAGATAAAAAACTTCGTTCCAGTCGTATCTCGTTTGCTGTAACCTCTTGAAGATGTCTTCCGTCTTCCGCTCCAGACGCTCGCCAAGCAACGCGCTCAACCACCCCGACAAGAAGGGAGGGCTGATTTCACGAAGCCTCGCGGCACACGCTACCGAGCCGTCGCGCGACAGCAACCAGTCGATGCTCTGCTGCACCTTTGCAGGCACATGCAATACGACTTGGGGCAACACTTCGCCGTTACTGCGACAAACAGAGGCATCGTTTTCTCCGACGACGTGCAGAATCACCGAGTCGTACGCGGGATTCCGGTCGTGCCCGTGCCGCACCCAATCGGATGCCTTTCCGTGAATTTCGATATCACCGGCCCAGACCGTTCCGGCGATGCGCAGTTTGGCGTTGAAGAAATCCGCTCCCGCGTCCGTGTTTGCAAAACCCGGATCGATCACTGCTACCGGATCACCGTCCGTAGTACGCAGATCGGCTTCGTCGTAAAGCCGGTATTTCCAGAGGTATTGTAAGACTCGTTCTTTCATTTTGCAATAGTTTTGGAAAACTTTGCCCAAATATAATACAAAATCCTTATATTTGCGCCTTTATGAGAAAAAAGTTTACGGTAACGATAATCAGTCAGAAGAACTAAGCAGATGAAAATAGCATTGATAGGCTACGGGAAGATGGGGAAAGCCGTCGAAGAAGCTGCCCTGAAACGGGGACATGAGATCGTTTCGATTATCGATGTCGACCATCATGACGCCTTCCGTTCGGAGGCTTTTCGAAGCGCCGACGTGGCCATCGAATTTACAAGACCGGATACCGCGTTCGATAATTACATGCAGTGCTTTGCGGCCGGTGTGCCCGTCGTCAGCGGAACGACCGGATGGCTCGACCGGCTCGACGAAGTCAAAGCGATCTGTCGTAACGAAGGACGGACTTTCTTCTATGCATCGAACTTCAGCATCGGCATGAACCTGTTTTTTGCCGTAAATGCTTATCTGGCCAAACTGATGAACCGCTTCACCGACTACGACGTACAGATCACCGAAACGCATCACATCCATAAGTTAGACGCACCGAGCGGGACCGCCATCACGCTGGCCGACGATATCCTCAAGGCTATCGACCGCAAGACACACCGTGTATCGGGCAAGGCCGAACATCCCGAAGAGTTGGCCGTGCTGTCCGTCCGCGAAGGAGAAGTGCCGGGCATCCACGAGGTGGAGTACGATTCGGAGACGGACTTCATCCGTATCTGCCACAGTGCGAAAAGTCGTGCCGGTCTGGCACTGGGCGCCGTGCTTGCGGCAGAGTTCACCGTGGGAAAAACAGGCTTCCTCGGAATGAACGATTTACTTCAAATCTCTCTCCCTAGAATACAAAAAAATAACGAATAATAACAATGAAAAAAATTACAACACGCCAATGGATCAGTTTCGGTATCTGGGCCACCCTCTACACACTGTTCTGCATCTGGATGGAAAACTGGTGGATGCTCTTCGGTCTGATTGTACTGGTCGATATCTTCCTCACGAAATTCATCCCATGGGGCGCATGGAAACGCTCGAAGAATAAGAGGGTGCGCGAAACGCTTGAATGGATCGACGATATTGTGTTCGCGCTCGTAGCGGTCTACCTGATTAATTTGTTTGTCTTTCAGAATTACCAAATCCCGACCCCCTCGCTCGAAAAGACATTATTGGTAGGAGATTACTTGTTCGTCAGTAAGCTAAGCTATGGGCCGCGTGTACCGAACACCCCGATTTCGTTCCCACTCGTACAAAATACCTTCCCGATACTGAACTGCAAGTCGTACCTCGACTGGCCGCGATGGGGGTATAAACGTGTAAAAGGCTTCGGACAAGTGAAACGCAACGATATCGTCGTGTTTAACTTCCCCGCCGGCGATACGGTGGCGCTCAAATGGCAAAATCCCGACTATTACTGGCTGGTAAACGAGGCCGGACGGGAAGCGGTACACACGAATAAAGATTACTATGGCGACATCATCTATCGTCCCGTAGATAAACGAGAAAATTACGTAAAACGTTGTGTCGGAATGCCGGGCGACTCACTCGCAATCCGTAACAATGCACTGTACATTAACGGAGAAAAACAGAAAGACCCGGCCCGGATGCAGCTCTGCTACTTTGTCGAAACAGACGGAGCGATGCTCACCGAAGAGCAGTTCCGCAAGATGGATATCAGCAAGAGTGACCGCAAATTCGTTTCCGTCCCGACATCGGACGAAGAAAAGTTCTATTACGAATATCTGCCGTTTCTCGGCTTCACTTCGACGGACGGACGATACAACCCGATCTATCGCCTGCCGCTGACGCAGGAGGCGCTGGAGATTATGAAGAAAATCCGGTCGGTGAAGCAGATTAAAGTAGAGCCCGAACAACTGGGAGGTACGACTTATCCCGCCGGTTACCGCACAGGGTGGACGCGCGACAATTACGGCCCCATCTGGATTCCGAAGAAAGGCGCGACGATCGAGCTGAACGAGCGCAACCTCGCGCTCTACAGCCGTTGCATCGGCAGTTATGAAGAGAATACATTGGACGTACGGGGCGGCCAGGTATTCATTAACGGACAGCCGGTTACGACCTATACGTTCAAATACGACTACTACTGGATGATGGGCGACAATCGGCACAACAGCGCCGACAGCCGTTCGTGGGGCTTCGTGCCCGAAGATCATATCGTCGGGAAGCCGATCCTCATCTGGCTCTCGCTCGATAAAGATCGCAGCCTCTTCAATGGCGGCATCCGCTGGAGCCGGATGTTCCGTACGGTACGCGCCGACTGATCCAAAACGCTGCACGTTGAAACAATGGCACGCCGGCTGATACGATACTTGACAGGCTTAGTGATCGCCGCCCTGATCGCATTAGGGCTGCATCTCTTCTGCGTCGGATCGTACAGCATCTCGACCCGTTCGATGAGCGACGTGCTACAAGAAGGCGACCGGGTGCTGGTGAATAAAATCCGCACCGCCTCGAACCCCGGACGCGGCCGGATCGTCCTGTTCAGAGGTCATCGGACACAAGGCCGTCAAGCGCCTCTCTTCTTGAGTCGCTGCGTGGGGATGCCGGGCGACACCGTCATCGTCGGCGAAGACGGCTTTCGCATCGCCGGACGTCTGTACCCGAATCTTCCGACAGCCGAAAATATGTTTCGCATCCGCAAAAATATCAAGGAACCGTTGATGGAATTGATGCGCGATCTGAACATCCCCTACCGTAGTGCCGGAGAAGATTCGCTAAGCCTGACCTTTCGCCTGACAAGCCGCGAAGAACTTCTTCTTCGTGACAAACTCCCGCAGTTGCCGGATATCGAATGGCTTCCCGGCGAGCGTCGCCGCCACACGTTCGTGATTCCGGGCAAAGACCTCCTTTACCGAATCGATTCGATTTCCCTGCTCATGTGTCGTGAGGCCATCCTCGCAGAATACGGTAACCGGGTATCGATTCGGAATGGAGAGCTTTATGTAGACGGGAAATATACCCGTTACCTCTTCTTCCGAAAGAACTACTATTGGATGTTATCGGATAATGAAGCTGAGGCGGTCGATTCGCGACACTTCGGGCTGATTCCGGAAACCCGAATCGAGGGCAACGTATGGTTCCGCTGGTACAGCAACGACCGGAAGCGCCTGTTTAAACGCATCGAATAAGCGATGAGCGCCGTCTGCCTTTCCACCGCCTATTTGGCGCCTGTCAGCTACTATTGCAAACTGTATGCCTTCGATACCGTACGACTCGAAGCCTGCGAGAACTACCAGAAGCAGACCTACCGCAACCGCTGCCGGATCGCTACGGCCAACGGCATCCAAGAGTTGACCGTACCCGTCGAAAAATCGCCGACACCGAAAATCCTGACACGCGATGTCCGTATCTCCGACCATGGGAACTGGCGCCATCTGCATTGGAACGCATTCGTCTCCGCCTATAACATGAGTCCTTTCTTCGAATATTATGCCGACGACTTCGCACCGTTTTACGAGAAGAAGTACACTTTTCTGATCGATTATAACGAGGCCTTGCAACACCTCATCTGCGACCTGATCGACCTGCGACCGCAAATCATCCGTACCGAAACGTACGAGACCAATCTCCCGAACGATTTCCGAAATGCCTTCCATCCGCGCCATCCGCACGACGATCCTTCTTTTCACCCTCAATCCTACTATCAGGTGTTCCGCGAAAAATACGGGTTCCTGCCCGACCTGAGCATCGTAGACCTGCTGTTTAACATGGGGCCCGAAGCGCTGCCGGTGCTCAGCGACTCATGCCGGCAGACCGATAATGCAGATCGGCCACTCTCTCCCCAAAAACAAGCGGCTTCCCGTTGAATTGACCGGAGAAAAGTTAAAATTCCTGAACGGATTTATTAGCCGCGTCGATGATTGGTTAAAATTCCTTTCGGAATTTATTCGGCACAAATTGCTTCGTTAAAATTCCTGAACGGATTTATCTCCTGCAAATTGAGTCGTTAAAATTCCTGAAGGGATTTATTTCCCGCAAACTGGGTGGTTAAAATTCCTGAAGAGATTTATCTCCCACAAATTGGGTGTAATAAATCACAGTTGTGATTTATCTCCCGCAAATTGGGTGTAATAAATCACAGTTGTGATTTATCTCCCACAAATTGGGTGTAATAAATCTGCGTGCGGAAAGATGAAGAGGATGCCTTATCTTCTTCGCCGCACGCTGCGTGTTGCAGCCGGCTTTTCTGCTTTTGTCTTAGGCGCTTTGGCCACCTTTTGCTTCGGTGCTGCTTTTGCCTTTTTCGTCTCTTTTTCTTTCTCGTTGGTCGCTTTTTCCTTTACAGACGACCGACGTCCTGCTTTTCCGGCTTTCTTCTTACCGGTTGCCGCCTTTGCCTGCGTGGTCGTATCGGGTTGAAACCACAACGCTTTGTTGAACGCGACCAGCTCGCCCTCGATTTTCTTTTGCTCGCGTTCCAGCGAGTCGGGCGTAGGACAATAAGCCTGCAACGGAATATTCAGCAGATTCTCGGTCTTGATAATCTTGCCGTCGAACATGCGGCGACGGAAATAATCGTCGATCGTAAACGTCTTCGCGTTGTTTGTGTTCGACGTCATGATATACGTGTTCGATACGTAAGGACGGACATCTTCGTAAACGACCCAGAACATCGGCGAACGCTCCGTACCCATATCGCCTTCGTAGAAGATAATCGGACTGATGGCCAATGTCTTTACATCGTACAGAGAATTATTCTGATCAAAATACCATGCTTCTTTCACGTAGAAAGCTTTGACTTCGCCCGAAGGAACGTCGCTTTCGTTGATGACGAAACGCTGCCGCCCATCCCGCCCGGGCACCGTCTCATACATGATCGAGAAACGGTCGAGAACGGATTTGAAATCGACGAGATGATCTTCGTCGAACGCTTCGTAACCGTCCAGATATTCATAAGCTTTCAGCTTTCCCTCGCTCACCAGTTGGAATATCGTAGAGAAGAGATTCATCGAACCGTTCCTCGGATTCACCGGATAATAGAGGGGGGCATTTTTCTCTTCCAGCATGTTCAGCTCGCGGTATATCACACGCATCCATCGCGCGTTGCCGATATTCTGCGTCAGTTGCTCGTTAAGATGCTGCGCACGTACGGTAAGCTCCGGCAAGCCACTTTCGTTCTGGTTTTGCCGGTTACGATCGCCGCCCCGGCTCATCTGCGGTGTACGACGCGTATTGCCCCCATCCTGCGCTTGCAGCATGACGCCCGACAAGAGCGTCAGCACACTTATTATAACCGTAAAAAAAACAATCCGTTTCATCTCTTATCTTTACTTGTTATGCTCTACAATTTATTGAATGATTACATCGAAAACGACCGGGTCTTGCTCCACTCCCTCGGGAGTAACGGAAACCGACTTGATATAAAACTGTTTTCCGCGTTGCAGATTGCGGATATAGCTCTTTTGTCGGTCGGTAAACGAGTTGTTCTGCGATACCTCGATCAGCGAGTTCCCCATCGAATCGGAATATGTCAATGTAAAATTCTTCACCCGGCATTCGATGTCGAGGATGCCGTCGTCGATAGCCGACATGATACCGGTCGCTTCGACGAGGGCACGTTTCGAAATACGGCCTCCGGTAAACTTCTTCGTCACTCCGTTGGCGTCCGTATATAAAATGTACGGTTGCGCCTTGGGCAACTGACGCACCTTGAACGGATAATCACCGATCTTGGTCTGCACGCCTCCGATACGGGCCGTTACGGAAATCACGGCTTCCTTGGCATTCATATTCGGAACGGCATATCTTTTCCCGTTCTCCGTACGGATCTGTCCGTTCGTCATCGTGGCTGTCACATCGCCGCTGGCCACGCCGGGTACGGCAATATCGATCTCGTTCTCGCGCACACGTCCGGCATACAGCACACGCATCAGCGCCGATGCTACCGTCGCACTTTTGGCCGATACGGAATATTCGCTGTCGAAGTAGTACGGATCTTTGCCCGGCACCTTCAGATAACCCTGAATAGGGAATGTTCCGGTCGAACCCGTTCCGACCGTATAGATGCCTTCGTAGTCGCTCACCTCTTTTTCACTCCCTCTGGGGCCGATAAAAAGCTGCGGACGTTGCGTCGAATCGACAGCTGACAGTACGATATTCGCCTGATAAGGAGTTCCGCTCATCACGATCTGACTCTTGGGAACGACTTGCGCTACGATCTTATTCACGCGGTAATCGCCCACATCGACACTTTTCGCAATATCTGCCAACACTTCGCCTTCTACATAACGAATATCATTTTGATATTTCGTCAAGATCGTAACGGCAGCTGCCACAGGAATATTTTCAAACATAATCGACTCCCACGAACGAATTTCTACTCCCGTCTTAGACGGCACCTTCGTGTTCAGTGCACGCTGCAACATATTGCGCAAATCGGGATCGTCGACTAAGGCGACCACATTCGCACGATACGTTTCCAAGCGCTCTCTCAACTTTTTCCCTTCCCCGACAATAGGCGCCGTCATCACTTCCGACGAGGCATCCATGTTCTCCTTATTCTCAATCTCATTGACATCGCCTTCTTTTCCGTCGGCTTCCTGTACAATCCTGATTTTAAGATTCTGTAAGTAGTCGACCAGTTCGTCCGATTGTCGTTTGACATCGATCGCCTTACGGTACCATTCTCCCACTTTCGTAGGATTTTCCGCATTGGCAGCCTCCATGGTTTCCAACGCTTTTTTGTTCCGTACAGACGCTATCGTAGCGGATTCACGCAGTCCTCTTTCCACCAAATCAAATCCGTTCAGTACCTCCGATGAATAATTTAATGCCATCATGGCGATGAACACCAAATACATCAGGTTGATCATTTTCTGACGCGGTGAATTGGGATTATTTGCTATTCCTGCCATTTAATCATTCTTATCAATGGTTATATCGTTGTTCAAATCAATCAACATTTCGTTATTTATCGCTGATTGGGATAAGGAGGTTGTTGCGCGTAGCCTTGCGGCGGATAACCACCCTGATACGGCGGTTGCTGAGGCGGATACATCGTCGCTCCGCCCGGCATATTAACCGTCATGGCTTGTAACAGACGTCCGTAAACCTGATTCAGCTGTGCCAAGAGCTGTGCCATCCGTTCGTTCTCGTTACGGAAAGCCGTGCTGTCCATCACGGAATTGTCGTACATGTCGCGGATACGGCTCAATCCCGCGTTGATCTGCTGGATCGTATCCATCTGCGAGCGCAGACCGCTCAAATGCACGGAATAAAATTCGTTTAATCCCGAAAGACTCTGGTTCAACTGCTCCATCTGCTGCACATATCCGATGGTCTGTTTTTCCGAATGTTCATTCTTCGATCCGGCAATCATCTCGCACGAATGAACGAGCGAGTCGGAGACTTCACTCAACGAATTCGTCACGACATTGAAACGTTCCAGATTGGCTGTAACACTCGATATTTGTTCGATATAGGTCTTTGTCGCATCCGTCAGATCGGCCATACGGGAAATCTGCTCGGCCGCATCGCCCAATTTCTGGATGCTGTTGGCCAAGTTCTTCGTATCTTCTTCCGATACATTCAATCCCATCGCCGCCATACCGAGTTCGGCATTCTGAGCCGCCGCACGGGCATTCCCCGTCAGCGCACCGCCACCGGACTGAGCCCCGGACAAATCACCTAACACAATGGTTCCGCCTCCCAAGTGTCCTCCACTACCTCCGATGATCACCTGCCCTTCACCGTTCCCGGCACCTCCGCTACTGAAGTCAGGGCGGTCTAACGGATTCTTCGACTTCAAGACCGGAAAGACTTCTTCCCAATGATATTCGTTGGCAGGACGCTCAAAACCGGACACAAAGAATACAATGGCTTCAACAATCATCGCCACCGTAAGTATTTCGTTGCCATATTGCAAGTGCAGAATCTTGAACAACGCCCCGATGATCACAATCGAAGCTCCCCAGCTATACACGAAATTCAGTGTCCGCTTTCCGTTCTCGGACGAAAGAAACATTTCGATCCGGTTCTTATATCTTCTATATTTTCCCATAATTCTTTCTGATGTATTGTTGTCGTTGGAGTTTATTTCTTTTTGTTTTTCCCTTTCGCGTTAGAGAATCCGATTTGCGTACGCACACAGCGGAAGCCGATGTAGGAGCGTGTTTCATTTTGATATTCGAAGGTACGCCGGTCGGAGCGGATAAATTGAGCCACATCTTTCCATGAGCCGCCCCGCACTACTTTCTTTTTCATCGCATACGGGTCTTCTTTCGCCGCGTTATAGTGAAGATCGGGATTAAGGTCGCTCGTCTGGTTCTGTCCCGATTCGGTATAAACGGACGAAGTCCATTCGGCCACGTTTCCGGCCATATCATACAATCCGAACTCATTCGGCGCAAACGTTGCCACACGCGAGGTAATAAGGTGACCGTCTTCCGTATAATTTCCGTCTCCGGGTTTGAAGTTGGCCATGAAACAGCCTTTTCCATTCTGGAGTTCATTCGTCGACCACGGATATTTGTTTTCGTTTTTGCCCGCGCGGGCTGCATATTCCCATTCGCCCTCCGTAGGTAAACGGAACGGTTCAATCACTTGTCCGGGTGGCAAGTTGGCCGATTTCTTGTAATATTCGGTTCGCCACACACAGAAAGCATTCGCCTGCTCCCACGAGACACCGACTACCGGATAATCATCGTAGCCCGGATGTGTAAAATACATTTTCAGATACGGTTCGTTGTAAGCGTTTTTGAAATCGTTCACCCAGCTCGTTTCATCAGGGTAGATATTGATAATATGTGTATGCAGGAAATCAAACAGACTGCTTAACGGACGTGTGATCGTTTGATTAACAGGGCGTCCATCCGTATCGAGGTAGGCCGTATCTTTCGAAATCATAACGACGGCATTGGGATCCGGTTCGATATCGGTATTACGTTCGCGCTCGGCCGGATCGAGACGGTTACGGCGCAAAGCGGCAGTGGTATAGTCGAACCATTCGTATTTATAATTCATCTGTCGTCCGTCGAGACCGCGTTCACCCGTCACGGGATGAGTATAGAACACACTTTCGATAGCACGCTGCTCGTCTTCGTTGGCACGTTTCCAAGGAATGGGACGGGTCCAGTCGAGATGCGGAGTGACCGGCTCCCCGTATTTGTCTTCCGTAATCATAAACAGCTCGTTGCCACCGTATGCAGGGTCGGCCAGACGGGTACGAATGATCGAGTCACGCACCCAATAAACGAACTGTCGGTATTTCGCATTCGTAATTTCCGTCTCATCCATCCAGAATGCTTCGAAGGAAACTCCTTTCGTTTCGGCATCGAAGCCCCAGAGGCTATCCTTATCCGATGGCCCCATCTCGAAGGAACCTCTTTTAATCAAGACCATCCCGTAAGGATTCGGCTCGTTGAACGAAGCCATCTTGACGCCAACCAATTCGCCGCCGTCGCCGGAAAGCAATTTTCCGCACGAGGTCGTCAGCAACATCATGGCGATCGATATGAATGCTAATTTCTTCATCATCTTCCTGATTGTCTATTGTCTGTTCTTATCTTACAATATTCTGATACTCTTATGTCTGTTCCTCCCGCCTTTGGGTTTGTTCAGGGTCAGCCGATATGTTGCCATGGCCTCATGGCTGCCCGTACTCACCTTCGACAAAGCGGAAAACGGATATTCATAGGCATAGCTTACACGGAATTTACCGATATTCGCTCCCAAATAAAGGATACCGTTCATCCGCACACCTTGATAACTATCACCGATCCGGACGCCTAATCCTCCGTTAAACATCGTCTTGTAAACCGCTCTTACGGTCACATCGCCCATGTACATCTGCAAGTCCGTTTGCATAAATACAGAAGGCTGTAACTCAATCAACGGATTTTTCAGTTTAATATTGTACCCGGCTGTTAAATTATATCCCCGATTGACTTTCAGCGTAAAATTTTCATCCAACTCCATCTCCGGAGCAAGTACGTGTGTGGAAGCAATACCGACATAATATTTGTCTGTCGAGTAGAGCAATCCAACGGCTACATCCAGCCCCTTCGCATCGACGTCGGATTTGGGCAAAGCCTCATCTTCTTTCGAATGGTCAGAACTTCCATCAATCCCTTCGGGAACAGGCTCTGCCTTAGAGCCTAAATACGACTTGCTGATCATTCCACCTTGAAGTCCGATACTCAATACTCCTTTACCCAGCTTATGTTTATACGCATATTGAAGCGAAGTGTACACATCTTTATATAACGTACTTTTATCGTCGCTAAAAAACATCACTCCTACCCCATGCCGTGTTTTTCCGAACGTGAAAGGCATATCGGCTGCAACGAAAGCCGACTGCGGCATTCCTCTGTCGAGTCCAAGCCATTGCAGCCGGTAGAGCGCCGTTACCGCGAGTTCGTTCTTCATCCCGACCGAGGCAGGGTTATATGCCCCCATTGCCATAAAATAATGGTTCAGTGATGCGTCGATCTGCGCCCAAGCAGAAGCTATCCCCATGTTTAAAAGGAGAAATACTGTCCAGAATCGTTTGATCGTCATTCGAAAGAGTTACATCTATAGATATGATAACTCTGAAAAACTCGTAAAATTGTGTATGAAATAAAAAAGAGTTGCAAGCACTGCCCGCAACTCTTTCATTTTTCAGTATTCTTCTTCATTAAAGAAAAAGTCTTCCTTACTGGGATAATCCGGCCAGAGATCTTCTATACTCTCATATATTTCACCTTCATCTTCCATCTCTTGTAGATTTTCAATGACTTCGAGCGGAGCACCGGAACGTTGAGCGTAATCAATCAGTTCGTCTTTGGTTGCAGGCCAAGGTGCATCTTCCAATTTGGATGCCAATTCTAATGTCCAGTACATAAAAATTCTATTTTACAGTTATTTACCTTTAAAGCCATCCCAAAAATGGGCTGAAATTTTCGGCAAAAATAAACCTTTATTTGTTAGGTACAAGCGCTATCCCAAAGAATTTCGTCATTATTTTTACGGACACACTCATTCCGACCGATAACAAACAGAAGATCAGAGAGTCGATTCATAAAAATCAGCACAGGTTCTTCGACGGTTGCCGACTCGGTGAGACGATATATGCGTCGTTCGGCACGGCGACACACCGTACGGCATACATGCGCCAAGGCCGACGTGCGGTTTCCTCCGGGCAAAACAAATCCGCGCATGCGCGGCAACTGCGAATCGTAACGGTCGATCGCTTCTTCAAGTCGACGAATACTCTCGGGAGTCACATTACTTTCGATGCGCAGATCAGTTTGCGTCATATCGGTTGCGAGATAAGAGCCCACGGTAAACAACTTGTGCTGAACAAAGCGAAGCAGATCGGCCGTTTCCTGATCATCCGTTTCGGCAATCAACAACCCTATTTGCGAATTCAATTCGTCGATCGTGCCGTAAGCTTCAAGGCGGGGATGTGTTTTGGAGACACGTACACCTCCTACGAGAGAGGTCGTTCCCTTATCACCGCCACCGGTATATAGTAAACTTTTTTTCATCTCTTTCATTTATTTAGAAGATTCTGTTTCTTGTTGCGCGGGAGCATGGAGAATGCTGTTCAGGTAAAGTTCGATGTATGAGAATGCAACATCTTTCATTACGACCTTATGCTCTTTATCAAGCAGATAAAGCGTCGGAAGAACACGCAATACATACGTCTGTTGCTGCTGGATATCAAGCTCCTTATCATAACCGTGTATCCACGCTTGAGGCATCTGAGGCAAGTATTTCTTCCATTGCTCTTCAGCCATATCGGGATATATGGAGAGAATCGTGAGCTTTTTCTGCGCGATCATCTGCTTAACAGGTTGCGACGCGTCAATCATCCGAATTAGCTCCAGAGCATTCCCCAAATCGAGACCATGAAAAAAGACGAGTACAAAATCGGTCTTCAAGTTATATAGCGATCCTTGAGAACCGTTCTCCGTCGTATATCGGATGTCAGCCGCCCGCGTGCCCGGACGGTTTTTCCGCACTTGTTCCAGCATGACCAGAGGACGCCCTTTGCGGTAGGTATCCAGACTGTCTGACGCAACCATGTGCTCGAGTACGGGGATGAAAAATTCTTCATTTCGCATCGGAGAAGCGGGATGAAAAAGATATTGCTCCATCTTCGAGGTAAAGAAAGCGTACAAAGCACGGTTTTTCTGCGCTTGATCAAGTAAGCGCTTGATTCCTTCGCACGAGGTCTGATACGGCGCATAGGGAAAAATCGAAAAGAAGTCGACAAGGGCCTGCTCAGTAATATGCGCGGCACTACCCACGAAAGCGGTATCGGCGAAGTCGAAATGATCCCAATAATGCATCGCCAGATACTCGGCACGCAGTCTCGGTTCAGTGTAAACTGCCGGGACTTCGGCCTGTTTGAACGTTTTCTGCCCCGATACATCCGTCGACGTTCCACAGCCCCAAAACAACATCAAGCCTGCCAAACCACAGCCGAACAGGAGCAATTGTTTTTTCATCATCATGCTATTTAATACCTTTATAATTTTGTGTTTCGGGCACAAATGTACGGGATAAATTCCAATATTTATATCGTAAAATAAAATGTTTTTTAATTTCCGACTTTACTTAAAGATACGCTTTACGATCGCTTTGATTTTTTTCGTGCGTGGGAAGGGCATCGATCAATAAAACATAAAACACAATTTATCAACTAATTTAGTCGATTTCAAAATACTCCAAAAGGAGTCAAACACACGTAGAAAGGATGAGCCAGACATAAAAAGCCCTCCCCCTCTTTCTTTAGTTTTTCTTCACACATCATACAAGCCGCCAAAACGCTTCAAAAGCCCCTGATTACCTCATCGGTATGCTAACAATTACAAAATAATAGCAGAAAACACAAAATCTTACAAAAAAACATTTGCCCGACAAAAAAAACACCATATTTTTGCAATTTATTCTTTACAGACAACAAACTCTAAACAAATACTCTTTTCGACAAATAAATAAAGTAAATGAGATATTAACGTCAATTTAAAGATAAGATAGATATGAAAAGAAAACCTACTCATCATTTGCATGCACTCCCTTTTTGTCTATGGAGAAAAAGAAGCAGAACACTCATGCTGCTTTGTACGCTATTAGTCTCAACGATCGTAGCAGAGGCCCAAAAAGTAAACTGGACATCAGGCTATCCGAAACTGGACGAAGTTCCTTTGGTGATGCTGGAAGACGAACACACTTTATTGCTACGATTTACTCCGCTGAGCGCAGACATTAACAACGCGATTATTGAGGTGGCACTGCCCCCACAAGTAGACTTCGGCGCCATCAGTGGGAGTACCGTATTGACCTCAAACCCTTTGAGCATGTCAAGCACGTTTGGAGGCACATTAGCCACAGGCAAGACGGCAGCCATAGCTGTCACCTCGAATGGCAATAAACTGCTTCGCAATACGGAAGTAGAAATCCATGTCAAAGTAAAAGCCGTTTCGTGCGGCACGCCCGGAGCGGCGAATTTCGGCATTCAGATTAAGTCGGGAGCAACCAATGTGACAGACGGACAGAATTCCGTAACGACCAATATTGTAAAACCAAGTATTGCCTTAATATCAAACGACGGAACGATTAATTTCCCGACCCAGACAAGTGTCAATACCGTAACATATTATCTTAAAACGAATACAACGAATAAGGCTTCTTCCGCGAAAGTTACGTTTACGACAGATCTTGTAACCACTCTTTCGGATTTCAAGCTCAAAGGCGTAGCTTTCACACCAACCGAGGCTACTGTCGGCGGCAAAAAGACCTACACGTTTGCCTTCACTCCGGCCTTATTAGGCAGTAAAATCGACAACACTAACGATAAAGTCATCACTTTTCAAGGCGCTTCGACCGGCTGTGGCTCCCATTTGGTAGAAGCCAGTGTGCAATACCCGCACGATTCGGACTGTGCCACTACAACGGGCTCGTCCGTGACATTAGCTTTCCCGTCTCCTCCCCTGCCCAACATGGAACATGTTAACACGCATTACGTCAACCATGCCGATGCTCCCATCACCACTATCCAAGTGAATATGGACGGGACTACCCCCACCATCGTGAAAACAATTTTCCGGAATACAGGTGGACTCGCACAGAACATTCAATTACACTTCCGCAACTATGGGTCGTATAATTATCTTGACATCTCCGATATTTACATGCAAGTAGAAGGAACCCCCAAACGCAAGATTACAGCCGGAGAAATTACCGTAGTAAGGACTACAAGAAACACGTCTGTTTATGGCTATCTTAAACCAAGTGCCCTCGGAAAACCGTACGCCATTGATATCCTTATTCCGGAAGAAGTCCCGGCCGGCAAAACGATTACATTCTGGGTACCGACCATTAACGGAGATATTTATGATAACACGACTCGCGATGTGTACCATAATTACGGAACAAATACCATCAACGGAATAACGAGCAACATCACTCAAGTCAAAAGTCCTTGTGGCGATGACGGTGTCGCTGTATCCGCGCCTCATCGTCATACTTATCTCAATGTTGCGCACTACCGTGAGTTGCCTCCGAGTTTAAGCATAAAAGGAGGCCAGATAAAGAAGCAGACTGTTTTCATCGCACCCGGTTCTACGAATGAGACCGTAGCAGAATTCCACGTTAAGGCCCCTGCATGGCTTACGATTCAGAGCATGAAAATAACAGCCAACAGCGATGGCACCGGCACGTTTTATGGACAAGCAACCGTGTCTCCGGGTGCTAATCAGGCATTCGTATCAGTTCAAAACAAGGGTAATCAAGGAACTGCTTACTTACATATAGAGTACAAAGCAGCACCCTGTGGATCATCCTCTAATCAAACGGAGAAAATACATTACTGGGTAAACCAGAAGTGGGCTACCAAGAACCTCGAAAGAGTAAGCCAGGTCTTTCAGGAAGCCATTCATACTTGCGATATCACGGGCATATCGTTCGATGAGTTTTATTCTCGCAGAACCAGTAAAGGACTGAAAGATACCGACAACAACAGGATACCGGACAATGGTTCCGCAGCTCCCGACGATGAAATACGGCATGATCTCTTCGTCACTGAAGACGAAGGCTATTTCTATTGGAAAGGAACCGTTCAGGCACCGGGCGGGTATAGATACATCGATATGCCGGTCAAATCCGTAGGCTTCCGGTTCGATTCGCACGTCGTACCTACCCCCCAAAATGCGACAGTCACCCTCAACGGTACCCCGGCTGCCGGTCAGGTTACCTTTACAAGACCGACAGGTAATACGGGTTATTTCCGCTTTCATTATCCCGGCGGTTTAGCCGCCAATACGGTAGTTGAAATCAAGGTTCCTTTTAAAGTCCAAGCGGGCACTAACAACCCCAACAGCATGGATTCGGAATTATATGTAAGCGCAACTCCTGTGGGTAATCCGTTAAACAGCGCAAGCGATCCGGCGCGTAAAGGTAAAGAAAAAGCATCGCTACCCATCGGCACATACAACATTGATCGGTTGAATTGGTGGAATAACGATGCAAAGGAAGAATCCTTCCCTGATAACAGTCCGAAAAACAATCTTCACATGGGATATACCGATATTTTTCACAGCGGAAGATTCCCATATCCATACTTTCCGAAAGAAGTACGTTTCCACGAGTATCTCGAGAAGCTCGAATTCAAACTGCCTAAAGGGTACCGTATAATCGATCCTTTAACCATACAATACAACAAAATCAGCGCTCCGCTCGAAAATGCCATATTAGCCGCTGAAAGTTCGACGGACGGACATATGATTTATGATGTCAAAAGTTTGTATGACCTAACGTATGATGGATCCGGCACGTTGCAAAGCGGTAAATGGCAACTACCCGATGATTTCTGGCGACTTACGACATACGGAAAAATCAAGGCGTTACCCTCGGCCAAGCGCGATGCAAGCATCATGCAACGTATCTCGACGTGGAAGAATCCGAAAACCGGAAAAATCCATACCGATGTGCTTGACGTTACATTCAAATATAGCGGGCCGGGCAATTCGCTCGAAGTATCGGTACCGGAAGTACCGGCTTACGGTCCCACCGTCAGCAGTCCGGCGCTCACCATAACAAACCAGACAAGCAAACCGATACAGGATATGTGGTTTTATTTCGAAGGAGATATCAGTGACGTCAAACTCAAAGATGCCGATGCGGGAACGGTCTATACCGGCACCGGACTGGGAAATCGTTGGGTAAAAGTTGCGAACGTACCCGGCACTGCTTCCAAAACCTTTGAGATGAGTTATACCTATAATTTTAACGACTGTAGTGGCGATAAAGTGAAGGTGTATACCGGCGCCGGATTCAACAATTCATGGGCCCCCAATACAAATGCTCCGCTCGATCCGGACGGTGACAATTTTTCAGCGATCGACTCGTTCGTCATCAAGCCTTCAGCCAATGCTACGGTAGCAGGAAGCATCACGGCTGCCAAAGATACCTTTAAACACGAATCGGTAGAGCCGTACACAATCAAAGTGAATTTTACGACAGTCACTTCGACGGGAGCACTCAAAAACCCCGAGATGAAAGACTTTACAGTTCCTGCCGGACAAGTCTATAAAGCTGGAAGTGCCCGGCTGGAATATCCCGTAGGTACACTGACTCCAGTTCCCGCTACGATGGAGGCTGCACTCGTTGCAGCATTCGGGGCGGGAGAAGACGCGGCACGGACAATCGCTTCGATTAAACTCGCCGATGCCAAAGGTAGTGATATCATCCTCCCGGGCAACCTCGATACAGAAGCAACAGACGCCAACCGGACAGCTAGTGTCGTCATGGAATTTAATGCCAAGTGTAATACCGATTTTACGGGAATACAATATAAAGGACAGATTGCCGGCATGTCGCCCTGCGGAACGGTTGCAGCCGGAAGCGGCATCCATATCGTTTCACGTAAACTGTATCCGAACGTAACGTACAACTATCTGTTTGAAGACATCAGAATCGCACCAGTATCAGGCACCCATGCGTTTAACGAGATTCAAACACAGGATACGCTCAAGCTAACGATCAAAAAGATCACCGGAACCGTCAATAACATGGTGCCGACGGATCATTTGATGCTCCAGATGCCCAAAGAGTTGAACGTTGATGGGGAATCGGTCTTCTACAAGGGCTCCGGTTCGATGAGCGGGCTGGATAAGTCTGATCAGATTATCTTTAAGGACAGCATCGACGTTAAAGGTGTACGTTATGTCAAACTGCCGATGCCAATCGATGAATACAATGCGGCAGCCAACAAGGGGGTAGGTGCTGAAATAACCTGCCATGTACCTGTTAAGTACACCCCCAACGGGCACACACGCAAAGATAACCCTGTCGATTCCATTATCGCTTCCGTCAATATCTACGCCATATTCGGAAGCTGTCCGCCCATCGTCGTACCTGTCGGTACCGGCAAAGACAGCATCGGGCTCTTTACAGCCAAAGAAATCCCGGCACGTCTGTATGTAGGCGAACTCGATACGATCGAAATACTCAGTGCCGGATTCGGAGGAAGCTGGTATCTCGAAAAGACAGGCGGAACGCTGCAACATACCGGAGCCAAATGGCCGCATGCCCCGATCGACTCGACCAAGCTCGGAGAACTGATGTACTATTTCACTCCCGTGATTAACGGACATCATTTCGGCGGACGACTGCCTTATCCGGTAAAGATATGGATTCACCCATGGTTTATCCGCAATCTCGATCCGATGAAGTATATCTGTGAAGATCATGATACCCTATTCGTCAAGGGAGGAGGAATGGATATTAAGTACCAGTGGTTCCACGAAGGCAATGCGATCGCAGGTGCTACAGACACCAGCCTGATTGTGCGTAAACCCGGAAGATATCATGTAGAAATCACGGATACGGTTCCCGAAACCGTCAGCTCAGACACGATGGAGGTATACTTTCGCGAAATCCCCACGTTCATCAAAAATCTGCCTCTCCGTGCACGCGAATGCGATGACTGGCGATACCTGCTGAGCGTTGAAACGACCGGAAAATTCATGACCTATCAATGGTACAGAAACGGACTGCCCATACCGGGAGCGACCAAGAGCAGCTACTACGCGCTGGCCAAAGACTCGTCGGCGTTCTTCCGTGTCTCGGTCAAGAATCCTTGCGGCGACAGCATTGTAAGTAATCAGTGCTACCTCAGTTTCTGCGACGAGAAAGTACATGGGATCAATCGCTTGATCGAACTAATCGTTCCGGCATCGGCCGAGACCGACCCGAGACCGGGACAGCTGATCTTCGTAAAAAGTCAACAAAACTTCAAGTTCACGATCAAGGCGAAAGACGGATACAGTCTGAAATACGCTACGGTTACGACCGACAGTCCGATCTGGAACGAACAAGGCGGTATCAAACGAACGATGCTTTCGGACAGTGTCATGGAAGTAACGATCCTTACCGTTACCCGAAACCTGAAAGTAACGGTATCGGGAGTCAGTCCGGTAAGCAATCAGGAGATCATCGGCAAGGCATCGAGAGCCTGGGCTTATGAAGGGAAAATCTACGTGGAGAGCGATCGTCCCGCCACGGTTTATGTCTTCACCTCCATGGGTCATCTCTACCGACGTGAGACGGTACATGCGGGACTGACGACGTTCGACGCACCGCAAGCGGGTGTTTACTTTATCAAATTCGATAACGGATACTCCGGCAAGATTCTAGTCGAATAACGATGGCGATACCTTTTTTCCCACACAAGCTTTAGATGCTTTATCGGGATAAGATTTTAAGAGGGGGTGTCTAAACGCAATGTTTGGGCGCACCCTCTTAAAATATATAAGAAAAGGTTATATTTCGGTCTTCGAATGTTTAACCCAAATTACGCGATACACTGTTCAGTATTTACCATTAATCATGGACGTACGAATGTACGACGATGATTATGTCAGGCTTACAGCCCTCCGCCGAGATGCGATGCCTTTTCCCCCAACGCTTCGCATTGGGCTGAATTAAGGCGCCCTTTCAGGGCTTTTACAGCAATCAGCGTTCAGCCGGCCAACAACTCAACAAATAAACATTTCAACAACTCAACGCCCGCAAGGCATACAAGGGCTGAAAGCCCGATGCAATCAACAACCAACCCTTATTTATCAGATACACAGAAGATTAATTAACTATTGACAATAAACCATTAACTATGTACCTCTACATCCGTATCAACAAATCTCAAACAGATGTGAAGGTGATTTTTGTTTTACAAAAAATCTTTCTCGCGGAATTTTGAAGGAAAAACAGGAAAAACAGAAGAGTGAAAAACGATAAGAGCATCTCTGCCAAGAAACTTTTCGTTTTTCACTCCTCATAACAGCTTCCGAAGTGGATAATTCACAAACGCCCGAAGAAGAACCGAGCTACTTCTTACGAACCTCAATGCCGATGCCCGGTCTATCGGTAGGCTTCATGATACCATCCTGCAATGTTGCGCCGCGACACCAGTCCGATTCGGGTTTGATAAGCAGGCTGCCGTCAAGGTCGCAGAAATCGACGACCGGAGCAAGCTGGGTTGCCGCCGAGATGGCGCATGAGCTTTCGGTCATGCAGCCGATCATCACCCGCATGTCGAGCGAGCGGGTCAGGTTAGCCATTTTCCATGCCTCACGTAATCCGGTACATTTCATCAGCTTGATGTTAATACCGCTGTAAGCACCTTTGAGTCGCGGGATGTCCGTCAGCCGCTGCACGGCCTCATCGGCAAAAACAGGTAGCGGGCTATGCTCCGTGACCCACGCATTATCGTCGAGTTTTTTCTTCGACATGGGCTGTTCAACCATTACGATCCCCTTTTCTTTCAGCCACAAAATCATATCGAGTGCCTGATGCTTGTCTGTCCAGCCCTGATTGGCATCGACGGCGAGCGGGATATCAGTCACTTCACGAATCGTCTCGATCATCGTTTTATCATGCTCCGTCCCAAGCTTGACTTTCAGGATGCGGAAATCGTTGAGGTACTCTTTCGTCTTTTTGCGAACGACATCGGGCTCGTCAATACCGATCGTGTACGTCGTCGGAGGAATGTGATCCAGATTCAGTCCCCAGATTTTGTACCACGGCTGCCCCATAAGCTTGCCCACGAGGTCGTGCAGTGCAATGTCGACGGCGGCTTTCGCGGCCGTATTATTTTCGCCGAGACGATCGACATACGTCAGAATATCCTCCATCTCGAACGGACTGTGGAAACGGTCTAACTTCACCCGCTCCAGAAAAGCGCATACGGAAGCCTGCGATTCGCCCAGATATTGGGGCATGGAGGCTTCGCCGTATCCCGTCACACCGTCGTATTCGATTTTTGTGCGGACGGTCGGTGTCATGGTGCGCGAATAAGTAGATACGGTGAATGTATATCTCAGCTGTAAATCGACCGGCTCGAATGTCAATTTCATTTTGCCGTCGAGAGCAGCCGACTTCATCAGGGTGAACGGTGCGGCATGCGATGAGTCGAGAGACAGGCTGCCTGCCGCCGCTGCGAACGCTGCCGTTTTTAGAAAATTCCTGCGATTCTGTTTCATTGTTTGTTCCATGTGTTTTGGTAATACGGATTATTTTTAATCGTGCTGATTCCGGGCCATTCGCGAGCGCCGATGATACGACAGGCACGTACAAACTCCGACGCGTTCAGCGCATCGTAGTTCGGAGCAGACGGGTTAAGGCTGCCGACCTTTACCTGTGTTGCCTCATGGATAAATTCATCGTTGCCCATATAAATCCCGACATGACGGATGCGGTCTCGGTTCTTCCCGAAGAAAAGCAAATCACCCGGACGAAGATTCCCGTATCCGTTCGCGATATCGATCTGTTCGCCGGTGACGCACTGCTGCGACGCATCCCGTTGCAGAATCAGTCCGTGAAGGAAGAAAACCGTCTTGACGAGGCCGCTGCAATCCATCGCTTTCGACGATGTGCCGCCCCAGAGGTAAGGCACACCCATAAATGACTGTGCGGTAGCAAGAATACTTTCTGCGGTCAGGTCGATACGTTTCAGCCATTCGTCGATTGGCCGCGCTTCGGCCTTCAGGACAAAAGCCTTTCGCCCGTCGGGATACGAAACGCGGTAGAACGCTCCCTTTTTACCTTCGAGGCGAAGGATATTACCCGCCACCAAGTCCGAAACAGGAGGAGACTTCCGGTCGGCAAGCGAATAAGCAAAGCCGTGATGAGCCAGAAAAATGATTTTCGGAGCATCTGTCCATGCCGTAAATGTAGCGGCATTCATCTCGGTCACATTGCCGGACTTCGTATATCCCGTATAATTGTCGGGCGTTTGAATACGCAACCAGCCGTCGTGCCGCTCCAAAATACGAACAGGGGTGCCCAGTAGCGCCTGTGTCGCCATTTCGGCAGGATACCTGCCCTGCGTACGAATGCTGGCGACCGAAAGCGTTACCACGCCATACGTCCGTTCGCCCATCGCGGCGGAAGGCTCGAGCGGAACAGGCAACGTTTGAAGGCTTAGTCGGCGTACGGGAACCGTGTCTTGAGGCGTTGACCGTACCGTATCTTTTGTTGCGAGAGGACTTCCCTCCACTGTTGTCAGCGAAGCGAAGCATAAAAGCACGAGAGCAAAATATCGAAATCGTTTCATGATATAATCCCTAAAAAAACGCCTAAAGATAAGACATATTTTACGAATATAAAAAATGAAACTCAGTCCCTCTTTTGACCATATAATCGCAAATAAATGGCTAAGAAAAGATAACAAATATTCAGAAAAGCGATTATTTTCTACGGATCCCGAAAGAGAACTAGACACAGGATACGATATTCATTCCATCATAACCCATCTTTTTTTACTCGTGATGCAGCGTTTGGGATCTTTTTCGCATCATGCTTTATGTAAAGATTAGAACACAGTGTTTAAAAACAATTGTATCATGAAAAAAAAGCTACTCTTATTATTTGTTATGTCCGCACTGACCGGAGCGATGCACCTCCTGCAGGCACAACCGGATTACAGGCCCAAAAAGGGTTACGTGCATCTGAAGAACGGAACCGTACTAAAAGGAAAGTACATCTATGCCCCGACCCTCGATAGAGTCAGGGTGATGAGTGGCGGAGAGTCACTCGTCTTCTCCACGGACGAAATCGAAAAAATATCGAACGGAAAAGGAGCAAACATTGTCAGGACGGAAGAAAGTAAACCGTTTTCCTACAAGTCTCGGCATTTGTTCAGTCTGAATGAACTGGGAATTCTGATCGGCAATGCGGACAACGAACTGAAAGCACCTTTTATTTTCAACACTTCTCTTCATTACCGGCTTTGGAGAGGACTGTCCGCCGGAGCGGGTACGGGCGTGGAGATTTATAAAGAAGCCTATTTACCCGTCTTCGCGCATGTGATGTATACGTTTGGGGACAATCAGCGCGTTTCGCCTTTTGTATCGTTACAGGGAGGATATGAGATTCCGCTCGAAGGCTCTCGTCTGAAGTATGTGGATATCCGACCGCCGAGGCATGATTGGATCGGGCCTCCACCGGAAGTCACCGATACGAAAGCTAAAGGAGGCTGGCTTATTCATCCGTCCGTCGGATTTATTTATCAACTGAGCGAAGGGTTTGCCATGGGGCTTTCGGTAGGCTACCGTCATCATTCGTTACGCTACAGAGCTAACGAAGATTATTCGATGGACGTAAAATATGATCGTCTCTCTGTGAAATTAGGATTTATCTTCAATTAAAAAAACTGCTTTATGAAACGTTTTCATCTTATTTTATCTGCAATTTGTTCGATATTGCTGCTATCAGCATGTGTCGACGAATATTCCGAAACGTACACGGCCTATACTCCGGTGTATCTGTCGTACGGCGATTTGCGAAGCGCCGTCAAGCCCTCCTCTCCCCGTTCGATCGAGAAACCCGGGAAGATTTACTTTAAGGGAGAGATGTTATATATCGTCGAGCGTCTAAAAGGTATTCACATGGTCGATGTGTCCGATCGTTCCCATCCGCAAAACGTGCGGTTTGTAGAACTTCCGGGCTGTGTAGACCTGGCAGTCAAGAACAACACGCTTTATGCCGACAGTTACGTCGATCTCGTAGCGCTCGATATTTCCGATCCGAAGCAAGTGAAAGAAATCGCGCGCCTCAAGGATGCTTTTCCCTACACCATACCTCCGACCGAACGGCCGCTACGCGTCGATCGTGTCGATCGAGAAAAAGGAGTTGTGATCGACTGGACAGAGCAAAAAATCACCCGTAAGATCGAAGAAAGACCCCGCATTTACTATCCCATGCGCCCGTGGGACAACTGGCACAAAAGAAACGATTTCTTGAGCCTCGGAGGGAATTCCGGTTCTCCGGGTTCGACCGGTCCGACCTTCGGAAAAGCCGGATCTATGGCACGCTTCGGGTTGTACGACTCATACCTGTATGCCGTCGACAACACGAGCGTTCAACGGTTCGATGTTTCGGAAGAGCGCTCACCGAAGAAACACGGTAGCCCCCAACATGTCGGAGGCAGCATCGAAACGATGTTTATTTACGACAAGCATATCTTTTTCGGAACCCGCTCGGGCATGCTGGTCTATTCGCTTGAAAATCCCGTCATGTTGCAACATAAAGCGAGTTACTGGCACATCACCGCCTGCGATCCCGTGGTGGTCGAAAACGGATACGCCTATGTTACGCTCCGAGCAGGAGTGCAATGCCGGAATCAAAGTATCAACCGGTTAGATGTGCTCAAACTGTCGGACGACTACCGGACAATTACCCCCGTAAACATGGTCAATATGAGCGAGCCTTACGGCTTGGGCATCGATAAAGAGATGTTGTTTATCTGTGACGGAAAAGCCGGTTTGAAGGTATTCGATGTCACCGACAAAAAGAAAATCGAAAACCACCTGATCGCCGAATTTCCGTCGATTCAGGCTTTCGACGTCATCCCCGTCAACGGTTACCTGTTTATGATCGGCGACGACGGCTTCTATCTCTACGACTATTCAAACCCGAAGCAAATTAAGCTGACCGGAAAAATCCCGGTCGTCAAAAAAGGAGAAAAGTAAATAGTTCGAAAAAAGACAGAGTCTGAAAAGAAAAATCCCTGCACAAACATCCCAAACCGGATTTTCTATGTAAATTTGTGAGCGAATCATATAGCAAGAAGAAATATGTTAACATCTAATGACCTTCAGCTATTGGCTGAAAAGAAGATTACGGAAACCGGTTTACAGGAGCAACTGGATCGTTTTGTGAAGGGATTTCCATTTCTGGAGATCAAAGCATCGGCGTCGGTCGCGAAAGGAATCCGCGCGATATCGGACGAGGAGCGCCCAAAATACATCGACCGCTGGAAAACGTATCTGGCGCAGAATAAGAAAATAATCAAATTCGTGCCGGCTTCGGGGGCAGCCAGTCGCATGTTTAAAGACTTGTTCAGCTTCCTGTCGGCCTCGTACGAGGTTCCCACAACACCCTTTGAGAAGAAATTTTTCGACGAAATCGGGCGATTCGCCTTTTATCAATCACTCGATGCTTGTTGCCAACAAAACGAAGGGCAGGATATTCCATCGCTGCTGGTTGCGGGTCAATACAAGGCGATCGTCAGTAATCTGCTCGAAGAAAAAGGTCTGAATTACGGAGCACTGCCGAAAGGCTTGCTACAATTTCATACGTATGCGGACGGTGTGCGGACGGCGCTTGAAGAACATCTCGTCGAAGGAGCGCTATATGCGAAAAACCATGCAGGCGAGGTGAATATTCATCTGACCGTTTCGCCCGAACATCAGCCGTTGTTTGAGCAATTAGTCAAGGAAACGACGCCAGCTTACGAAAAAGCGTTCGGAGTGCGTTATTCGGTATCGTTCAGCACGCAGCAGTCCAGCACCGACACCGTGGCCGTGGATACGAAAAACGAGCTGTTCCGCGATGCCGACGGACAGCTTGTATTCCGTCCGGGAGGGCACGGGGCACTCATCGGCAATCTGAATGCGATGGATGCCGATATCGTATTTATCAAAAACATCGACAACGTAGTGCCCGACCATTTCAAAGACGCTACGGTCACGTACAAGCAGCTTTTGGCCGGAATACTCGTCGACCTGCAATCACGGATCGCCGACTACCTGAAACTGATCGACAGCGGCCGCTATACGCCGGAGCAGGTGACCGAGATGATCCGCTTCGTCGAAGATGAACTGTGCATCGAAAATCCGGAGCTGGAGTACCTCGAAGATGTCGAAGTGATTCTTTACATCAAACGGAAGTTACTGCGCCCGCTGCGCGTGTGCGGCATGGTGAAAAATGTGGGAGAACCGGGCGGAGGGCCTTTCTTTGCCGTCAACCCCGATAGGACTGTTTCGTTGCAGATTCTCGAAAGCTCACAGATTGACATGGAGAAACCCGAAGCTCGTCAATTCTTCGAGCAGGGAACGCACTTTAATCCGGTCGACCTTGTTTGCGCCCTGAAAAGCCCAGACGGAACGAAATACAACCTGCCGGATTTCGTCGACAAGAATACGGGTTTTATCTCGCAGAAGAGCAAAGACGGACGCGAGCTGAAAGCGCTTGAGCTACCGGGTTTGTGGAACGGCGCCATGAGCGATTGGAATACGGTATTTGTCGAAGTGCCGATCGAAACGTTCAATCCGGTCAAAACCGTCAACGACTTGCTGCGTCCGCAACATCAGTAAAGGCGGACGGGCAGTTTTTTTACGGGCAGCCGTATGGCTTTCAAACTTTTTATGTATGTTTGCAACACAAATTTTAAAATAAAGAACGATGAAAAAGATTGGGTTATTGATATGTGTGCTGGCCATGGCGCTTACCTCGTGCGAAGGTCCGATGGGCCCTCCCGGACCTCCGGGAGCATCGGGAGAAAAGCTGAACTGGAAAATCGTATATTATACGGTGAAGGCCGAAGACTGGAAACTCCTCGGGAAGCAAGATGCAATCGGCTCACATTTTATGTATGAGTTCAAGGAAAATGCCCTGACCAAAACGATTTATAAGGATGGCAAAATTGTCGGTTATCTGATACAGGACGAAGGAAAGAGTTCGGAAGTACAGACTCCGTTGCCTTATACCATCCCGCTGGGAAAAGAAGCGAACGGCAAAACGGAATTATGGTCTGAAATCTATACGTTCGATTTTATGCCCGGCTCCATTGCTTTCCACTTATTCTACAGTGATTTTTACACCGGAAATCCTCCGCCGACATGCACGTTCCGCATCGTCATGAACTGGTAAGACGATGACGGACGGATCATTCGAGATGATAGCCAAGACACTCTACGGGTTAGAGGATGTCTTGGCCGAAGAATTGACGGCGCTCGGCGCCGGGAACGTGCAGACGGGGCGACGCATGGTATCGTTCACGGGCGACAAAGCCATGCTCTATAAGGCGAACTTTCATTGTCGTACGGCGTTGCGTATTCTGGTGCCGATCGCGCGGTTTCGGGCGAACAACGCCGACACGGTATATCAGGAAGTGAAACGGATCGAATGGGAGAAGTATCTCTCACCCGAGAAGACATTTTCGGTCGATGCCGTAATCTATTCCGAAGACTTCCACCACTCCAAGTTTGTCGCTTACCGCACCAAAGACGCGATTGCCGACTACTTCAACGAGCGCGTGGGAGAACGGCCGTCGGTGCGTTTGAGCAACCCGGACCTGTGCATCAACATTCACATCTCACACAAAGATTGCACACTGTCCATCGACAGTTCGGGCGAGAGCCTTCACAAGCGCGGCTATCGAACGGCACAGGGCGAAGCGCCCCTCAACGAAGTGCTTGCCGCCGGTATGATCCTGAAAACAGGATGGCGTGGCGAGTCGCATTTCGTCGATCCCATGTGCGGATCGGGCACCCTGCTGATCGAAGCGACCATGATCGCCCTGAACATCGCCCCGGGTATCTACCGAAAGGGCTTTGCCTTTGAACGATGGCCGGATTTCGACCGCGACCTGTTCGACGAGATTTACAACGACGACTCCTCCGAACGCGAATTTTCGTTCAAATGCTACGGGTCGGATATCTCGCCGGTAACCGTCCAAAAAGCCGAAAAAAATATCCGGAGCGCGGGCCTGACGAAATACATCGAATTGCAAACGCTGCCTTTTCAACAATTCACCGAAGCGCCGCAGCCGGGCATCCTCATCACGAATCCGCCTTATGGCGAACGTATCACGCCCGATAATATCAGCGAATTGTACAGTATGATCGGCGAACGGCTGAAGCACGTATTCACCGGATACAGCGCATGGATACTCAGCTACAAAGACGAGTGTTTCGATCGTATCGGATTGCGTCCCAAACACAAAATAAAATTAAGGAACGGCGACCTCGAATGCGAGTACCGATGCTACGAACTGTTTGCCGGAACGAATAAAGCCTACAAGAAGGCTGAGGGCGAAAGAAAAAAGGCAGCGCCTCGGGCAATCGCCGAAAAGCAAAACCGAAAGGAAATGGCTTCGGGCAATTACCCGAAAGGTGAAAACAAAGTGAAACGGCCTTCGGGCGATTACCCGAAAGCAGAAAACAAATGGAAACGGTCTTCGGGCAGTTACCCGAAGGGAGAAAACAAACTGAAACAGCCTTCGGGCGGTTACCCGAAAGGTGAAAACAAAGTGAAACGGCCTTCGGGCAGTTACCCGAAGGGCTACCGAAATATCTCGGAGCCGTAAAAACCGTACAGCGACGTCAGAAAAAAGACGAACGACATGAACTCAATCAGAAAAAACAAACCGATGAAAAAGATTTACGTATTGCTTTGTCTCGCATTACTCGCAACGCAAATGAGCGCACAGGAAAAAACATTAACATTTCAAGACCTGATACCGGGGGGTAGAAACAACCATCGATTCGTGCCGAAAAACATCCGGCAACTTCAATGGTGCGGTGATTTTTATACGTATGTAAAAGGGGACAGCCTGCTGATGGCAAAACCGACAGACGGCTCGGAGCAAGTCGCTTTCACACGTGCCGCCCTAAGCGACCGGCTCATTGCAGCCGGTCTGCCCGAGATTTCGTCCATGCCGGCGTTCTTCGTGCCGGATGCTTCCGTGCCCGTGATCGCTTTCCAGTACAAAGGGAATCGGGTGCATTACGACCTGCGAAAAGGAGACATCGTAGCGAAGTATAAACCGGATCCGACAGGCAGCCGTTGGGAATATGACAAGGCGAACGGACGTATCGCGTTCACACGCGAAAATAATATCTGCATTCTTTCGCCCGACGGTACGACCGAGACGGTGACGAATGAGACGGATAAAGGCATTGTCTGCGGTACAGCCGTGCACCAAAACGAGTTCGGTATTTACAAAGGGCTCTTCTGGTCGCCCGAAGGTACGGCGTTGGCTTTCTACCGGATGGACGAAACCATGGTCGCGGATTATCCGATCGTACATGTCGATGCACGCATCGCCCGGGCCGAACCGTTCAAATATCCGATGGCCGGGATGAAGAGCCACGAAGTGACGGTCGGCGTCTATCATCTCTCCACGAAACAAACCGTTTGGCTGAAAACAGGTTTGCCGAAAGAGAAATTCTTGACAAACATCGCCTGGAGTCCCGACGCGAAAAGCATTTATCTGGCCGAACTGAACCGCGGACAAGATACCTGCCGACTGGTGCGCTACGACGCCCATACCGGACAACGTGAGGCGGAGCTTTTTGTCGAAACGAACGCACGTTACGTCGAGCCGCAAGCGCCGGTGCTCTTTCGTCCCGGCAACCCGCGTCAGTTCGTCTGGCAAAGTCAGCGCGACGGATTTAATCACCTCTATCTCTACGATACCGACGGTAAACTGCTCAAACAACTGACGTCGGGACGATGGCTCGTGAAAGAAGTCCTCGGTTTCGATGCCAAGGGAGAGAATCTGTTCTTTACCGCCACGGCACCGCGCGATGCTCATTCGCAGGAAGACGGCAGCGCGCTTGAAACCTACGCGTGGCGACTGCACGTGAAAACCGGCAAACGTGATTGCCTGACCGAAAAGAAAGGCATGCACAGTGTTTCAGCCAACGCGACATATACTTACCTGATCGACCGGGTTTCGTCGCCGGAGATACCGCGCGACATCGACCTCGTGCGCGTCAATGACCGACGGACAGTGAAATCCCTCCTGTCAGCCAAAAATCCTTTCGCAAGCTACGACATGCCGACGATCCGCACCGGCACGCTCACGGCGGCCGATGGTAAGACGCCGCTGCATTATCGCCTCGTAACGCCTCCGGGCATGGACGAGACGAAGAAGCACCCGGCCATTATCTACGTCTACGGAGGCCCTCACGCGCAGCTCGTCACCGGCGGATGGATGAACGGCGTCGGCGGTTGGGATCTTTATATGGCACGCCAAGGATACGTGATGCTGACGATCGACGGACGCGGATCGGCAAATCGCGGCTTCGAGTTCGAGAGCGTCATTCACCGGAACCTCGGCGAAGCGGAAATGGCCGACCAGATGAAAGGGGTCGAACTGCTCCGATCGTTACCCTATGTAGACCGCGAACGTCTCGGTGTACACGGCTGGAGCTACGGCGGATTCATGACGACCAACCTGATGCTGACGCATCCCGACGTGTTCAAAGCAGGTGTAGCCGGAGGCCCGGTGATCGACTGGCACCGCTACGAAATCATGTACGGTGAGCGGTATATGGATCATCCGAAAGAGAATCCCGAAGGATATGAGAAGGCGAACCTGCTACGCAAAGCCGGTAACTTAAAAGGACGTCTGCTGCTTATTCACGGCACCACCGACCCGGTTGTCGTTTGGCAACATAGCCAGCTCTTTCTGAAAGCCTGCATCGATGCCGGCACATTCCCCGACTACTTCGTCTACCCCGGTCATCCGCACAATGTCATCGGCAAAGACCGCCCGCATCTTTACGAAAAGATAACACGGTATTTCGAAGATCATCTTTAAAAGTGAATGATGAAGCCATTTCGGGCGTTTAGTTGTTGGTTGATTTGATTGTTTAGACAAAAATTCATCGTTGTCCGATAAAACTTTTTTCGCAAGATAAAAATAAGGGCTGATTCTACCTTCCGGAATCAGCCCTGTATCGTTGTTTCCTTGTCTCCAAACAAAACGCAAGCAACGATGAGTATAGAAATCCGCCTCTCCTCGGACGCATATTATTTGTGACTCCTAAAATCAGCTAATGCACAATCCACCGTAACATGGTCCTTAATATCTTGAAGAGACAGGGTTAACTTTTCTTTCCCTCCATAAGTGATCTCTTTAGATTAACCATACGCTAGTTCGAAGACCTCGACCACATCCCCGATCTGCCGTTGATCGGTTGATGTACCTGTCTCTTTCTCACACCCCGCTACGCCTAACAACAGAAGCAAAGCGCTTGTCCATAGACTTTACACCCTGCTCCTACTGTCATTTACTGTTTGAAGTTAAAATAAAGACCAGTTTATAATCTTCCACACGAGCTTCGGGCGATGCATATTTACAGAGGGAAGCCTTACCGATAAAGATTCTGAAAGCTCCTTGCTTTATCGGTGTACCTTCACCAAAAAGACTCCGGAAGCGATCAGAGTAATAGGAACGATCTTTGGCATTGGCCGGAGCGGCGTTGATTTCTTCGATTAAGCGAGTCATATCTTTTACCTCGTCTCCTTTTCCCGCGTAGGGTAATGCCCCGCAAGGTTTGGAAGAAACTTCGATCCGTTTTTTCTCATTGTTTATTTGCAGATAAGCATCGATTTTGACGGACGCGTATTCTTCGCGATTCTTAAAATCAGCTAATGCGCAATTCACCGTAACATGGTCCTTAATATCTTGAAGAGACAGGGTAAACTTTTCTTTCCCACCATAAGTGATCTCTTTAGATTGACCATACGCCAATTCGAAGACCTCGACCACATCCCCGATTTGCCGTTGATCGGTTGATGTACCGGTCTCTTTCTCACACCCCGCTACGCCTAACAGCAGAAGCAGGGTACTCATCCATACAATCCTTTTCTGTCTCATATTCTTCCGATTTTAAATGTTAATATTTCGTTTCGTGTTCCGGCTATTCTTTGTGTTACCTGCCCTATATGATGCAAAAAAGAGCAAAAACGTGGCATCGCGAAATGTTAAAATGACAAGAGAATGAAGAATCACGAATGACAAATTACGAACACAAGTAAGTGAAAAGTGAAAAACGAAGAGTGAAAAGTGGAGCAAAGTAGTCAAGTAGCAAAGTAGTTAAAGGTAGTCAGAGTAGTAAAGAATAACCATTGACAAATGACAATTGACAATTAATTTACGCTGACCGCTGAAAGAGCCCTGAAAGGGCGCGTTAATTCAGCCCAATGCGCAGCGTTGGGAAAAAACAGCACCCTCGGCAGAGGGCTGAAAGCCTGATATAACAATGGTTTTTGGTTTGATTATTTATCCGAATGCAAACGAAACTTGATCGTGAAAAGTGGAAAAACGAATAGTGAATAGTGAAAAGTGAAAAACGAATAGTGAAAAGTGAATAGTGAAAAGTGAAAAACGAATAGTGAAAAGTGACGGATGACCGACTGATCGCTAAATTATTTTTGGCGTTTATCAATCTCTATCCATTTTTATTCCCCGTATCGTTGATTATAATCAATCTCAGTTGTGATTCATCTCCCGCAAATTGTTTCTAACAAATCACAAGTGTGATTGATCTCCTGCAAATTGTTTCTAATAAATCACAAGTGTGATTTATCCCCCGCAAATTGTTTCTAATAAATCACAAGTGTGATTTATCTCCTACAAATTGATTGTAACAAATCACAAGTGTGATTGATCTCCCACAAATTGTTTCTAACAAATCACAAGTGTGATTCATTTGCCGCAAGGCGTTTTTCATCGATTCGCGCGAGGGATTGAGCGTCTTTGCACAGTCAGCTCCTGAAGCGCGAGGCAAGTTCGTCGTCCGTGAGGATAAAGAGGATCGGTTTTCCATCGGGCGTGAGGCGGTTCGATTCGGACGAGAACAGGGCGGCCATCATCGCTTCCATTTCTTCGACGGTGAGCGGTTTACCCGGACGTATGGCGGCCGACTGAGCCAGCGAGAGCGCAAGAGCTTCGGCCATCTCGTCGCCGATCGCGCCGCACAATTCGGCCGCACAATGGACGAGGTCTTTGAGCAGTTCGGCGGGATTGTTCTCTTCCACTCCGGCCGGAAGCGCCGTGATCGAGTAACTGTTGTTGCCCATCGGATTAAGGTCGAAGCCCAGCCGGCGCAAGTCGTCCATCAAGCTCGGAACCAAAGCGGCTTCGGCGGGTGTAAGCTCGACAAGCTCGGGGAAGAGCATCTGCTGTGAGGCCGCTTTCTGCTGTCTGACGTTGCGGATGTATTGATTGTACAGAATCCGCACATGCGCCCGATGTTGGTCGATCAGTACCAGCCCCGATTTCAGCGAAGTGATGATATAACGGTTCTTATACTGGAAGCAGGGAGAGGAAACGTCGGGGAAGAGCGTTTCCGACTTCGGCTCGCACGAAGGAATATCGGCCGTCAGTCCGCTCTCTTCCGAAGGGTCTCTGCGTCCTTTTTCGAAATCCTGATACAGCATTTCCCAATTTCGTTCGGGATAAGACGGCCGATGCGACGTCTGAAACGGATTGTATTTCGTATCGACCTGCACGACGGGGGGGCGGATACTTCCCTGCGTCGAAGGATTATATACCGGAATATCGATCGCGCCTTCGGTATCGAAGTCGATGCTCGGCACGGAATTCGATTTGCCCAGCGCTTCGCGCACGGCCGACGAAAGAATCTGCCAAATGGGCTGTTCGTTCTCGAACTTGATTTCCGTTTTGGTAGGATGGATATTCACGTCGATTTCGGACGGGTCTAACGTCATATAAATAAAATAATCCGGCCATTCGCCCGCCGGTATCAACGGCTCGTAAGCGTGCATGACGGCTTTGTGGAAATACGGATGCCGCATATATCGTCCGTTGACGAAGAAATAGTTCTGATACCCGCGCCGACGCACGGTATCCGTCCGTCCGATGAATCCTTCGATTTTCACGAGCGAAGTCGCGCTTTCGAGCGGGAGGAGTTTTTGATGGAAACTTTTTCCGAATACGTTCACGATGCGTTGGCGCAGCGCCGATGCCGGCAAGTTCATCACCTCCGCATCGTTGTGATAGAGCTTGAAAGCAATCTGCGGATGTACGAGTGCGACCCGCTCGAACTCGGTCATGATGTTGCGAAATTCCGTTTCGTTCGATTTGAGAAACTTACGGCGCACGGGCACATTGTAGAACAGGTTTTTAATCGAGAAAATCGCTCCTTCGATGCAGGCATCGGCTTCGATCGATTCGAGCACGGAGCCGGAAATCGAGAGCTTCGTCCCCAGCTCGGCGCCTCTTGCCCGCGTGCGCAGCTCGACTTGCGCCACCGCCGCAATCGAAGCCAGCGCCTCGCCGCGAAAACCCATCGTGCGCAAAGCATAGAGGTCTTTCGCATCCGAAATCTTCGAGGTAGCGTGACGCTCGAATGCCATGCGGGCATCGGTCTCCGACATACCTTTGCCGTTGTCTACCACCTGTACGAGCGTGCGTCCCGCGTCCTTGACATGGACGGTGATCTCCGTCGCTTCCGCGTCGACGGCGTTCTCCATCAATTCTTTTACGACCGAGGCAGGCCGCTGAATGACTTCGCCGGCTGCGATCTGGTTGGCAATGTGGTCGGGTAATAAATGAATGATGTCGCTCATTAACGAATGTAGAAGAACCAGTAAATGACGGCGAGAATGGCGAGGATAAGCAGTAAACGCATATTCTTGTAGATGCGGTCGCGCACGTCGTCGCCTTTTGCTTTGCTTCTCTTCAGGTGCGTCGTTCCTTCGACGAAACTGCCCCTGATGGCCTCTTTGTATTGCTCGTAATCGGTTTCTTCGACGCCCATTTCCATTTTTACCCGATGAATTCGCTTCTCGAGATTCTCCTTACGGGGATCCCAATAAATCGGTTTGTGCTCGAACTGCCGAGGCTTGCGCACGTTATAAAAAGAAAACATTCCCATGATTGTCCCTATCGATTTTATTCGGGTGCTAAATTACGAAATTTATCGCTTCGTTTCGGTATGTCCTGCGTTTTTCTTCGTATCGGCTTGTAAATGTCGTCTTTATCGAGAGGACGCATATAGTCGTACCAATAAAAATCTTTGAGCGTTTTCTGCTCGGAGTTGAGCTGCGGGATAGGCGTCAAGCTTCCTTGTGGCGACGGCCAGATAAGGAGCTTGTCGATTTTGTTTTCTTTCAGCCAGATGGTCATGTAACTGCTCTTCGTCTCGTTCATCCCCACCATGCTCCCGTCTTTTTCCAACGGATAGAAAATCGACTCGGCATTGCCGTCGATATGAATCTTACGGACCGACCGGCCCTCGAAGAAGGCTTTCAGGTCACTCCCCTTCAATTGATTGTAATACGAGGAATCGAGTTGCTGAATCGAAAACGCGAAACGGATCACATGCACATAGTCGACCGTCGTGTCTTTCATATACACGGCAATCGTATCGCCATACAACTGATACTCTCCGCTCCACAGTACGGGGTCGGTGTACATATATAACACCGAATCTTTCGTGCTGAACTGCATCGAGTCGCAGACTCCCTGCAAATCGACACGGAAGAAACGCACGCCGTGATACGCCTTGACGATGCGCGCCGTTGAATCGACCGTCATCATTTCGAACGTATCGGCGTGCATATACAACGTATCGCCCTGCGAATATTCGAGGCAGCGGGCGCTGTCGGTCGCGAACGCGTATTCGTTCTTCTCGTCGTAAAATCCGTACTGCCCTTCGAAAATAATTTTCTGCGCCGTGTCCTGCAGGAAGATATTGCCGAACGCCTCGCCGAAGCCGACCTCCCGCTTATAGGAGATTGAGTCGCCCGTCAGCAGACGATTACCGGAGACGATTTGCGAACGGTCTAAAAGCAGCGCGGTATTCTCGACCGTGTTGTACCAGCCTTTCGAAGTGTAGATATTGCCGCTGTCCGACACGATAACCGACGGCCCCAGAATCGTCGCGATCTTCGTTTCCGTGCTGTATTGCAAGGTGTCGGAATATAACGTAAACTTTTCGTTCTGAAGTCGCACGCTATCGTTAAAGACAGCGATCTTCGTGCCCGGAGAATATTGTCCGTAGAAAGAGGACAATTCGTTCTGAGCGTCTACAATCGTTCCGCCCTCGAAATAATAACCGATATTGGCGGCGCGGTCGTAGTTCAGGCTGTCGGTAAAAAGCGTTACGACCGAGCTGTCGGCCTGAACATTTTCCATGCGCACGTTTTCGCGCATCTTGGCCAATTGTATATTCCCGTCGTAAAAAAGGTAATCTCCGTACACGAACAGCGTATCGCCCTGTTCCATCCGTACCGACCCGAACGCTTCCAACGAACTGCTTTGCTCGTAGAAGTAAGCGCTGTCGCAATACATATACGAACTGTCATGACGAAAACTGACATTACCGCTCAAGACCTGCCGGTCGGCGTTCACCTCTTTGTCGAACAACTGCACATCGGCATGTTCCAGATAAACTTTCGTTTTTTTCGGAACGGACTTCTCCGGTTGCTGCGCGGCAAGCAAAAGACAGAAAAGCAACAGAGAATTCAGCAAGAGGTATCTGCCGGCGGTCTTCATTCTTTAATCCAGCCCGGATAACGGAAGTCGCAGTTACGCCATCCTTCGGCAATCCGCACGTATGTGGTCTTCTGTTGCTTGATGATCCAGTCTTTCAGCAAGTCTTCACGCTTACGGTTTTCGACGAGCGTTTTCAATACCTGATAATCGTCGGTGATGTTGGCGCGATGACTCTCGGTACGCGATTTGAGCTTAACGATGGCAATCACCTCTTTCTGTTTGTCCGTAAGCATCCGGAAAGGTTTGGAGATTTCTCCCACCTTCATTCCATAGACCACCTTGCTGACGTCCTGCGGCAACTCCTGCATCTCGAATTTCGGGGTTCCGGAATGACTGCTCTCATAATTCTGGTTCACCATCAAACCTTTGTTGTTACGGGTGTCCTTGTCGAACGAAAGATACGTGGCCGCCTCTTCGAACGTCAGCTTATTGCTCTGGATGTCGGTATAAAGCGAATCCATACGGGCGGTTGCTTCGTTCAACTCCTTGTCCGATACCCTCGGGCGCAGCAGAATATGCCGGCAATTGATACGGTCGCCTCGTTTCTCGATCAGCTGGATGATATGATAGCCGTATTCTGTTTCAACAATGTTCGAAACACGCTTCGGATCGGAGAGGTTAAATGCCACGTTAGCAAATTCGGGCAGCAGGCTTGTCTTGCCCAGAAAACCCATCTCGCCCCCGCGGGAAGCCGATCCGGGGTCTTCGGAATACAGACGCGCCAACGTCGAAAATTCCATCTTTCCGTTGTTGACCTGCTCGGTGAATTCGCGCAAACGTGCCTTGATGGCATCCGTTTCTTCGAAAGGTATTTTAGGCTCCATCGTGATAATCTGTACTTCGACGGTCGTGGGGATCATCGGCAGACTGTCTTCCGGGATATGCTGAAAATAACGGCGCACATCCGATGGAGTGAGTTTGATTCTTCCGACCAGTTTCTTTTGCATCTCCTGCACAATCTGCTGCTCCCGTATCATCGCCTTCCGCTCTTCCTTGATTTGCGACAGCTTCTTGTTGAAGTACTCCTCCAACTTCTCCTGCCCAATCTGATTGATGGCCATGTTGACCCACTGGTCGACGGCACGGATCACCTGACTCTCGCTCACATCCACACTGTCTATTTTGGCCTGATTCAAATAGAGCTTCTGGATCGCAATCTGTTCCGGGATAATACAGTAAGGATCGCCGTCGAAGCGTTGTCCTTCGTTCTGCATATACAGCCGCTGAGACTCTACGTCCGAAAGGAGTATGGCCTCGTCGCCCACCACCCAGACAATCTCATCTATCACGTTCTTCTGTCCGTAAGCCATGCCCAAATGACAGGCCAACAAGAAGCATATCCAACTTTTTTTCATCTTACTCTGTATTTTATGGTTTTGCGTTATAAAAGATGACGTCTCCTTTTCGTACGGCATCACGGTAAAGCTCTTCTTCGAAATTCCGTAGAAATTCGACTTTGCGTTTGTTGATCATCACCTCTTCGATCTGAGGTTGCGCATATTCATACGGTGCCACATGACCCGCCAGCAGATATTCGGATATATTGAGGAAATAACAATATGTGCTGTCGGTAAATTCAAAGGATCGGTTTGTTTTTAGGAACTGTGTCTTATCCGATATGCGAGCCGGTATTTTAGCCAGCGCTTCATCCAAGTCGACCCAATGGTCGTAAAAATAGTCATAAATAGAAGCATTTTGGATGCTGTATTTCTCGATATTCTCAACGGCGTCCAATTTCTCCGACTTATACCATTTTCGTACGTTTTCCAAGCCGGGCGCATCGACCGGTACCTTGATAAAAAGTCCTTTGATCAAATGTTTATCCAAGGTGAATTTCCGGGCGTTCTCGTCGTAATACATTCGTTTGTCGCTCTCTTGAATTTCGGCAGAGAGTTTCGTATGTATCATCCCTTCGAGATAACGATGCCGAAGTAATGCCCGACGATATTCTTCGACGAGGCGATTCACTTCCGCCTCGTCTCTGCCCAAATTGTCTTCGGCGACTTCGTAAATCAATATGTCCGTGATCCACTTCTTGATGTAGTTTTCGGCCATCAGTAAACTGTCGGCCGGCGTGCTCCCCAGCGGGATGATCTTCTCTACTTCACTGCGGGTCAACGAAAGTCCATCTACTTGTACGAGGATGTCTGCATCTTCCCTCATGCCCGAAGGACGACAGGCCCCGAGGATATAAACTCCGGCCCACAGACACCACAGGTACAACATCTTTCGTTTCATCGCACAGCCTCCTTCCCCAAAGATTACGGAATATACTTTTTCAGGTTTTTCAACACCTTCCAATTGATTTTCACGTCATATTTACCGTTCAGCTCTTTGATCCATTCTTCTTCGAGGCGAGCCTGCTCTTCAATCGGTTTGCTCCAAACCCGCTCGTTACTGATTTCAAACAGCAGAATGCCGTCACGATACTCTTTCAACAGCTGTTGAAATTCCGGATGATCTCCGTTCAGGCTTCTCCGTCCCAACTCGTTGATGATATCACGAACAAAAAGACGGTATACCTCGTTCATAAAATCGCCCGAATACGTTTTCGTAGAGAACGGGTAACGACGAAGATATTCGGCGAACTCCTTTTGCGGGAAATCCATATTATTCATGTGCATCAGCACTTTGTCCATTTTGCTGGCACGGTTATAAAACGCTGTATCGGTAGGGAAATAGTCATCGCACAAACGTTGCAGTTCGTCGTATGCTTCCTGATTCAGTTTATAACCCAACTTCTTCTTTTCGCGCTCGTCATAGCTGTAAAAGAGTTCAAAGTTGTAATCGCCCCGTCTCATCGTCGTATAATATGCCTCTTGCACTTCTTCATAAGGCGCTTGAGGTTTCTTGCCCAGCAACTTAATGATATGATAACCGTAACGCGTTTTAACCGGCTCGGAGATATCGTTGACTTCCTTCAACGCAAACGCGGCTTGCTCAAAAGGTTTAACCATTTCACCCAATCCGAAGTAAGGTATGGCCCCTCCCGTAGCATGCGTTCTTCCGTCAATGGAATAAGTAAAAACCAAATCCTCAAACTTCTCTCCGCTCTTCGCTTTCTCGTAAACCTCTTTGGCCTTTTGAGCGTAAACGAGAGTGTCGAATGCTTCGCCTGTTAGTTGATCGGGACCGACTAAGATATGTGCCACACGGACTTTACCCGGATTCGGAATCTTCCGGTCGATACGGATAATATGGAAGCCTAACGGCGTACGCACGGGTTCAGAGATATCTCCTACATTCATACGGAATACAGCGTTTTCGAATGCTTTCATCGTTTGCAGCGGAAAGAGATATTCGATTTGTTCGTAAACAACCGAATCCTTGTTGGGGGCTTCAATTAATTCTTTTCCTACTTTATCGAAATCTTCTCCGTTACGAATACGGTCATACGCTGCTTTTGCTCGTTGATAAACCGGCACCGTATCTTTGGATACCGTCTGTCCTGGCAACGGAAAGAAAATATGTGTAAGGGTCGGAATCTCTTTACTCCTGTTATATATCTGGCGAATCGCTAAAGCCTCACCGGGTTTATCCGAGAGGAAACTGGCCCGTAACTGTGATTCATAATTTGTCAACTCTTCCTGAAAGGCTCTCGTTTGGTCTATGCCCGCTGCCTCAGCATCCGCCACTTTCAGCTTGAAGTTCTTAAATAACGTCACATAGTTTTCCAGAGATTTTTTATTCGTCAAATCTACCCCACTGTCTTTCTGTGCGATAAAAAGGAATTCCGATAATGGAATGTCTTTTCCTGCGATCGTCATCACGGTAGGATCTTCAGCCGCTTTTTTCTGCGCAAATGTCGGCATACATATCGCCGCGGCTAACGCGGTACATAAAATAATCTTCTTCATTACCTTTTCTTTATTTTATGATGTTTGTTGTCATGTTTTAATTGGCCATTTCGGAAAGGAATTTAATACGGATCAGGCGAATCTCCTCTTCCGTATAATCGCTTCCCAACTCTTCGATCGCTTCTTCCAGATCATCGGTATTCGCCTCTTTGAAATACTCGTAGATTTCATCAATATGATCCTCGTCCATCGCTTCATCGATAAAATAGTCGATATTGATCCGTGTACCCGAATATACAATCGATTCGATTTCATCCAACAGTTCATTGAATTCCAATCCTTTCGAGACGGCAATATCATCAAGAGCGACCTTCCGGTCGATACTCTGAACAATCCAGACTTTTAGCTTCGACTTATTCGCAACCGTGCGCACGCGCATGTCTTCGGGACGTTCAATCTCATTCTCGTCGACGTACTTTTTGATGAGTGCTACAAATTCCGTCCCGTACCGTTTCGCTTTTCCGGCACCTACACCCGGAATATTCTGCAATTCATCTAACGTAACGGGATAAGTCGTCGCCATCGCTTCCAATGACGGATCCTGAAAGATGACGAACGGAGGCACATCCAACTGCTTCGATAATTTTTTTCGCAAATCTTTCATGATCGAGAACAAGGCCGGGTCTACGGCACTCGACCCTCCCCCGCGCAGAGCGGTTTCCGGAGTATCGTCTTCTTCAAATTCATTGTCTTTAACGATCTTAAACGAAACAGGATGTTTCATATAGCCTCTTCCTTGTGGTGTAATCTTCAGCAGTCCGTAATTCTCGATATCTTTGGCAAGATAACCGGCAATCTGAGCTTGACGGATTACGGCATTCCATGTCTTTTCGTCTTCATCCTGACCGGCACCGAACAACTCCAGCTCGTTTTGTTTATACGACAAAATATCCGCCGTCTCATTCCCCAACAAGAAGCTGATCACATAATCCGTCTTATATTTTTCTTTTAACGAATCGACAGCTTCCAGAACGGTGAGCAATAATTCTTTGGCCTCCATCAGTGTTTTCGGATCGAGACAATTATCGCAGCAACCGCAATTTTCTTCCATATATTCTTCTCCAAAATAATGTAACAATACTTTACGACGGCATACAGCCGTTTCGGCATAAGCTGCCGTTTCGAGCAATAACTGCTTGCCGATCTCCTGTTCTACGATCGGCTTGCCTTGCAAGAATTTTTCTAACTTCTGCAAGTCTTTGTTCGCATAAAAAGCGACACATTGTCCCTCACCTCCGTCACGACCGGCACGTCCCGTTTCCTGATAATACCCTTCGAGGCTCTTCGGGATATCGTAGTGTATCACATAGCGCACATCGGGCTTATCGATTCCCATACCGAAAGCGATCGTAGCCACAATCACGTCCGTTTCTTCCATCAGAAAAGCATCCTGATTGGCCGAGCGTTGCTGCGAATCCATACCGGCATGATAAGGAAGGGCTTTGATGCCGTTTGCACACAGGATATCGGCAAACTCTTCGACTTTTTTACGACTCAGGCAGTAGATAATACCGGATTTGCCTTCGTTCGCCTTGATGTATTTGATGATTTCGCGATCGATATCCTTCCCTTTCGGACGTACTTCGTAGTACAGATTAGCCCGGTTAAATGAGGATTTGAACACCTTCGCCTCCGTCATCCCGAGGTTCTTCTGGATATCGTGTTGCACTTTCGGAGTAGCCGTAGCTGTCAGTGCAATCAAAGGACGCTTCCCGATCTCATTGATAATGGGACGAATCCGACGGTATTCCGGACGAAAATCATGTCCCCACTCCGAAATACAATGCGCTTCGTCTACCGCATAAAATGATATTTTAACTTGACGCAAAAATCCGATATTTTCTTCTTTGGTCAGCGATTCGGGGGCTACATAGAGCAACTTCGTCTTACCGGACAAAATATCCTGCTTGACCTGTTCGATGGCTGCGCGATTCAAGGAAGAATTGATAAAATGAGCTACTCCGTCTTCCTCGCTGAAGTTGCGCATGGCATCCACCTGATTCTTCATCAAAGCGATCAGAGGCGAGATCACTAAGGCCGTCCCTTCCATAATCAGCGACGGCAACTGATAGCAAAGCGACTTTCCACCACCGGTCGGCATCAGCACAAATGTATCTTTTCCGGCTAATACATTTTCGATAATTTCTTTCTGGTTGCCTTTAAACGAAGAGAATCCGAAATGAAATTGCAGCGCCTCCGCTAAATCAACACCAGCAAGATTTTTCTTCGTCCGAGCCGTAGAGACTTTTTTAGTAGTTCGCACAGCCGCTTCGCCCGACTTTTTTTTGTCCGACTTGGCCGCCGATGTCTTCTTCTCTACAGATTTACTTTTCTCTGCCGACGTTTTTTTCTTTTTTACTTTCGATTCGTCCTCCGTGATGTCTTTTTTCTTTGCCATATTTACTTTTGTACGATATTCCGATAGCTTTATGCCCTTTGCAAACGGCTGACATCTGTCTTTTCGAACTGCTCTTTCGCATAATTCAAAGAGACAGCCAGTTTCTTCCTGTTCTGGGAAGGCATTTGATACATGGCATCCATCATGATAGCTTCCACGATGGAACGCAGACCACGTGCCCCCAGTTTAAATTCAATGGCTTTATCGACCACATATTCATAGACTGCCTCATCAAAGGAGAGTTTGATACCGTCCATTTCGAACAGTTTAACATACTGCTTGATGATAGAGTTCTTCGGTTCGGTTAAAATCTGTCGCAGAGCCGACCGGTCTAATGGCTCCAAATACGTCAGGATCGGCAGACGACCGATAATTTCCGGAATCATGCCGAACGATTTCAAGTCGGTTGGGGTGATATATTGCATCAAATTGTTCCGGTCAACGACTGCCGTTTCTCTGCTGGCTGCGTAGCCAACCACACGTGTATTAAGCCGCTGTGCGATCTTTTTTTCGATACCGTCGAAAGCTCCTCCGCAAATAAACAGGATATTGCGGGTATCTACGGCAATCATGCGCTGTTCGGGATGCTTGCGTCCTCCCTGCGGCGGGACATTCACAATCGATCCTTCCAGCAGTTTCAGCAAGCCTTGCTGTACCCCTTCGCCGCTGACATCGCGTGTAATCGACGGGTTGTCGCTCTTGCGGGCAATCTTGTCAATCTCGTCGATAAAGACAATTCCACGTTGAGCCGCCTCTACATTATAGTCGGCCGCCTGCAACAGACGCGTCAGGATACTTTCGATATCCTCTCCGACATAGCCGGCTTCGGTGAGGACAGTGGCATCGACAATACAAAACGGCACATGCAGTTTGCGAGCGACCGTACGTGCCAGCAATGTTTTTCCCGTTCCTGTCGCACCCACCATGATGATATTCGATTTTTCAATCTCCACATCGTCCGGAGTCACTTTCTGCATCAGTCGCTTATAATGGTTATAGACAGCCACCGAAAGGTAACGTTTGGCCGGATCCTGACCGATTACATATTGATCGAGGAACGCTTTTAGTTCCTGAGGTTTAGGCACCTCCTCTCCTTTAGGCATAAACCCTTGACTTTTCGGTTTTGCTTCGCGTACAATGTCGTATGCCTGCATAACGCAGTCGTCGCAGATTGCGCCGGTCAGACCGGTAATCAACAACGTAGCGTCTCTGCGGCTTTTCCCGCAGAAAGAACAAGAGCCGTCTATTGTCTTTGCCATATTGCTTTTCCGTTGTTTATTTACGCGTCATAATTTCGTCAACCATGCCGTACTCCTGCGCTTCCTGCGCGTTCATCCAGTAATCACGATCACTATCGCGGGAAATCACGTCGTATGGTTTACCCGAATGTTCGGAGATGATGCGATAGAGCTCATCTTTTACCCTCAAGACTTCACGAACGGCGATCTCCATGTCCGAAGCTTGTCCCTGGACTCCACTGAGCGGTTGATGAATCAGCACGCGCGAGTGTGGCAGACAATAACGTTTCCCTTTCGCACCGGCTACGAGCAACACCGATGCCATCGATGCGGCAATCCCCGTGCAGATCGTTGTCACCTGACTGCCGATAAACTGCATCGTATCATAAATCCCTAATCCGGCATACACCGAGCCACCAGGTGAATTGATATAAATCGAAATATCTTTGCCCGGATCGCTCGAGTCCAAATAAAGCAACTGGGCTTGTATCACGTTAGCCGTATAATCGTCGATCTGTGTACCCAGAAAAATGATACGATCCATCATCAGACGTGAGAAAACATCCATCTGAGCAACGTTCAACTGTCGCTCTTCGATGATAGTAGGCGAGATATAGCTGCTCGAGATATTCATATAGCTCTCAAGCGCAGTAGTACTCATCCCCAGATGCTTGGTTGCATATTTCTTAAATTCGTTTCCCATTCGTGTCTTTTTCTATTTTATTTATTTCTGTTTTTCTGTCAGCAGTTTTTCAAACTCGTCGAGCGAGACGGTCTTCGTCTCTACCTTAACCTGCTCTTTGAGCCATTCCGCAAGCTTCTCGTCAATTACACGATCAACCAGATTTCTTACGGTTTCTTCTTTCTTCATCATATCTTTGGCATAGTTGTCAAGCACATCGTCAGGCACGGAGAGCATGCCGTACTGCGCAAACTGCGCCTGAGCGACCCGTTTAGCGAGCGACTCGATATCAGCGTCCTCCACTTTAATATCATGGGCGCGTACAAGTTGTTCTTTTGCCAGATGCGCTTTCAGATCTTCTACCACATGCGGATAATCCTTCTCTACCATCTCCGGCGTATTCTTCTCGTCCGATTTGAGCAACCAGCGCTTCAGGATATCGTCGGCAAAGGTTACGTCAGCCGTCTTCTTCAACATCAAAGCACGTACATCGGCAAAAAACTTATAATCGCTCTGCGGACGGAACTGCTCTTGCAATGACTCTTTCACCCGATCACGAAACTCAGCTTCACTCTTTACGACACCTTCGCCGAAAATCTTGTCGAACAGCTCCTGATTCAAGTCGGAAGGTTTATGACGTGTGATTTCTTTGATCTCGAAACGAAAATCGCGGGTAATCCCCGCCACTTCTTCTTTCTTCACTTTCAAGAAGGATGCGATCTCTGCTTCGGCCCCTTCGTATGCCTTGTTCGGATTGAAAACAACCTTGTCGTTCAGTTTAGCTCCAAGGAATTTATTGCGCTCTCCTTCATCTTTGATGTACTTCGGCATGAGCATGGCCTCTTCGACCCAAATACCGCCGGGCAATTGCTCGCCATCTTCCATCTCTACCACTGTACCTTTTACAAGGTCTGTCTCCTCAACATCCTCCACACTATCATACGAGCCGAAACTTCTCCGGTACGAGTCAACTTGTTTATCTATCAAAACATCGTCCACCTCTACCTCATACCGCGTTAACTTATCGCGTTTCGTCAATTTAATATCGAGCGTAGGCGCCAATGCAATGTCAAACCGAAACTCAAAGCTTTCCTGCGTCTCGAAGTCAATCGTCGGATGATCGGTGCATGGCACAGGCTGTCCGAGAACGGCTATGTTATTCTCACGAATATAATTAAACAGACTCTCTGAAGCGATCCGGTTAATTTCTTCGGCCAATACGTATTTGCCATACATTTTTTTAATCATGCCCAACGGGACCATCCCTTTCCGGAAACCCGGCATATTGGCTTTCTGACGATACTGACGCAAGCTCTTCTCGATCTGCGCTTCGTAATCTTTCTTTTCTATCGCTACTGTTACAACGCCACTGACGGAGTCGTTGCTTTTTAATGAAACATTCATTCCGTTCTGTTTAATATTTAACCTTTTAAATCTGTTTTTTCTTTTATGCAGGGTGCAAAATTAGACTTATAATTTTAATCTCGCAAATATAAAACATGCAATAAACAATAATTTTCGCTATAAAACACTTGTTTATTCCGATTTTATCTGTTTCTTTGCGGCGTGGAAGGAGTGATTATACTTTCGAACGTACTTAACAATCGGTTTTTATCTCTGTCAGTTGCTGATGATTTATTTTTCATTGTTTTGAACTTCCGGTTTTCTTACACTTTTCATTAGTAACGACGAGTATTTTTAATTTTATATTTATGAACATTTACATTGGAAACCTGAACTATCGTGTTCGGGAGAATGAGTTACAACAACGATTGGAAGAGTACGGTGCGGTAGATTCCGTCAAGGTAATCAAAGACCGTGAAACAGGCCGATCGAAAGGTTATGCTTTTGCCGAAATGCCGAATGCAGCTGATGCGCAGCGGGCAATCTCGGAGATGAACGAGACGGAATTTGAAGGCCGTCAGATGGTCGTTAAAGAAGCGCTTCCGAGAGTCTGAGTTATTACTCCTCTTTGAACGAATGAATGGATAACTTCCGTTGCTCGTCGAAAAGACGGGGGCGGAAGTTATTTTTTTATACTTTTGTATCGATGAAAGGGATTTTTGCCGATCGAGGGGCCGGATTTCAGGCCGGTGTGTTGCTCATCACCATGATGGTCGGATATCTGCTTGCCTCCTTGTTTTATGCAAGTATCCTGTTGATAATGGGAGAAGATGACAAAACACATCTGCCGCCGGGCATCCTGTTAGAGATGCAGTTCGTTGGCTCCGTCACAGCCTTCTTGATACCGGCACTTGTTACGGCCTTTCTTTGCAGCGACGATCCCCGTCGTTTTCTGCACATAAAAAGCATCCCCAACATACGTATTTGGTATCTGGTGGGCGGTATGACCATGCTCTTGTTACCGTTCGTTTCGCTCATCAGCATCTTGAACGCGCAGATGGAATTACCTGATGCGCTTGCCCCCATCGAAAACCGCATGCGCGAGACACAGCAAGCAGCCGACGCCCTCGTGCGGCAGATGCTTTCCGGCTCCAACACATTATTGCCATTCAGCCTATTGGTGATGGCCGTAGGAGCCAGCGTAACGGAAGAATTCTTTTTCCGTGGGACTCTCTTCTCTCTCCTGCGAAAGAAAATCAGCAATCCTCATGTGCTAATCTGGATTGTCGCCGCACTCTTCAGCGCCCTCCATTTCCAGTTTTACGGATTTCTGCCACGTATGCTGCTTGGTGCATACCTTGGTTATCTGATCTACTGGTGTCGCAGCATCTGGATGCCTGTCTTCGCCCACATCATAAACAACGCGTTTGCCATCATTGGCATATCCGGCGGCGGAAAATCGGAAAACACTCTTACGCCGGATGTTTCGCCCGAGAGAGTTCGGATGTTGGCCATCAGCTCTATCGTGGGACTTGCCTTATTCGTCGTCTTGACGATACGAATGAAACGCCTGCTACGAAAGCAGAGAGAAACGTAATGTTTCTATGGTTTTCCCCCATGCCGTCCTCCATGCACATGTCCTCGTTCCTGCATAAATTCACGCATAAACCGGGCTTCCGCTTCCTGATATTTATATAACTTCTCCACCGACAGTATCTGCTTGAATTTCTCGTGGTATTCTTTTTCCAGTTCGGCTTCTTTCAACCGTGTTTCGGTCGTGCAATCGACCAGCTTCTGCTGCTCTTCTTCCGTCAGCCCTTCTTTCGAACGACTCTTGCGCGCTAATTTCCGGCAATCCCGTCCAATCTCGAACTTCTTTCGTTGCATTTCATTCTCGATCGGGATGAAAGCCGCGGCTTCATCGGCTGTCAATCCGGCTGATGTCGTAATATACGCATTTCGTTTCGCCATAAAAGCCTCACGATCAAACTTCCCTTTGTCATGCTGCGCTATAACCGTAGAAAAAGCACCTGCTACAGCGATCATAATCAATATAAAAAATATACGCTTCTTCATATTTTTACTCCATTGCTTCGATTTCTTCTAAAAACAGCTCGTCTTCATATTGGGCTTCCAAATATTCCAAAAACTCCCGATCCTCGTCAGAGATCGCATTCAACGAAACTTCGGGCACTTCCGTTTTCACAAACAACGGATCAGTCGTATCATTTTTTTTCACCCGATATCCCGATATCCCTTTGAAGATTATGAGCAATCCGATAAAACTTGCCGCCAAATAAAGCCACGGACGCATCTTGTCGGCCATCGAGACGACTTTGGTCTCTTTCTGTTGGGGACGCTCCGGTAGACGGGCCATAATCTGATCCGTCAGCCCTTCCATATACCCTTCAGGCACACGAAACGGATTTTTCTTCTTCTCCTCCTCTATCTTGAATTGCTGCATCTTCATAACTGTCTAATCAGGGATTGCGTATCTTTTGACGTGTTAAAATTGAGAAGGTTTAACCGTCTTTTGTTAAAAACGCCTCAATTTTTTTGACGGCATGATGGTAAGAAGCTTTTAACGCTCCGACAGAGGTACCAAGCACCTCGGACATCTCCTCGTATTTCATGTCTGTACCGTACTTCATCGTGAAAACGAGTCGCTGCTTTTCGGGCAGTCGGAGAATCGCCTCCTGAAATTTCAGTTCCAATTCATCCCCATCAAAATAGTCATCGCTTTTGAGGGTTTCCAGTAAGAAGACATCCGTGTCATCGAGCGAAATATTACGACTGGCTCGTTGTCGGTTCAGAAAGGTGATGCATTCGTTCGTGGCGATCTTATACAACCAAGTCGAGACCTTGGCTTCACCCCGAAAATAGTCAAGGTTCGACCATGCTTTCAGGAAGGTATTTTGCAGAATATCATTGGCATCCTCGTGCGAAAGCACCATCTTACGGATCTGCCAATACAACTTTTCGCCGTATGCCTCAACCACCTCGGCAAACGCATCCCGCTGGGTCTCCCGATTGCGAAGACGCTCCGTTACCTCTTCTTCCTTATACAGTCTGATCGACATCTTTTTCACGGCGTAAATATACATATTTTCGTTCGTACAAGAGGACTTAAGGGAAATGAGTTCGTTAAGAATTGATAATTCCAGAAGCAGGTAATCAGGGTTTCCGTATCTTTGCCCCGCATTTTTTAACATTAAATAATTCATATGAGAACAAAAAAACGATTGAATGATCAACAAGCTTTCCGTTTCAGACGATTTGTGCGGAGAGCTTACAGTGCATTTAACAGTATGCACAAGGTAGTGAACATCGGGGTGCTGACAAGCAGTATGCTGGCTTTTGCACATCTGTCGCCGGTATCGGCACAGCAGGGAGCAGGTACAGTGGCCGACAAGATGCCGGAAGAAGAACTAGATGAGGTCACGGTGACGGCCGCACGTGTCGAGACTCCTCTTGCACAGTCGGCACGGTTGGTAACGGTCATCATGAGAGCGCAAATTGAACAGGCGCCTGTCCAAAGTCTACAGGAACTACTGGCCTATGCAGCTCACATCGACGTGATTCAACGAGGCGGGCACGGCGTTCAGGCCGACATCTCCATCCGCGGCGGATCAGCCGATCAGACCGCTATCCTACTAAACGGGATCAACCTGACCAATCCACACACCGGACATTACAACCTCGACCTTCCGGTCAATCTCTCCGACATCGAACGTATTGAAATCATCCACGGCCCTTCGGCACTGATTTACGGCTCAGGCGCTTTTTCCGGAGGGATCAATATCATCACAAAGAAAGAAATCGACGCACGCGTATATGCCAATGCGGAGGCAGGGATGCATAACCTATGGCGAGGCGATGTACGCGGAGCATCCGAGATCGGGCGGACGAGAAATAGTCTTTCGGCAGGCTACCAGTCGTCCGACGGATATATTCCACACAGCGACTACCGGATGTATAACCTGCTCTGGCAAACACGCTGGAAGGCGCGCGAAAACGCATATCTGGATATGCAACTGGGCTACAACAACAAACACTATGGTGCCAATACGTTTTATTCGGCCAAGTTCCCGAATCAATATGAACGGACAAGCGCTTACATGGCAACATTAAAAGGTGCCTTTGGTCAAACGCTACGCGTAATTCCCATCCTCTACTGGAGCCGCCATTACGACCAGTTCGACCTGATTAAAGATACCCCTAAAGGACGTAATTTCCATCGCGGCGACACGTATGGCGCCAACCTGATTTTTCAATATATTTCGCGCATCGGTACGACGACATTAGGAGGTGAAGTGCGACGCGAAGACATCGTCAGCAGTAAGCTGGGCAAGCCACGTGCGCATCCGGAAGGAGATTATACGAAATATGACGACCGCACGACGAGCAGCGTAACACTCGAGCACACGTATGCGACAAGCCGTTTCTCGCTTTCGGCAGGAGCATTGGTAAACTACAACACCTTGACGGATGCCATTCGTTTCTATCCCTCGGTCAGCGCGGCATACCGTCCGGCAGAAGGGCTGAAGATTGCCACGACATGGAGCCAGTCGATCCGCATGCCGACATTTACCGATTTGTATTACACGCAGGAGACGCATCATGCCAATGAGCACTTGAAACCTGAACGATCGGAGTCGGTCGACTTGGGAGTGACGTACGACCGTCCGCTCGTAAGCGCTTACGTAAAAGGCTTCCTGATGTGGGGACGCGATATGATTGACTGGGTACGGACATCGGGCGACGCTAAATGGGCGTCATGGAACCTGACGGAGGTAGATAAGCAGGGCGTGGAAATAGGTGCCACATTACGACCGGGACAGCAATGGCCGACGCTCGGACACTCGGAACTTTCGATCAGCTACGCGCGAATGAATCAGACTGCCGATTCGAAAGGATTGGAGTCAAAATATCTGCTGAACTATTTGCGCGACAAGCTGACCGTGCAATTACGGCATCCGGTGTACCGGAATTTTTCGGCCGCATGGCATTTCCGGCTTCAGAAACGGATGGGAAACTACCGCCGGTTTGAGGGTGGCACCGATGCGGGACTGCATCCCTATCCGGCATTTTCGGTACTCGACCTGAAACTCAACTATAAACTTCGAAACGTCGACTTGCATGTGAATCTGAACAATCTTTACGATACGCAGTATTACGACGTGGGTAACGTGCCTCAGGCTGGCTTCTGGCTGATGGGAGGCGTAACGTACCGGTTGAAGTAAAAACCAAAGCAGCTATCCTCTGCATCAGATGATGGAGGGTAGCTGCTTCTATCATTTAACCCAAATTACGCGATACACAGTTCGGCGTTTACCATGAATAATGGACGAACGAATGTACGACAATAATGGCTACGTCAGGCTTACAGCCTTCCGACGAAACACAATGCCTTTTTCCCCAACGCTTCGCATTGGGCTGAATTATTACGCCCTTTCAGGGCTCTTTCAGCAATCAACGGAGCCAACAAATCAACGAATCAATAACTAAACAAATAAACATCTCAACAATTCAACAACTCACCACCTCTGCGGGGTTTATAAGGGCTGAAAGCCCGAATTATTTCAGCCCCATCCCGCAAGGGTGGGGTATATCAACATCCGGGCCTTGTTCGCAGGGCTGAAGACCTGAATGAAATTCATTATGATTTGTTCTATTGCGGAATCAGGGATAAATGGATGGGAACGTATTTTTTGTTTTACCAAAAAATCTTTACAGCGGAATATCATTTTCAGCCTTCCCGTGTGCGAAAGTATTGTTTTCCGAACAATATCTGTCTGAAAATAGTTCGGATTATGTTATTTTTGCATGCTCGAAGCAAAGAAGTAAAAACAACTTTCGGAGCGATTAAACCAGAACAAATATGCAGTGGAACGAGTTAATATCCGGTAAGCGCCTCGGCATCGAAGCTTACCACGAACGAAAGCATGAACGGACAAACTTTCAGCGCGATTACGATCGACTGATCTTCTCCTCCCCTTTTCGGCGGTTGCAGAACAAGACGCAGGTCTTCCCCTTGCCCGGCAGCATCTTTGTGCACAACCGATTGACGCATAGCTTAGAAGTATCGTGCGTCGGGCGATCGCTCGGCACGAACGTAGCGACACGTCTGATGCAGAAATACGGAGACGAGGCCGCCAACCTGCAAGAAATCGGTTCGATCGTCTCGGCAGCCTGTCTGGCGCACGACATGGGGAATCCTCCCTTCGGGCATTCGGGAGAACGGGCGATCTCGGCGTTCTTCTCCGAAGGCGCGGGCCGGCAGCTCGAAGCCCGCGTACGTTCCGAAGGCGGCCGATGGGAAGACTTTGTACACTTCGAAGGTAACGCCAACGCCATACGTTTGCTTACGCACCAGTTTATCGGGCGTCGAAAAGGCGGGTTTGCCCTAACATACAGCACACTCGCTTCCATCGTCAAATATCCCTACGCCTCGACACACGCTTCCGCAAAGAAAAAATTCGGTTTCTTCCAGACCGAAGAAGAAACGTATTGCCGCATCGCCGACGAGCTGGGCATTCCCAAACAGTCCGACGCTTCCGACGCCTATGTCCGTTATCCGTTGGTCTATCTGGTCGAAGCCGCCGACGATATTTGCTATCAGATCATGGATATCGAAGACGCCCACAAGCTACGTTTACTGACAAGCGAAGAGGCCATCGGGCTCCTGCTTGGCTTTTTCGAAGGAAAACGTCTGAATGATATTCAACATACGATGGCCATGGTAGACGACACGAACGAGCAGATCGCCTACCTCCGTTCGTGCATCATCGGACTGCTGGTCGACGAGTGCACGCAGGTATTTATCGAGAACGAAGAAGGATTGCTCGACGGTAGTTTCCATGCGCCGCTGATCGACTGCATCAACGAGCAGGCTCGTCAGGCGTATAAAGCGTGTTCGGAGATGGCTTACCGGAAAATTTACGTCGCCAACGAAGTGGTCGACGTGGAACTGGCAGGTTATCATATCTTCGGATACCTGCTCGAAACCGTCATCGACGCCGTGCTCCATCCCGAACACGCGTACAGCCAATTACTCCTCAGCCGCGTGCCGGGTCAGTACGACATCAAAGCGCCTACCACGTACGGGAAGATACAGTGCTCGCTCGATTATATTTCAGGCATGACGGACGTCTACGCCCTCGACCTCTATCGCAAGATTACGGGCATGAGTCTGCCGGCCGTCTGAGTAACAACGCTTAATAGGCCTCGCGGTACTTCGTGCCGTCCTTGTCTTCGAGAATATTGAGGTAACTTTTATAGCGCGACTGGCTGATGTAATGCGCTTCGACGGCCTCGCGCACCGCGCAGCCCGGCTCATTCGTATGCGTGCAGTTGCTAAACCGGCAGTCGGCCGAATGTTTGAATATCTCGGGGAAATAATGCGCCACTTCTACCCCCTGCATCTCAATCGTCCCGAAACCTTTGATGCCGGGCGTATCAATCAGATACCCTCCGTTCGGTAGCGGAATCATTTCGGAGAACGTCGTGGTGTGAACACCCGCTTTGTGATATTCGGAGATATCTTTCGTTCGGAGCTTGGCATGCGGCAACAGCTTGTTGATAATCGTCGATTTCCCAACGCCCGAATGGCCGGACAGCAACGTAATCTTGTTGCTGATCTTGTCCGACAGCGCGTCGATTCCTTCGCCCGACGTAGCACAAAGCTTCATGCAGTCGTATCCGATGATACAATAAAGCGTCATCAGCCCTTCCAGATATTCAAGCTCGTCGGCGTCATATCGGTCTATTTTATTGAAGACGAGTAAAGCCGGAATCCCGTAAGCCTCGGCGGTGGCGAGGAAGCGATCGATAAAAGTCGTCGTCGTCTGCGGATAATGAATCGTAACGACGAGCAAGGCCAAGTCGATATTCGCCGCAAGAATATGCGACTGCTTCGACAGGTTCGATGCCCGCCGGATCATATAGTTTCGGCGGTCGCCGATTGCCGTAATAAATGCGCTGCCTTCGCGGTTCTCTTCGATTTCGACCCGGTCGCCGATGGTGATCGGATTCGTACTTCGAATGCCTTTCAGCCGGAACGAGCCTTTAATCTTACAATCGACCGACCGACCGTCGTCGGTATGCACCGTATACCAACTACCGGTATTCTTTACGACAAGGCCGTGCATCAAACGGTCATGATTTCTTTTTCTTTCGCCGCGTACAGCTCGTCCACTTGCTTGATGTACTTATCGTGAATCTTCTGCACGGTCGCTTCGGCGTCTTTCCCCGCGTCTTCGGGCACTCCTTCTTTAACGGCTTTCTTGAGGTGCTCGATCACATCCCTACGCGTATTACGAATGCTGATCTTTGCCGTTTCGGCATGTTGTTTGGCGCCCTTCGCGAGTGAGCGGCGGCGTTCTTCGGTGAGCGGCGGGATGCCGAGGCGGATCACTTCGCCGTTGTTCTCGGGCGTAATGCCTACTTCGGACGTAAGAATAGCCTTCTCAATCTCCTTCAACATCTGTTTTTCCCACGGGGTGATAATGATCGTTTTGGCGTCGGGTGTCGTGATGGACGACACATTAGCGAGCGGCGCCATGCTGCCGTAATAAGAGACTTTGACATTGTCCAGAATACGCGGACTTGCCTTGCCGGCGCGAATGCGTGCCAGCTCATCGTCTAAATAGCGAATCGCCGACGACATCTTCGTTTCGGCATCTTTGATGATTTGGTTGGTGTCTGCTAACATAACTTTTCATTTTTTATTTTTCACAAAGATAATTCCTTTTTGTATATATGCAAAATGTGTGTAAGATAGTAATCGCGATGAAGTCAGACGAAAATGAAAGATCCGGGCTCGCTCTATTAGAAAGGAAAGATGATGACAAGGCCGGACAGCCGTAACTTGACTCCTCCGAGGCATCTCACACCGCGTGCAAGCTATCACCTTTCCTTCTAAACACTAAAAAAGCTGCCTCATAGCGATTCAGCTTCTTTTTTTATTTCTGCAGCCGACCTGTACATTTCTTGTCTTGGTCACAAGTTCTGATTTGGGGAATGGTGTCTGTTTTGATAAGTATCAACAAAAACAACTAAACGGAGAATTTTCTCTGCGATTCGGACGGTTTTTACCTCATGCGATAGCCTTTCCGATATAGTTTGAGTATATTAAAGACAAAAGCAAGAGGGTGTGTAAAGAATGGGTAAAATGCAAGGCGCTAAGGATGAGAGCCAGGGAGCACACTAACGTATATGACCGAGCTCACATTCAGCAAGCAACGCAGCAGTTCGCCCGTTATGACACACCCTCCACAATGTCTTTTTAGAATACGGAATAGCCCCAGCGCAAGCTATCTTGCTCCGAATCGAAGACACACCGGCCGATGCACGAGAATATCTTGCCGTGTATCGGTTAATAGGCCATTTTCCGGATTACGTCGGAAAACTTGTATCTTGTGTTCATCACGACAGGCTACGAGCAGATACCGTCCGTCGGGAGTAAGCGCGAAATGGCGCGGATGCTTTCCGGTAGGCTGGTAACCTGCCTTCGTAAGCGTTCCGTCCGTCGGAGAAACGGAGAAGATCGCGATTCCGTCTCCCTGTAAGCGGTTCGAAGCATAGAGGAACTGTCCATCAGGCGATATTTTGATGTGAGCGCTCCCACGTGCTCCCATACTGTCGGCTACGATCCCTTGCTTCGCTTCCATATCTCCCTTGCGATCATGATATACGACCACCTGTCCCGACAATTCTCCAAGTAGATACAGATATTGCCCATTGGGATGGAAATCGAAGTGACGCGGGCCTGTTCCGGGAGGGGTTTGAATTACTTTTACCGAGTTTTTATCGAACGGTATCGAGTCGGGAGTTATCTCGTATCGATAAAGATGATCCGTACCTAAGTCCGACGCGAACAAATAGCGGCCGTCGGGCGAAAAACGTACCGAATGCAGGTGCGGCTGTTTCTGACGCTCCGGATCGAGTCCTTCGCCCTTGAAAGAAAGCAATTGTGTGAGAGGCCGCAGGCTGCCGTCCGTATGAGTGGGAAAGACGGAAATGCTTCCTCCGCCGTAATTAGCAGTTACGACCCGCTGCCCCATCGGATCGAGCTCGATATAGCAAGGAGAGCTTCCGCCCGCTTTCTGCGAGTTGAGAAGCGTAAGACTGCCTTCTGTGGAGTCGAAAGAGAGAGCATGCACGTAGCTGTCGTCAGTGCCGTTCTCACTTACGGTGTAGATTCGTGTCAGGTCTGCATTCAGAGTCAGAAACGAAGGATTCGAGACTTCTGCCATGGTAACAGAATCAGCTGTTCCGGTAGCCTCATCGAAACGATACACATAAATTCCGCGGCTTTCTCCCGGAGAGGTATATGTACCGACGAACAGATAAAGGCTCTCTTCGGGTATCGATTGCTTCGTATCATTCTTTTTCCCGGAGCAAGCAACGATCAACGGGCACATCCATAAGAGGGTGAAAAATTTCATCAGATATTTTTTGTTTTTTTTATTCAAACGGTAAAACCTGTCGTTTCTTGTACTGTCATCCGTATTTTACGATGCCATTTGTTCGGATGATCGTTTGACCGAAGGCCTCACGTCGTTGCGGGATCCGGAAATTATCGTTACTTTCGCAGCCCGAATGAGAGAGACAACGTCCTTCTGAATTCCGAGTCAACTAAAATTTTAATCATATTATGTTGTATATCATTATTACATTCGCATTCTTTTTTGCTCTTCGACTTGTTTCATTATCGTACTCTATCCGTAACGAGAAACGTATCCTTCAATTGGGCGCTGTACAGCATGGAGCCTTCAATTCGCTTATGCTTACCCTCGTGCATATCGTGTATTATTTCTCCGCACTTTACGAAGCATATCGATCAGGTATCGGCTTCAATCATTATTCGGCTTGGGGAACGGCAGTGATGGCATTTTCCTATATCATGCTGTTTTACGTGATCTATAAACTCCGTGATGTGTGGACGGTGAAGGTCTATATTGTTCCGAACCAACGCATCGAAAAGAGTTTCCTGTTTCGCGTCGTTAGACATCCGAATTACTTCCTGAATATTATTCCCGAATTGATCGGTGTCGGCCTGCTTTGTAACGCATGGTATACGATGATGATCGGACTGCCGGTTTACGGTTGTTTCCTCGCCATACGTATCCGGCAGGAAGAAAAAGCCATGAAAGGGATGTGGAGCTCTACCAAGCTCTGATGTTGCTTTTGATAAAAAATCAATCGCATTGATATAAAAGAGTATAAAGCTCTTTGCCGTAGTGATGCCGTAAGGTTATAGCGTATGTTTTATAACATGGCGTAACGTTGCAGCAGGTTGTTTTTTGGGTAGTAGGAGGATTATCGGGTTTTTTGTGGAAAAAAATCCGATTTTTGCAGTAACATTAAAAAAAGAATACCCATGAAATGTAAATCGCTACTTGTTTTTAGTTTTCTGCTGATGCCGTTATGGCTTTTTGCCCAGCAACGCATAACCGTTTCGGGTGTGGTAACGGAGCAAGCCACCGGCGAGCCCGCCATTGGTGTCAGCATTCTGGTAAAAGGTACGACGAATGGGACCGTGACCGGCCTCGATGGTTCGTACACGTTATCCGACGTTCCGGTTCAGGCAACGTTGGTATTCAGTTATATCGGTATGACGACAGTGGAGCAGGCCGTGAACGGACGCTCACGTATCGATGTGATGATGTCGGAAGATCAGCAGGTATTGGATGAAGTTGTGGTTATCGGTTACGGTAGCGCCAAGAAGCGTGATCTGACCGGGTCGATCGTCAGCATCAAAGCCGCCGAGTTTGCCGATCGTCCGTCGACGAACCCATTGGCCTCCATACAAGGGAAGCTTGCGGGGGTGCAGGTTGTCAATGCCGGACATGCCGGACAAGATCCGGAGATTCGTATCCGCGGTACAAATTCTATCAACGGATATGCGCCGTTGTATGTTGTGGACGGTCTGTTTTCTGACAACATCAATTATTTGAACCCCGCCGATATCGAGTCGATGGAAGTATTGAAAGACCCTTCATCGCTCGCGATTTTTGGCGTTCGCGGTGCCAACGGAGTGATTATCGTGAACACGAAACGCGCCAAATCGGGACAGACCGTCGTGAATGTCAACTCGTCTCTCGGATTCAGAAACGTCGCCGACCGGATGTCGATGACTAACGCCGCCCAATTTCGCGAGCTATACGATGAACAGCGCGTCAATCAGGGTCTGGGCGCATACGACTACACGAAATGGAATGCCGATACCGACTGGCAGGATGTGATCTTCCAGCAGGGTTTTATGACGAACCACAATGTGAGCATCACAGGCGCCAGCGAGAAGAATCGTTTTTATTTAGGTCTCGGTTACACATCGGAGGAAGGCAATATTCTGCATGAAAAGTACTCGAAAGTAACGGCAAACCTGAACAGCGATTATCAGGTGACTGATTTTTTGCGCTTCGGATTTCAGGTGAACGGTTCGCGTACATGGCCGTCCGATGCCAAAGGTGTATCGGGAGCCATCCGAGCCGCACCGATTGCTCCGGTCTATCATGAGAAAACCGGCCTGTTGCATACGCTCCCTGATTTTCAGCGGGCACAGGTGTGGAACCCGATGATCGACGTGGAAACGCGAGCCGGACATACGGTCGGCGTAAATAATCGCCTAGCCGGAAATATTTATGGGGAGGTGGATATTCTGAAGAATCTGAAATTTAAAACCACATTCTCTTTGGATTATGCCGTAGGTGAAGAGCGGAAATTCAGCCCGATTATTTATGTGTACAATCCCGATGTCGCAGGTAAAGAAAATCTGACCGACCGTGAATCGGTGTCGCAAAATAAATCGACACGTACAGTGGCGCAGAGCGACTATATTCTAACTTACGACTTGTCGTCGAGCGGACACAGTTTAACGGCGATGGCCGGACTAACGACGAATTATACCGAATATTCGCTGCTGGAAGCCGGAAGAGAGCAACATCTCAACGATATCATCTTCTCGATTCCCGACAATGACAAAGATAAATGGTGGATTTCCTCAATCGATGCGAAAGCCTCGTCGAACAGAGGAGCACAACACCGACGTTTCACGATGTCGTACCTGCTTCGGGCGTTATACAGCTATCAGAATAAGTATTTGCTCAATGCGTCGTATCGTCGCGACGGCGCTTCGGTGTTCCGCTCGGTAGGCAATACATGGGAGAACTTCTATTCGCTCGGTGCGGGCTGGGTCGTTTCGGAAGAGGCATTCATGAAAAATCAGTCCATGATCGATTACTTGAAGCTGAAAGGCTCGTGGGGCGTGTTGGGAAGCCAGAATACCGGAGGTTTCCATTATCCTACGTATCCTCGACTGGAGAATTCGGGTAGCGCTGTCTTCGGCGACAACATCATTGCCGGTTATTCGTTGAGGTATCTGCCCCGTAATCTGTCGTGGGAGAAAACGCACGCATGGGAGGCCGGCCTCGAGATCGCTCTCTTTGGGAATCGGCTTCGTATAGAGCCGGTGTATTATAACAAAGTAACGAAAGATATCATTGTTTTGTTGTCGGGTTTCTCGGGAGCGAAGAACTCGCTCGAAAATCTCGGAGAAATCCGTAACCGGGGTCTGGAGCTTTCGGCTTCATGGTCGGATAAGATCGGGGAAAGCGGGCTGAAGTACACCGTATCAGGTAACCTGACGACAATCGACAATCAGGTGCTTTCGCTCGGACGTGGCCCCGAAGATGCCATCTTTGAGGGCCCGAAAGGTATCTCGCGTTCGATGGAAGGGTATCCCGTGGCTCACTTTTATGGTTATCAGGTGATCGGCGTATATCAGAACAAAGAAGACGTAAAGCGGTATTTCCCGAACAAAGTCGGCAGTCCGGCACCCGGCGACCTGAAATTTAAGGATGTCAACGGCGACGGCGTGATCACGCAGGACGACCGCACGATGATCGGTAATCCGACCCCCGACCTTACATACGGTTTTAATGTCAACCTCGAATACCAGAACTTCGATCTGGGGGTCGACATGATGGGAGTCTACGGTAACGAAATTTACCGGACTTGGGACGACCCGACGTATGCTCAATTGAACTACCTCTCCTCGCGGATGAACCGCTGGCACGGTGAGGGAACCTCGAACTGGGAGCCGGTACTGAACCCGTCGCGGGCATTGAATCTGCTAAACTCGAGCTATTTCATCGAAGACGACAGTTTCTTCCGCATACGGAACGTTCAGCTCGGATACAAACTCAATCCGGCGCTGTTGAGCAAGCTGCATCTGAAATCGCTACGACTGTACGCGAATATTCAGAACCTGAAAACATGGCGACGCAACACGGGATACACGCCCGAGATGAAAGGCTCGGCCTTGGAATCGGGTATCGACAGAGGAACGTATCCCATGCCGGTGATTTATACTTTCGGATTTAACTTAACTTTCTAAATACATCGATTATGAATCATTCTATCAGAAATATCATAGGAATACTCGCAATAGGTCTTGCGACGTTGATGAGCGGATGCTCCGACCTGTTAGATCAACGTCCGCAGGGAGAATGGATACAGGGCGATGAAAGCGGCGGCGGATCGTTTCAGTCCGATGTCTTTACCTTGTACGCCAAGATGCGCGGGTTTAACGTAACAGGCGGAACAACGGCATTGGCCGTGCATTGTTTCCGTTCCGAAGATGCCGAAAAAGGCAGTACGGCCTCCGATGGCGCGGCACACGGCAAGATGTTCGACGACTTTGAATACATTGCAACAAACGGATTGATTGCCGGCTATTGGACTGGGAACTACGAACTGATTATTTTAGCCAATAAAGTCATTGCCGACATCGAGCAGAGCGAGAAGGAGCAAGGCTCCCTGTCGGATGGTGATCGCATCAACAAATCGGAAGCGCATTTCTTCCGTGCCTTTGCTTTCTTCAATCTGGTGCGTGCTTTTGGCGACGTGCCCAAAATTGATTTTAAGGTGAACAAGGCCGAAGATGCCAACATCCCGAAGTCGCCGGCGGCAGAGATTTATGCTTTGATTGACGCCGACCTGACGGTGGCCGAAGCGCATCTGCCCAAGACGTGGTCGGCCGTTTATACCGGTCGCCTGACATGGGGCGCCGCGCGGTCACTCCATGCAAAAGCCTACATGCAGCGCAACGATTGGGCGAATATGTACACGGCATCGACGGATGTAATCAAATCCGGCCTGTATAACCTAAATACGCCGTACGATAAGATCTTCCGTGAATCGGGCGAGAACAGCAGCGAATCCATTTTCGAGCTGCAATGCACGGCGACGCCATCACAACCGGGCTCGAACGAGATCGGCAGCCAGTTTGCGCAGGTGCAGGGCGTACGTGGCGCCGGCGAATGGAATCTCGGATGGGGATGGCATACGCCGACTCAGTTGTTGGCCGAGGCCTTCGAAGAGGGCGATCCGCGAAAGAACGAGACCTTGCTCTACTTCGTCAAAACAGGTGAAGACCCGAATACGATTGAGCCCAACAAACCGTGGGGCGAGCGGCCTGTTGCCAATGCATCCGTCGTCAATAAATATTATAATAAGAAAGCATACACCGATCCGACGATGCGTGCCACTTACACAAAGAGCGGCCATTGGTATAACATCCGCCTGATTCGCTATGCCGACGTCGTACTTATGGCGGCCGAAGCAGCCAATGAGACGGGCAAGACCGGCGAGGCGATGGAATACCTCGAAATGGTACGCGCCCGTGCCCGGGGAGGAAATGCCGCTGTTCTGCCGAAAGTAACGACGACCGATCCGGCCGAGATGCGTAAAGCCATCCGCCACGAACGTCGGGTGGAGCTGGGCATGGAGTTCGACCGTTTCTACGACCTGGTGCGTTGGGGCGTTGCCCGCGACGTGTTGCATGCAGCCGGCAAAACGAATTATCAGGACAAACACGCCCTGTTGCCTTTGCCGCAAACGGAAGTCGACAAGTCGAATGGAGTGCTCAAACAGAATCCGAATTACTAACCGATAAAAAACAAACGTCATGAAAAGAACAATCTATATAGCGATCACGTTAGCCGGTTTGTTGCTGACGTCGTGTTTTCAGGACTTGGGACAAGACCCTCCGTTCGACTATCCGCAGCAGCCGACACCTCCTCCGCTCGGTGCCGACGGACAAATCTTCTACCTGTCGTTCGACAAGGATTTTGAGGAATACCAAAGTCTTTCCGAGGCTTCCCCGACAGGGACGCCCTCGTTGGCCGATGGGAAAAAAGGCAAGGCTTATGCCGGAGCCAAAGACAGCTATCTCACATTCGACGTGGCTAATCTGGCCGCGCCGTTAGGACCGTCGATGACGTTCGCATTCTGGTACAAGCTCAATCCTGTGCCCGACCGTGCCGGTTTGCTCGTACTGGGTCCCAAGACGGAAGGTAAGCCAGCCGACAAACAGAATAACCGTAAAGCCGGATTCCGCATCTTCCGCGAAAAGGCGGGTGCCAAGCAGCGCATCAAGGCCAATGTAGGAAACGGAACAGCCGACAGCTGGCTGGACGGCGGTGCAAAAGCCGACCTCGATCCGGAGGCGAGCGGATGGAAATACGTGGCGCTGGTGCTGACCGAAGGGAAGGCTTTCCTTTACCTCGACGGCGAAGAAGTAGCAACGGCCAATCTGACCCGCATCAGCTGGAACGGTTGTGACCTGATGTCTATCGGTTCGGGATCGCCGCGTTTCAACGAGTGGAACCACCTCTCCGATCACAGCCTGATCGACGAGCTGCGTATCTACAACAAAGCGTTGAGTAGTGCCGAAATCAAACAATTAATGAATAAATAACGCATGATATGAAACAACGAATCTGCATCCTGCTGTTATGCTGTGTTTGCGGCATGCAGTGGATCTCCGCTCAAAAGAAATTTCCTCAATATGAGAGCGACGTGTATGTATCGAAGAGCGGCGACTCGCTGCTCTATCGCTGTCTGAAACCTGAAAGCGTAGCCGAAGGCAAGACGTATCCGTTAGTGCTCTTTCTGCATGGCGCGGGCGAACGCGGCTCGGACAATGAGAAACAACTGTTTCACGGAGGCATGCTTTTTACCAATCCCGTTAACCGAACACAATACCCCGCCTTCGTGTTGTTCCCGCAATGTCCGGAAGATCGCTACTGGCCTACCTCGCTACGTCCCAACGGTTTCAAAGACGGAAATCCTTTTCCTGCCGATGCGGAAATCTCACGACCGCTCGCGTTGGTGAAGGAGTTACTTGACCGGACGATGGCCGAATACCCCGTCGATCCCCGTCGCGTGTATGTGATGGGGCTGTCGATGGGCGGTATGGGCACGTTCGATCTTGTCTGCCGTTACCCCGACCTCTTTGCTGCCGCGATCCCCATCTGCGGAGGCGTGCATACCGGGCGACTGGAGCAGCTGGTTACACCGACAAAGTTCCGCATCTACCACGGTGATTCCGACTCGGTCGTGCCCGTAGAGTTTTCGCGCGAAGCTTATCTGGCGTTGAAGAAGGCCGGCATCGAGGTAGAATACATCGAATTTCCGGGCGTCGATCACGGCAGTTGGTATCCGGCGTTCAGCCAGCCCGATTACCTTTCGTGGTTGTTCGGACAACGCAAACCGGACGGAGGAGGCTTATGAGAACGATCGCCGCAGCCTTTCTGTGCCTCTGCCTGACAGCCGGATGCGATAAGAAGTCGCAGAAAGAGACGCCCCCGGCTGAGCAACGTCTGCTGACCTTTGCCGACGACGACGCGTTCCTCGATTACGTTCAGCGAACGCACTTGAATTATATGTGGGACGGAGCCGAGCCGACGTCCGGCTTGGCGCCGGAACGCATCCACATGGACGGCATTTATCCGCAAAACGATGCCGACGTAGTAACCACGGGCGGGAGCGGCTTCGGGCTCGCCGGGTTGCTGGTGGCCGTCGAGCGGGGATTTATTCCGCGCGATACGTGTGTGGGCCGGCTTCACCGTATCGTCGATTATCTGGCGCGTGCCGACCGATTTCACGGTGTCTGGCCGCATTGGATCTACGGGAAGACCGGTAAGGTAAAACCGTTCAGTTCGAAAGATGACGGAGGAGACCTTGTAGAGAGTGCATTTTTAATGCAGGGTCTCCTGTGCGTTCGTGAATATTTCAAGGAAGGAAATCCTTCGGAACGTGAGCTGGCAGAGAAGATCGATACACTTTGGCATGCGATGGAGTGGGACTGGTATCTGAACGGCAAAGACGTGCTATACTGGCATTGGAGCCCCACGCACGAATGGCAAATGAACTTTCCGCTCGAAGGATATAACGAGTGCTTGATCACCTATATTCTTGCGGCTTCGTCGCCCACGCATCCCATTCCGGCTTCGGCTTACCACAACGGATGGGCACGCGGCGGAGGTATTCGTAGCGAAGCTGTCGCTTACGGACTACCCTTGCGGGTGAAGCATAACGGTGCCGAAGGCTACGGAGGGCCTCTCTTCTGGGCACATTACTCTTACATCGGCTTGAACCCGATAGGACTGAAAGACGCGTATGCCGACTATGGCGAGGTGAACCGTAATCAGGCGTTGATCAATTATGCCTACTGCGTGCAGAACCCGCAAGGGCATAAAGGATACGGGGAGAACTGCTGGGGACTGACGGCCAGCTACACGATCGACGGCTACACGGCGCACAGACCGATGCAGAACGATCCGGGTGTCATCACGCCTACGGCGGCCTTGTCGAGCTTTCCTTACACCCCCGACGAATCGATGAAGGCTCTGCGCCATTTCTACTTTGCTCTTGGCGACAGCATCTGGGGCACCTATGGCTTTTACGATGCCTTCAGCATCGGTCATGGCTGGTATCCGAAGCGTTATTTGGCCATCGATCAGTTGACGATCGCTCCGATGATCGAAAATCATCGTACCGGATTGCTCTGGCGTTTATTTATGAACGCTCCCGAAATACGCGAGGGGTTGAAGAAGTTGGGGTTTCAAGGGTTGACGCATTAGGATGGTAAACCTTCCTTTTTGTGAATCACCACTATCGCGATGCATCCTTTACCTCCCTCTCAACTTCCGGCGCAGTGGAGCTGTCTCAAAATGAGACGGCTCTTTTTTATGTTAAGCGGCAGAGACTAATTTTTCTGGCTCTATGTTGATTTGAGTGGGTAATGGAAATTCCTTCCTCCGTTTATGTAGTATACCATATCCATAAAG
>NZ_RQYN01000081.1 GCF_003860135.1 Tannerella forsythia
TTTATTTTCGGTTGGTTTTTCCGGAAGCATAAAATATATTTTGTGGCATAAGTTGATTTTATAAGGAACGACTAATTCAGCCCAATGCGGAGCGTTGGGGAAAAAGGACGTGTTCCAATAGAGGGCTGAAAGCCGGACTTAATTCCATGATTAATTGTTTGCTAGCGCTCATCCATATATTTTTATAATCGGAAATGTCCGCATTGGGCTTTAGACTTATGTACTTCGGAATAGGTACATTCCCCAAAAATAGCGTAAATCATGAAAGTAGAAATAAACGATAACAAGAAGAAGAACTTACGACTTTTTTAAGATAGGACACATCGGAGAATTATCTTTTAAGATAGGCTTTCAGGGAAATCGTTTGAATCCCTAGAATTTTAGATTTAAGTTGTAGACCATTGTCCGATGTGAGCATAACTGGATTTTGTTCTTTATATTTCAATGCTACAGAAATAATCATGTTGTCTGGTGATCGTTTGTCAAAATCATCAGGAAGGAGTGATACATCAGCAATTTCATAGATAATTTTATGCTGTGTTTCGTTATTTAGATTCCGTAATGCCTTCTCTGCATTTCGTTTGCCTTCTTCCCCCAATTTAGTTTTCATTTTATCGAGTTCGTCTGTCACTTTAGCAGAGATGATAATAGGATATCTTTTGTCTATCTTGCTGATAATATCAGGGCAGTTGACAAACACATTGGTGTCGATGACGTAGTAGTTCTTCTTGTCCGAACTCAGTTCTTTCTTTGGGCGTTCAAATCTTGCTAGATCAATCTTGCCAACAATTTTCACACCCATTGTGGGAATAGTTTTCTCTTGAGTAGGCTTATGCATTTTCACAATCGGTGGGACTTCTTTCTCTATAGGCTGAGCCTCTAAAGTTGTATTTCTGATAACACTCCTATCACCATCATATTTATCACAATTATTAATAAACTGCATAACGGTTGGCGAAGCTGAGTGAAACTCATTCAATGGGATATCAGATATGATGAGCGTAGTACTTCGTGAACGACTAGTAGCAACATTGAATCGTCTTTCGTCCAAAGCAAACCCAGGATTACGTCCTGGAACATACAAAATTGCATAATCGACAGTCATACCCTGAATTCTATCAATCGTTTCAATAGTTAAGTTGGCGAATGCTGAATCCGTTAGGAATGACTTTTGCAATTGTTTTACCGTATCTTTAAAAGGAGATATTATAGCAACACTTCTTTCAGGATAGTTTTTACTAATCTGATCTATGATTGTATGAACAAGTTTTAATCCACTTTTGGAGACAATTCCATTAGTGTAATCTTCAGTATAATAATAGAGTACACCACCTTTCTTTGGAAAGTATCTCGAAGAACATGAACTAAAATCAAGTGGTTCTTCCTGAACAGAAATTAAATGATTGTTATAGAATATTCCTGTAAGTTTTGCGCTTGCTGGAGTAAGACGGAAAGTCGTGATGATTCTGTACGACTTTACATCTGTACCTAGTGCAAAAGTCTTCAGTCCTTCTATCTGTGTATTTGCATTCCAAGCTTTGTACTGAACTTTATTAGGATTTGTAATAATTGGAGGCAACTGCATAGGGTCACCAACTATCAAACACTTCATTCCAAGTTTTTTGAAAGCAAGTATTGAAGCTAAAAATGCCTGAGAAGCCTCCTCGATGATTACAAGATCATATATCGGTAAAATATTTTCTATCAGATTGTCAGAATTGTATACATGTGACAAAACATAGTTTGTTGAACATAGCAATTCACCATTTGGAATGACGAAACCTTTCTTCGCAGGCTTCAAACCTTTGACAGTTCTTCTCTCATCTGCAGAAAGGTTTGTCTTTGAGATTCTTCCTTCGTTTAGAAAGTTTTCCAGCGGTGGCTGTTGAACCAGTTCTATAAGACCCTTATTAGCCATCGTGGTTACACAAACTGTTTTATCTTCACTGAGATATTTAGCTATGATATGGGCAATATTGTAACTTTTTCCAGTTCCAGGAGGACCTTGTAAAACACAATAACCCTCTTCATTAAGGGTTTCCATAATCTTATCAGGGATAGCAGTCTTTTGTTCTGGATCATAAGACAACTCTTCTGGATGCCAATCCTCAAAATCAATCTTTGGCTCGATGAGTTGTTCTGGCATATCATGGAAGACATCCAAGAAGTTTACAAGATTATTATAGTAATCCACTGGAGGAAATGGAGTGAACAAGAAAATGGTCATTGATTTACCTGCTGCAATAGTCTTCTTGAAAAGATCGAATAAAGCGACACTTAATCCTGTGCATCCAACATAATCGTATGAAGAATCTCCTTTTTTTGTATAATATAAAGGCAGTATATCAGAGGTGGATGAATGATAATCACGATTCTTATAGAAATCAAAGAACGAACAGATCCAGTCTGAAATTCTTTGCCCGAGTTCAGCCTTTGCCGTTTTTTTGATTACCATTATAGACTTCTGGACCTTTAGACGAGGAGCTTTATCTTTAGGAAATTTCAAAACAACATGACCTAACTTTTCATTGACATGGTCTACGTAGCCAACAAGTAGTTCCTCCTTTTTAATGAGTTGATTAACTGAGGCCTTTACAAGAGCCTTTTGTTCCATTTCAGCCTCTTTTACTTGGTCAGCAAAGAAATGCTGATAATATTGAACCTTCTTATTCATAATTAATAGTCTTCTTCGTTATCATCGTTATCATTTATATCGTTCTGAGCAAGCGGAGCAAATACAGAATTGTATTTCTCATTTGACATCACTCGTATCATGGTATAGGCAGTACCTTTAACACCATCAAGGATTCCTGAATATAGCGTTTCTACTACATCAGCTTTCTCTTTACCAGTAAGTTTAATCACAATATCATCCTCTCCAATCCATTCAAGAATATCATCCAGTGTATTGAAATACATGAATTCGTTTGCCTTAGCACCAAGGTAAACACATACGACACATCTGTTGTCAGCGATTTTGTTCCATATAGATGGAGAGAGATACATAATACCACCGGCTGCACTACACTTATGGATATATTTTCCACCACCGAGAGAATGCTCATTCTTCAGATGTGCATTTCTTACGAAATCATCCTTGCTTTCATTAGGCTGATAACCTTTTTTTACGAGATTGTTGTAAAGACGGAGTTGAGCCAAATAACTTTGATCTGCAACTTGTTCTGATGTCAAATCTTCACCAAGTATTCGATTAATTTCATCAACTTCGGAAGTTGTTGGTTCCAACACCTCTAATGAGCGTGATACGCCATGAGAGCCAAAGTTTCTAACATCCTCAGGAGAATATGGCTTTGGCTTTTGTGGAGTATATTCTCGATTACGATCATTCCAACCTGTCATATCAGAATATTCATGACGTCCTCCTGATGAAGGCTTTGTCCGGTTAGTTGTTCTTGCTTTTCTTTCAGAAGAAGAACGATTCGATTGACTGGAATCTGAATGTCTTCGATTATCAATATTGTTTGTATCATCATTATCTGATTCGTTGCTAGCATATGTATTCTCAGGCTTTGAATAAATATTATGATGATTATTAGATGGTTCTGCTGAAGATGTACGACTATGCTCACCAACAGTAGATCCATCGCGCCAATAACCATTAACCCTATATCCATTTCTCATATGTCCACGCACCCAAGTACCATTACGATAATGTTCACAAACGACTTCCTCGGTTGTACCATCGTATTCGACCATCTCTTTCATATACTGAATAAAGTCTTCTTCATCTTGATTTGGAGCTTCAAGATCTTCCGGATATTCATCTTCCGAATTATGGTCAGTCTCATTTTCTGAAACCTGAGGTTCTTCATCACTATCATTATCTTCATCTACCTCTCCATTAGTAGTATCTTGGGTAGTGAATGAAGGACGATAATTAGAAGTATCTTTATCTTCCTCTACGGCTTCATTACCGGCGAGTTCTCGTTTGATTCCAGGGATCAGTTTATCTAACTCGTTTTTGAAGTTTTCATCAAGCATGAGACTATTCTGTTCTTTTACTATTTCAAGAGCAGAATCTTGATCATCCATTATTATCTTAGCTTGGTCATATGCTATATCATCTTCATCAATTCCAAGCAGTTCTAAGAATTGTTTGACATAGCTTTCGTAGACCAATTTATCATCAAGACTTTTAACAAAATATAGACTATTCGTATCTTTTTGATAATAGAATTTTTTCAATGACTGATTAATTTCTGAATCTTCAATGTATGTAATTAAGATTGACTTACAACGATAGAATTTTACATGCTCTAGTTTTTCACAATAATCATTGTATAACTTTTCCCATCCTTCGTTGTCAATAAGTCCAGCCATCACAAGTGAATATAATTTGTGCGTTTTTGCGCATGCAGTAAATTCATCAGCGCTAACCGGCTCTATTTTCAAGTCATCAGAAGTGATAGTCTTAATTTTAAGAATATCACATGCTTCCTTAAAAGAATCACCAGATGGGAAATAGGCTTTATTGACAACTCTTGGATTTGATCCGAAGAACCGATCTAAAGTCTTGTCCCCATAATCAAGTGCATACAAGGCTTTTATCTGTACGTTCTCATTCTTATTATTATACCATAATGCATGCTTGTCCTCACGATACTCATTAATTTTTGAATCATATGATTCATCATAACCTTCAATCATCCAGCTAAGAAGTTGAGTTCGTCGTTCTTGCCCCGCGATAGTCACGATCGCATACAGTGCGTCCAAGAAATCCAGTGATTCTTTAAATGGCAACAAGCTAAAAAAAACTGTATCATCAGACAGTTTAATGTCAGGAAGATCCTTAAGCGGAACTTTATTTTCCCAGTCTTCTATGCTCTTGACATATCTTGATACTTCTGCCCCATAATACAATTCAGATGCACATTTCATGTAATCCTTTGTTGGAATACATGCTATCTTATCAAATTTACGGTCTGAAATTAGCTGCTTAATACTAGAGATTGCTGCATCTTTTTTTAGAAGATAGGTTCCCCAAAAGTAAACTGCGCATTTACGATCTTCCAAACAATGGATATCTTCTTCTTGGAAGTCACAATGAATCTTTAAATCTCTGAATATTCTTCCTGCATATTCAGAGCATTCATCATTGTATGTATCACTCACATAGTCTAACTCAACGCCACATGCTTCAAAATCAAAGAAAGGCTTATAAACAGAGCCCATAGTTAGAGTAGAAACATCACAAAAATCGTCATCCTTGTCAAGAAGCTGTATTTCTTCTATGCGTTCAAGTTCCTTTAATGAGTCTCTACCTGTATTACGAATAATAGCAAGATCGTCAATAAACTGATAATGGAAATCACGTATATCATCAGTATCCTTGTCTTGCATATCAAGATAACAATCCAACTTACGTTGTTGCCAATCACTGAGGTTAACAACGCAATTACCACCGACTTCATCAATTATTTCCTTAATTAGGCGACGTTCCTCAGCAGAACCAAATGATATCTGATTAGGTAGTTCAATATAAGGGAATGGCTCATCTTTCTCGCAATCAATATAAATTGCATCACTTATATCGTAAAATTCTCCGTCATGAGCCTTTACACGCAGATTGGTTAATTCTGAAATAAGCCCGTTTTTATATCGCTTTTCAAGTGCTTCACGATTTTCTGCGATTAGCTTTGGAAGACTTTCATCATCTATTTCTGATAGCTGAGGAATGACAGTCTCGACCAAGATATCAATAATTTCATATTTGATATTTGCTTTAGAGAAGAATGTTTTCCAATCCTCAATATCGTCTTCTTCGCCAATGTATTTAGGACTTAGGAATTTCGCATTCTCATCGAAGATTTTGACAGAATGTTCGATTGCGGCTCCATCCATGTATTCGTCAGAAAAATAGACAGGACCTTCAGAGTCAATGCTACCATCTTTCAATAAAACTGGCAATTCAGATGCTTCATCAATTAATTTATCAGAAACATTCCTTTTTATCCATCGCCAAAATGCAATATTTAAGTCTTCATTTTCAATGGTGCTGCTAAACGTATCAACATTTTTTCCTAACCATGTGAAGAAATGATTAACCGTGAACTTTGAGTTCTCTAAGCGAGTTTCCCAATACTCTGTATTCTCTTCTGTTTTATAATCAGGATCAATAATGTTGAGGTCTGAAAATTCTACAAGTTTCAGGTTAAATAATTCCTTTGCATTCGCACTTAACGTATTATGCCCACATGATTGATTTGCAGGTTCATCCTGTCCATAAAGATAAACCTTGGCTTCCTTCATTTTATTCTGCTGATCCGGAGTTAATGATCCGAGGTGCTCTATGATAAAGTTATGGAAAGAGATGCTATCCTCTTTTGAAGAAATGGCATCGTTTATTGATTCGATATTCTCTGCAATAACATTATCGAAGAATAATATGTCGATTAAAGCTGTCTAATACGGCCTCCTCTAATCGCACCTCGTACACCTTCTCTTTTCCTCCCAATATAGCGACCAATCTGCTATATAGTTCGGAAGGCATCGTTGCTGTTCCAATATGTATGCGACAGCCTATGCTATCGAGAATTTCCACTATTTTTAATACGATAGCTTGTGTCGTTTCAGAATAGGTATGGATTTCATCGAGTATGACATCGCAACCTTTCAGATCCACAATCATTGCTTCATATCCTTTTGTTCCGAATGCCAATGAAGCCATTTGGTGCGGAGTAAGTATTTTAACCGAAGCTCTTATATGTCGTTGTAATATTTTTTCTTCAATGTCATGTTTTTCGACTTTCAAACTTGAGGCTGCATGCAAAAGTCGTACTTGGGCATCGGTATTCTTTAATTCTGCTTTTACCCTTTCGTACATAGCATTTATAGAAGCCTGAAAAGGTAAGGTATAAAATACGCGTCCTGTGCAACGGCGAAACAGAAAATCAGTTTTTCCGGCTCCCGTTGGCGCCGTAACAAGTATGTATTCTTTTATCATTGCTCGAAACGAAAGATAAAGGATATAATTCGCTCTTTCTTGTATGATAATAATTCAAATCGGGCTTGATAAAGAGCTTATTTGAAACAACTTCAATATCACTGTTTAATGCTGAAGCCAAATGATCTGCTGCCATCAAAACCCCTTTCCATACAGAATAGCCGTACCCACGAGTCTCGCAGTAATCTACGACCTCGTAAAAATTGTTTTTCGCTTCTTCTCGAGTAATGAGATGGATATTAAAGGCTCTATGTTGATTTGAGTGGGTAATGGAAATTCCTTCCTCCGTTTATGTAGTATACCATATCCATAAAGTTA
>NZ_RQYN01000082.1 GCF_003860135.1 Tannerella forsythia
TATGGATATGGTATACTACATAAACGGAGGAAGGAATTTCCATTACCCACTCAAATCAACATAGAGCCAATATTTTGTACCGAGCCAGCTCCACCCAAATTGCTCTGCCCCCAAGCTATACCTCCGCTACTTGCGGTCAGCAGACAAACTGCGAGCATAAGTTTTGATACTCTGTTTGTTTTTTTCTTTTTCATAAAATAAAAGTTTTAAATTATTAGTGATTATATCTTTTTGCAATAAAATCTCATATCTTGATATAGAAAACCCTATTGAATTGACAAAAAACCTTTCACAAATCATGCAAAATGTATGATTTTTTTACAGCCTGTTTGTCTTCTCTTTATAACGTGTATTCGCCTCTTCATAACATAGACGACCTTTCTTTGTTTATTCCGGCACCGTCGATTTTATCCATCTCAAACTCCCTAATTATTTACCAATCCGGGGGCAAGTTTATTATTTTTTTTCGAAAATAAGAAAAAACAAGCGATTTATTTTAGCAGAAAAATATATTACTCTCCAAGATCGCGTATTTGAAGGTACTTGAACAAAATAAAGAGTTGCTCATTACATACAGTTTATTCATTTAAATACCTCCTCTAAATAGGTTTATACTAAAAAGTTCAAAAACTCTCTCTAAAAAAAGAATTTATAGATCAAAATAACACAAACAACTTAAAAACAAATATTTAAAACTAAAAAAGCAATATTAATAAAAAAGTTCGATTTTGTTTATCCCAGATTCCGCAATAGAACAAATCATAATGAATTTCATTCAGGCCTTCAGCCCTGCGAACAAGGTCCGGATGTCAATACCCCACCCTTGCGGGATGGGGCTGAAATAATCCGGGCTTTCAGCCCTTGTATGCTCTGCGGGTATTGAGTTGTTGATTCGTTGACATGCTGATTTGTTGGCTGACCGCTGAAAGAGCCCTGAAAGGGCAAGAATAATTCAGCCCAATGCGAAGCGTTGGGGAAAAAGGCATCGTATTTCGGCGGAGGGCTGTAAGCCTGACGTAACCATTATCGTACATTCGTTCGTCCATTATTCATGGTAAACGACGAACAGTGTATCGCGTAATTTGGGTTTATGGAAATCGGAACACGAAGACTCGCCTAAACCATTCGGGAGAGGTCTATGATTCGGATGGTTCTGCATACTGTTCGGATAATTGGAAGACGTATGAGGTGTTTCTTTCTTTTCAAAAGCATTTTCAGTCCAAATCAGGACATTATAAAGCGGGGTATTACAACATCAGAGCCAGATATTACTTAGCAAAAATGTTACAGTCAGGCGAAAGAAATGTATATGGTCGAAATTTCTTCAGGATTCTTACTGCGAAGCATATTTTCCATTCTCGCCAATTTTTATGCTTAGCCCATAAAAACAGATAGAGCCGAATATTTGATCTTGGTGTTTTACAAGAAGAAACAACATAAAAAAAAGAGCTGTCTCATTATAAGACAGCCCTCTCTTTATGGGAGGCCGCACTGCCGATATGAACAAACTCCGTATGACAGGTTTTGAGTGCCTTTGACGCCTTTGTAATCTGCTGTGCCGAAGCATTCACAAGGAATTGCAGCCCGCCATCAGCGCCAAGAGCGTGTCTCGGAATTGTATTTTATCTGATGAGTTTCCCAATCTAACAATGCGGCTTTACTCTTCATTTGCAAAGATAAGATGTTCTTTCCATACATCCAAATTATTCCGATAAAAAATGCAAATGATGCTAATAAATAAGGGATGTTTCTAAAAAGGCACAGGAAAACAATTAGATATATTGCATTTTTATACTTTAATAAACCATTTATCGGAATATGATTTCTTTAATTCTCGGCGATGAAATCGCAAAATACATCTGTCCGATGTCCGAAGAGCGATTTTTTTTGTATAACATCTTTTTCGACGAACAGAAAAGGTATTAATACACCTTCCTTTTAAACAGACAGAAAAAGCGAGTTCGTTTGTGAAGAAGAATTCCTTTTTATCATCAAAAAAAGCGTTAACGTCTCTTCTTCTTCAATGTATACCAGACATAAATGGTCATAAAACAAACGAGCATGATAGCTGCAACACCCATTGCGGCCCTAACGCCTCCTTCATGAGTGCCATACGGAATAAAACCGGACGTCTTTCCTACATAAAAAAACAAAGAAGTAAGAAGCGATACCGCCACCGCTACAATCATACCGACCCAAACCGGTTTTTCTACTTTCATCCTATTCATTTTTAAAGGTTCCTTATTTCACAACGGTTACTTTTCATCTCCGGCATCCAAATCTTATGTTCTTCCAGCTCCCGAACCACTCGGCCTTTATCGGTCGGATCAGAAGGCAAGTCACACAGTTTGACTCTGCTACGTTTATTATCAGTATATTCTATCGTCAAAACACGTCTTTCAGGGTCAAGGTAAGATTTTGTGACACGATCCCTGCTGACGATCACATCACGATGGCGCTCATAACATATACCGAACCCGAAAAGACATGCCACAAACAAAACACCGAGCAAGCCACCTATATTCATGGGACTTAGCCAATACAAAAGGAGAGCAAATACAGGTATCCACAGAAACGCCCAACTTGAGAAGAAACAGTCACGCCAACTCTTTAAAATCGGCTTTCTTTTTATGCGTTTAAATTCATACCGGTCTTCAAAGACGCGTATCACATCATATTGCAAAACGATTTCCTCCATATCGCATAACTTTTAACATGCCATTCGCTGCAAATATACGCTAAGATTCAAAAAAACAAAAGGATTCATTCCCCAAAAAGTGAAATAACCATTCGCACAAATACAAACGGAGAGATTCATTCGCTTTTGTTCACGAGACGAAAGTTTTATATATTTGTGCCCGTTGTCAACAAATAAAAATAGAATAGAATGAAAAGAACAGATACAATTCTAATAATCATACTGTTTGTATTATTGACAGCGTGTGCAGGAAACAAACAATCAAACGATGGTTTAATCATCGTTGATGTTTCGAAAAGCTATCCCCAAAAAGAGCTTATTCTTCAAGACTTTATGGACGTGGAATATATCCCATTGGAAACGAGTGACGAGCTTGTTACACAAGGATTGGTACAAGATGTAGGAAAAGAATACTTATTGTTAAAAAACAGGAATAGTGACGGGGACATTTTTATTTTCGACAGAAAAACCGGTAGAGGCATAAGGAAGATAAACCGACAAGGACAAGGGCCGGAAGAATATACAAGAATTAATGATATTGTGCTTGATGAAAGCAATGGCGAAATCTTTGTAAAGTCGCAAGGAAATAAAATTGTAGTGTACGATCTTTACGGAACATTCAAAAGGGCTTTGAATCTTGGTCGGGAAGTCTCATCTGTTTTTGATTATGACAAACATCATTTGATTTGTTATGATATGTCGGACTATCATAATAAAGGAGAAGATAGAAGCAAATCATACCATATTATTTTATCAAAACAAGATGGAAGCATTACCCGGGAAATTTTTGTTCCTTTTAAAACGGTTAACACTCCTATAGTTAATCAAGGAGATGGATTTGTTGCTAATTACTCTTATCAAATACGCCTAAGCAACGGGAAATGGACACTGATAGAAACTTCAGCCGACACCTTGTACAACTATACACCGGATGGCACATTAACCCCCTTTATTGTAAGAGTTCCCTCCATAAATACGATGAAACCTGAAGTTTTTCTTTATATGGGTATTCATACCGATCGCTATTATTTTATACAAACCGTTAAAAATGTATTTGACGTTGAAAAGGGGCGTGGATTCTATACTGATGAGCTGATGTACGACAAGGCAGAAAAAGCCATATTCCGGACCACCGTCTACAATGGGGACTATGCGGAAAAAAGACCTGTTGCTATGACAGCGCAATCAATTAATCGTGAAATCGAATACGCCACAAGTTTAAATGCATTCCAACTTGTTGAAATTTATGAGAAAGGGCAACTGAAAGAAGGCAAATTAAAAGAAATCGCTTCAATGTTGAATGAAGAAGACAATCCGGTAATTATGTTGGTAAAACAAAAGAAATAATGATTTAACGTGGGAAAAAGCAACTGATTATTCAACAAAATAAATTACAGAGAGACATGAAAAAATGGATTTTATTAATGTGTGTGTTTGTTTGCGGTCAGGCTATCGCGCAAGATGATTTCGAGTCGCTCGGAGGCATACGTTTGGGCATGACCGCCAACGAAGTAGAACAGGCCATGACGGCCAACGGCATGAAGCAAACAGAAACAAAAGGACGAAGTGTCTTTTACGAAGGAGACGAGGTAGAACTTTACGGTGTCCTTTTTAATAAGGCGCGTGTCGAATATACCGAAGGCGGAGTGAGCCGGGTCACTTTCGGTCTGTTTATGCCTCGCGACGGAAATACGCGTGGCGCAAAGGTAGAATACGAAGACGGCAAGGTAAGTCAGGTCAGAATCGATCCGTTTGGAAGAGCGTCGGGCAGCACGCCCCGTAAACTTTTCCGCATGTTACACGAACGGCTCAAACGGGCATCGGGCAAGGTAAGCGATGAAAACATCCGTTACCATTACCGTTATACGTTCCGGACGGCCGACGGCACGCAATACGTACGCGCCTTTATCGAAGAAGCCCTGCAGGGAGAAGAAGGCTATCACCTGTATCTCTCATGCGACCGAAATAAGCATTATAAATAATCACAATATAAACAAAACTTAACAATGAAAAAAACAGTTATCTTAATGGGAATGGCAGCAATCGTCGGCGCATGTAAGCAAAAGCCCGCCGAGACTCCGGCGCAGACGCAGGAAAATCCTTTCTTTGCGGAATACACCACACCTTTTCAGGTGCCTCCTTTCGAGGAAATTAAAATGGAACATTACAAACCCGCCTTCCTTCGGGCAATGGAAGAACATCAGCGCGAAATCGAAGCCATTGCGGGAGATAGTACAGCGGCCGATTTCGAGAACACCATCGTAGCCCTCGATCAGGCAGGACGGCTATTGAGCAAGGTAAGCCTCGTGTTTTACGGATTGAACAGCGCCAACACCTCAGACGAAATGCAAGCGCTCAGCCGTGAACTCTCACCGATGTTATCGAAACATAATGACGATATCAACCTGAATCCTCAGCTCTTTGCTCGTGTAAAGGCTGTGTATGATCGTAAAGCCGAGTTAGGGCTCGATAAAGAACAGGCCAAATTGCTCGAAGAAGTTTATAAAGGTTTTGTACGCAGTGGTGCCAACCTTCCGTCCGACAAGCAGGAACGTCTGCGTGAACTGAACAGCGAGATTTCGCTGCTGCAACTCACCTTCGGACAGAATCTTCTGAAAGAAACGAATGATTTTAAGCTTGTTATCGATAAGCAAGACGATCTCTCCGGATTGCCTGAAAGTCTCATTGCCTCGGCCGCCGAAGAAGCAAAGAACGCCGGACAAGAAGGAAAATGGATCTTTACGCTCCACAACCCCAGCGTGATGCCCTTCTTGCAATATTCCGATCGTCGCGAACTGCGTGAAAAGATGTTCAATGCTTACATCAGCCGCGGCAACCGCGATAACGAGACGGACAACAAAGAGGTGGTGAATAAACTCGTTCGCCTGCGCCTCGAAAAAGCCCGCCTGATGGGCTATCCAACGTATGCGGCTTTTGTGCTCGACGACCGCATGGCCAAAACCGAAGCCAACGTGTATAAACTGCTCGACGAAGTCTGGGCGCCGGCACTCCTGAAAGCCCAAAGCGAGTTGTCAGACCTCCAGGCTGCGATGAAGCAGGACGGTTTCGACGAACCGCTGCAAGGCTGGGACTGGCGTTATTATAATGAAAAGGTAGTAAAGGCGAAATTCGACCTCGACGAAAATGTGGTGCGTCCCTACCTGCAACTCGAAAAAGTACGTGACGGCATGTTCTATGTAGCTAACCGGCTCTACGGGATCTCTTTCACCGAGATTAAAGACATTCCCAGACCGCATCCCGAAGCGACGGCCTTCGAATGTAAAGATGCCGACGGCACCCATCTGGGCATACTTTACCTCGACTTCTTCCCGCGTCCCAGCAAACGCGGCGGAGCATGGTGCGGCTCGTATCGCCCGCAAACGTACAAGGACGGACAGCGCGTGGCCCCCGTCGTAACGATCGTGTGCAACTTCACGAAACCTACGGCCGGTCAGCCCGCACTGCTGAGCGTCGACGAAGCGACGACCATGTTCCACGAGTTCGGACATGCGCTTCACGGACTCTTCCGGAACGTTCACTACTACGGCATCTCCGGCGTACCCCGCGACTTTGTGGAACTACCTTCGCAGGTTATGGAACATTGGGTACTCGAACCCGAAGTCCTGAAAGTTTACGCCAAACATTACCAGACAGGCGAAGATATGCCTCAGGAACTTATCGACAAGCTGGATAAGAGCAGCAAGTACGGACAGGGATTCATCACAGCCGAATATACGCAGGCCTCGTACCTTGATATGGATTACCATGTCTTGAAGGAAATCCCCGACGGTTTCGATGTGCTGAGATTCGAAAACGAAGCGATGACGCGTCGTAAAGCGCTCGCGCAAATACCTCCGCGATACCGCAGCACCTACTTCAATCATACGATGGGAGGAGGATATACCGCCGGCTATTACAGCTACATCTGGGCGGAGGTGCTCGATGCCGATGCCTTCGAAGCATTCAAGGAAACAGGCGATATCTTCGACCGCACAACGGCCGATAAATTCCGCCAATATGTCCTCACTCCCGGAGGTATCGACGATGCCGATGTGATGTATAAGAATTTCCGCGGCAAAGAAGCGACTACTACCCCGCTGCTGAAAAACAGAGGACTCAAATAAAACGGGGATAAAAAAGGGTCTGTGTTGAATCGTGTGGGTAACCCATAAATCAGGATCCGGAAAAAAGTTGTATAATTGCATTCAT
>NZ_RQYN01000083.1 GCF_003860135.1 Tannerella forsythia
AGCGTTTCTTCCGCCAGTCCTACGTCCTCGGCCGTAAAAATCCCCTTCATAATCGTACCGCGATGTTCGGCCACCCGGATTTCGTAGAATTCCTCTAAATTCGACGCATAGATGGACAGGAAACGAATCCGTTCATAGATCGGAAGCGTTTCGTCTGCGGCCTCGAGTAGTACCCGGTAATTAAACGACAGCCAACTGACGTCACGTTTAAAATAGCGATATCCTGTCTCTTCCATCACAGGACAAAGCTACACGATAATTTTGAATTCCCCAATTTCCGAACGACTAACCGCTGCCTCAGAGGTGACGCATTAAAATTGTATGATCATTAGTTGTTGTGGCTTTATTTGAGTGGATTTCTTCTGAATACGAGGGGTTTATGGTTTTATATTCGTCTTTAGTCGCTCTATAATGAGTAAATTAATCTTTTGAATGATATCCATAATCTGCGCCACATTCTTAGTTCGCTTGTGTGAGGCATCGTGTCTTAAATTTTTCTGACAACCTTTTTCAGGACAGGACACGAATCGTTTCATCCGAAAATCAAATCCTCGATTGATCGGGTAGGCCCAAAAAACAGGCATCCGGCATGCCGTATTTCCGGAAGGAATACTACTTTTGTCGGGCGTTAGCGCTTTTTATCGTCTTTACATGGGGATGAGAACGACATCCATCTCCTTAATATACATTAAAACAGAAAACAAGAGTGAGATGAAACTGTACATTCCGGCCAATTACCGGCCGACTTTGGCTTCCGAGGATATGGAAGAGGCTATCAAAATGTTGAAACGGGTCTTTCAGGAAGAACTGGCGGCCACGTTAAACCTGCGACGGGTGACGGCTCCGTTATTCGTTTTTTCAGGTACGGGAATCAATGACGATCTGAACGGCGTTGAGCGCGCCGTATCGTTTCCCATCAAGGACATGAACGATCGTCGTGCCGAAGTGGTGCACTCGCTGGCCAAATGGAAACGGATGAAGCTCGGCTTTTACAATATCCCGCCCGGTCAGGGGCTTTACACCGATATGAACGCGATCCGCGCCGATGAGGAGTTGGACAATATCCATTCGATCTACGTCGATCAGTGGGACTGGGAACGTACGATTCGCCCCGAAGACCGTCACCTCGATTTTCTGCGTATGATCGTCGATCAAATTTATGCCGTCCTCAAGACGGTGGAGGAAAAAACGTACCGCTCTTTTCCGCATATTACACCGTTTCTGCCGGAGAACATCACATACCTGCATGCGGAAGAACTGCTGGCTTCCTATCCCGATATGTCGCCGAAAGACCGGGAGCATGAGGCGGCTAAGAAATACGGTGCGGTTTTTATCATCGGAATCGGGGCGACGCTCTCGAACGGAGAGAAACACGACGGACGCGCTCCGGATTATGACGACTGGTCGACCCAGACGGTTGACGGACACAGGGGACTGAACGGCGACATTATTTTATGGAACCCGATTCTTGACGCACCGCTCGAAATATCGTCGATGGGTATTCGGGTCGACAGGGAAGCGATGCTTCGTCAGCTGGAACTTGAAAATTGTATGGAACGCCGGTCGCTGACGTTTCACAAAGCCTTGCTGAACGGTGAGATACCGCTTTCGATAGGCGGAGGTATCGGGCAGTCGCGCCTGTGCATGTACTTCCTCCGTTGTGCGCATATCGGCGAGGTGCAGGCATCGTTATGGTCGGACGAGATGATCGAACAGTGTAAAGCAAATCATATCATTTTAAAATAAAACGAATCCCGGTTTATGAGTACGCTACGATTTAAAGCAGTAGAAGAAGCTTTCAAGAAGAAAGCGCTGGACGTGCAGGCGCCGGAAGGGTCGATGTCCGAGTTTTACGGAAAGTATGTTTTTACGTATTCCGTCATGAAAAAATATCTGTCTAAAGATACGATCAACGTCATCAAGGACGCTGTGGAAAAGGGACAGACGTTAGACCGCGGCATTGCCGACCATGTAGCCGCGGGCATGAAGATGTGGGCGATGGAGCTGGGCGCCACGCACTACACGCACTGGTTTCAGCCGTTGACGGATGGCACGGCGCAGAAGCACGACTCGTTCATCGATTACGTGGATGGGCCGGGCGAAAGCATTACGGAAGAATTCTCCGGCAAATTGCTGGCGCAGCAGGAGCCCGACGCTTCGAGCTTTCCGAGCGGAGGTATCCGCAGCACGTTCGAAGCACGCGGATATACTGCTTGGGATCCTTCGTCGCCCGCTTTTGTCATGGACGACACATTGTGTATCCCCACCATTTTTATTTCTTATACCGGCGAGGCGCTCGACTTGAAAGCACCGCTGTTGAAGGCCATCAATGCCATCAACAAGGCCGCGACTGACGTGTGTCATTACTTCGATCCGAACGTAAAAAAGGTGTCGTCTTACCTCGGATGGGAGCAGGAATATTTCCTTGTGGACGAAGGGTTTTACGCTACGCGTCCCGACTTGTTGCTGACCGGGCGGACTCTGCTCGGACATGAGTCGGCCAAGAATCAGCAGCTCGAAGATCATTATTTCGGCTCGATTCCGACGCGTGTCACGGCCTACATGAAAGACCTCGAATTTGAAGCCTACAAATACGGCATTCCGCTCAAGACGCGCCACAACGAGGTCGCTCCCAATCAGTTCGAGCTGGCGCCGATCTACAACGAAACGAACCTTTCCATCGATCAGAATCAGTTGATCATGTTGCTGATGAAAAAAGTGGCTCGTCGTCATGGCTTTCGTGTGTTGCTGCATGAAAAACCATTTGCCGGAGTGAATGGTTCCGGTAAGCATTGTAACTGGTCGATCGGTACGGATACGGGCGTGGGACTGCTAACGCCGGGCAAAACGCCGGAAGAGAACCTCCGTTTTATCACTTTTCTCGTCAATACGTTGATGGCTGTTTATAAACACAACGGTCTGCTCAAAGCGTCCATCAGTTCGGCTACGAACGTGCATCGCTTGGGAGCGCACGAGGCGCCGCCGGCCATCATCTCGGCCTTCCTCGGTACTCACATGAACGACATCCTCGACAAGATGGAACGAAGCACGACGGAGAAGGTGATCATCCTTGATAAAAAGAAGAAGCTGCGTCTGGGCATCGCGCATATCCCGGAGGTGCTGCTCGACAATACCGACCGTAACCGTACATCGCCCTTTGCTTTTACGGGCAATCGGTTCGAGTTCCGCGCTGTCGGCTCGTCGGCTAACTGCTCGTCGGCCATGACGGCGCTCAATGCCGCGGTGGCGGCGCAACTGATGGAGTTCAAGGCTTCGGTCGATGCGAAGATCGCGCAAGGCGAGACGAAGGAGCGGGCTATTTTCGAAGTGCTTAAAGAGTATATCCGTATCTCGAAGCCGATTCGTTTCGAGGGCAACGGATACAGTGAGGAATGGCGGAAAGAAGCGAAGAAGCGAGGGTTGAACTGCGAAACGAGTGTGCCCGAAATCTTTCGCATGTACACGAGCCGCGAAAGCGTGGAGATGTTTACCTCGACCGGCGTGATGAACCGTAAAGAGCTGGAAGCACGTAACGAGGTGAAATGGGAGATCTACACGAAAAAGATTCAAATCGAGGCGCGTGTGCTGGGCGATCTGGCCGTCAACCATGTCATCCCGATTGCGACGCGTTATCAGTCGCTACTGCTCGATAATGTGTATAAAATCAAGGCTGTTTATCCTCCCAAGCGGGCGAAAGAACTGGCGTCGATGGACGCTGCGCTGGTCGAAGAAATAGCCGAGCATGTGGGGGTGATCAAACGTAATGTGGATGCGATGATCGAAGCCCGTAAGGTCGCTAACAAGCTCACCGACGAATATGCGAAAGCCGTCGCATACCACGATAAGGTCTGGCCGTATTTCGACGTGATCCGTTACCATGCCGACAAACTGGAACTGATCGTCGACGACGAGATGTGGTCGCTACCGAAATACCGCGAGCTGCTCTTTATCCGATAAGTTTGACAGCGGTGTGTCATAACGGGCGAACTGCTTCGTTGCTCGCATCCTTAGTGCTTTGCGTTTCACCCATTCCGACACACCTAAAAAGGGTGGTCTAAAACATTGTGTTTTATACACCCTCAAAGTGTTCGGACTTTTATTAATTTTGCCGGAAAAAACGATACGATGATGAAATACGGATATGTGAAGGTAGCGGCGGGTGTGCCGCTGGTACGGGTGGCCGATTGCCATTACAATACGGTCGAGATTGAGCAGATGATTCGTCGGGCGGAAGCCCAGGGCGTGCAATTAATCGTGTTCCCGGAACTTTCTGTGACCGGATATACGTGTATGGATTTGTTTATGCAGGATTGCTTGCTGCGTGAAGCCGAACAGGCGCTGCTGGAACTCGTTCGTCGAACGAAAGCCGTTGATGTCGTATGTATTGTAGGCATGCCGCTGGCGGTTGAGAACTGCTTGCTCAATGCGGCAGTCGTTTTCCATCGCGGCGAAATTCTCGGGGTCGTACCGAAAACATACTTGCCCGATTACGGAGAGTTTCAGGAGATGCGGTGGTTCACGTCGGGCGAGGATGTAACGACACGAACTGCTCGTATCGGCGCGACAACCTGCCCGATGGCGCCGCGTTTGCTTTTTACCTCCGGCTCCGTATCCGTGGGAATTGAGATCGGCGAAGACCTCCGGATGCCTGTTCCACCCAGCTCGGTGATGGCTTTACAGGCTGCGAACATCATCCTCAACCTCTCGGCCGATAACGAACAGGCCGGGAAGAACGATGATTTGAAGATGCTGGTCCGACAACAGTCGGCACGTTGTGCGGCGGGCTATGTGTATGCCTCGGCAGGATTCGGGGAGTCGACAACCGACCTGGTCTATGCCGGAAAAGCTTTTATCGCCGAGAATGGGACGATGCTGGGCGAGTCGGATCGTTTTTCATTGAACGAGAAATTGCTCATCAGCGAGATAGATGTCTCTGCGTTGTGCCACGATCGACTCGTGAAGACGAATTTCTCGAAAGGCGCTTCCGTATTGGGCTGTGATGAGCCGCTGTGCGTTTCTTTCCGGCTGCCGGAAGGAAAGGAAACTGCCCTGACACGTCCTATCGATCCGCATCCGTTCGTACCTTCGACCGATGCCGCTTGTGACGAACGTTGTAACGAAATATTCCACATTCAAACGAATGCGTTAGCCAAGCGGTTGGTTCATACGCAGATCAAACATGCCGTGATCGGCGTATCCGGTGGGTTAGATTCTACGCTGGCGCTGATGGCTACGGTGATGACTTTCGATGCCCTCAATCTGCCGCGCAAACAGATTCACGGCGTCACCATGCCGGGCTTTGGGACTACCGGTCGGACGTACCGCAACGCCGTCGCCTTGATGGAAGCGTTGGGCGTCACCATGCACGAGATATCGATTAAAGCCGCTTGTCAACAGCACTTCAAAGACATCGGCCATGACGGCGTGACACAGGATGTGACCTACGAGAACGTGCAGGCACGTGAGCGGACACAGATACTCATGGATTTGGCCAACCTCAAGAACGGACTCGTTATCGGTACCGGCGATTTGTCCGAGCTCGCGCTCGGCTGGGCAACGTATAACGGCGATCACATGTCGATGTATGCCCTTAACGCCAGCATCCCCAAAACGCTCGTCCGCTGTCTGGTCAAGTGGGTCGCGACTCATCGGGTAGGGGAGGCAGCCCGCGAGACCCTTCTCGACATTGCCGATACCCCCGTCAGTCCCGAACTGCTTCTGGCCGCTGCCGACGATACGAATCACCAAAAGACGGAAGACCTTATCGGGCCGTACGAACTGCACGATTTCTTCATCTATCACCTGATGCGCTTTGGTGCATCGCCGGCCAAAATCTTCTTCTTAGCTCGTCAAGCCTTCGGAAAAAGCTATGCGCCCGAAGAGATCAAACGATGGCTGGGAACCTTCGTGCGCCGTTTCTTCGCGCAGCAGTTTAAACGAAACTGCATGCCCGACGGCCCGAAAGTTGGTATCGTCAGTCTCTCGCCACGCGGCGACTGGCGCATGCCCAGCGACGCTTCAGCAGCGCTCTGGCTCAAAGAGGTCGAAAACCTGTAGGGGAACTGTCAGGAGCTTTGTCAGCATACATAAAGGAGGCGTTTTTCGTACTCGTTGCATCCGGCCAGGGCAATCGCATCAAAATAGAGCGATCTTCGGGTTATGGATGTACAAGATTATTTTTCTAAGGTAGAAGATCCACGTGTAGTGGGTCGTTGTAAGCATAAGTTAAGCGATATTCCGGTTATAGCACTTGCGAGTTATCTGTGTGGAGGCGAGGATTATTCGGCCACCAATCCAAACACGTTGAGAAAGTTTGCTTTAGCCATTGTATCCGGGCACAAAGACAAACTATCCTTACGGAAGAGGTTGTTCAAAGCCGCTCTGAATATAGACTATCTCAAAAAGCTTCTTAAGATTTGATGCGGTTGCCCTGATTTGAAACAAGGGCTGTCAGTCAAGAAATCCCCTAAAAATAAAGAGACACTGCAAAACAACGTGGAACAACACATGTATATGCTCGCAAACGCTCCCGAAAGAATGAAGAAGTACTTTAAACATAAGTCAATTCAATATGCGGTATAGGACAATAATAACAAATCACGATATTTATACGTCGGGTTATATCTATCCAAACAGACACGATCTCCAAAATCAAAACTTTTGACGAAGAAATGTACAGGTCGGCTTTGTAAATAAGAAGGCTTTATTTAGTCCCTCCTTAACAATTCATTTTTTTGAATAAAAAGGAATAAAAGTATATTTTTTTCCTTTGACAGAAACCCGTGAAAAATAGAATGCAAAAGATTTTCCTTAATCTTTTCCAGCATTTTCTTTAGATTCCAAGCTGTTGCTGCCATGTAGGCATTAATAT
>NZ_RQYN01000084.1 GCF_003860135.1 Tannerella forsythia
CTCGTATCCAAAAGAAACTGGCTCGAATGAAGCCACAACAACTAATCACAATACAATTTTAATGCGTCAACCCTGTTAATACTCTGCCTCACATTTCCCTGAAACGGGCATCCACATCCGTTTTTTTACTATTTTTGCATCGGGATGCTGCATAAAACAAAGGGAATTGTATTACACACCCTTCCGTACAACGACAAGTACATTATAATAAATATGTATACGGAAGAATTCGGGCGTGTTTCTTACATGGTGACGAACTCGCGCCGTAAGAAGGCAAAGATTCCACATGCTTTCCTGATGCCTCTTTCCGTCCTCGATATGGAAGTGGAACATCTGAACAACAGAGAAATTCAGCGCATCCGTGAAGCTCGCCCGGCCTTTCTGGCGATGCAGCTTCATCAGCATCCTGTAAAGAACGCCGAAGCCTTGTTTCTGTCCGAAGTCCTCTACCGGGTCATTCAGGAAAAGGAAGCGAACAAGGCCCTGTTCAATTATCTGTACCACGCCATTCGTTGGCTCGAAATCGCCGACGAAGGCATCGCCAACTTCCATCTCGCATTTCTATTCCGGTTATCGAGCTATCTCGGCATCCATCCCAATAAAGAGTTGTATGCGGCAGGGCAATATTTCGATCTGTTGAATGGTACGTTTTCGAGCACCCTTCCCGAACACAATCACTATTTAGACAAGGACGAGAGCCTCGTCTTTGCCCGTTTGTTAAAAATGAATTTCCAAAATATGTCGGTATTCAGTTTTTCCCGAACAGAGCGCACCCGTATCATCCGACATATTCTTGATTACTACCGTCTTCATTTGTCCGATTTCCCGGAGATAAAATCGCTCGAGGTAATGCAAACCCTTTTTAACCAATAAAAAACATTAAACCCTTTCAAGATATTCAAGCGAGCATTTGCATTTTTATCCGAAAGCAAGTATCTTTGTAACGACTTATAAAATTCACTTGTATGAAAGCGATTTTATCAACATTAATTTTTACATTTTTAAGCATTACACTTATGAGTTTTGAAACACCAAAGCTTCCCTATGCACAGAATGCATTGGAACCTGTAATCAGCCAGCAGACGATCGAATATCATTACGGTAAACATTTACAAAACTATGTAAATACATTGAACAAACTTGTAGTAGGTACGGAATATGAAGGAAAAAGCATTGTGGAGATTGTTAAAACAGCTCCCGACGGTGCCATTTTCAACAATGCCGGTCAAGCGCTGAATCATGAGATTTACTTCCTGCAGTTCAAGCCTCAGACAGAGCATAACGCTCCCAAAGGCAAACTTGCTGAAGCCATCAATCGTGATTTCGGTAGCTTTGAGGCCTTCCAAAAGAAGTTTACGGAAGCATCCTTAACCTTGTTCGGATCGGGATGGGCTTTCTTATCCATCGACAAAGAAGGTAAATTAGTGATCACACAGGAAGCCAACGGCGCCAATCCGGTACGGAGAGGATACACGCCGATCTTCGGTATCGACGTGTGGGAGCACGCTTACTACTTGGATTACCAGAACAGACGTGCCGACCATATCGAAGCGGTATGGAGCATCATCGACTGGGAAGTGGTAGAGAGCAGAATGAAATAAAAACAGGTCGCATCGGAAGAGAGACCGCCGGCCGAGCGTTTGAACCGTCGGCCGGTCTTTTAAACATGGTTCTGTAGTTCAATGGATAGAACGGAAGTTTCCTAAACTTTAAATCCGGGTTCGATTCCCGGCGGGACTACTCTCAGAGGTTGCAGAGCAACAAAAGCAAGTAAAAAACCTCAACCCAAATCATAAAACGTCTTGACTTGAAAGAGTTAAGACGTTTTTTTATTCTGTATTCAAACGGTTTTCCCGATGTATATGCCAGCTGACATATCGTTCGCAAAAAGCTGAACTATGCCTACAATACTTCCCTTTCCACCTCTACGATGGCATGGACGAAACAAAAGAGACAGAGCCTTCTTGACGGTTCATTTGTGCGTGCGTCATGCAGGTGGTATAGGCAACGTATGCGAAATAACTTTTTAACAGAGAATCCCCCGCAATCATTAGGTATATTCATAAAAAAAACAATACCTTTACGCCCGCAAAACGAATGTGAAAAACAAGTGGTTATAACAACCAATAAAAACAGACGAAGTAGAAACAAATATACGAATCATTAACCAACATATTTCTATGAAACAAGACAATGTAATTTTTGAAATTATCGAACGTGAACATCAACGTCAGTTGAAAGGTATCGAGCTGATTGCTTCGGAGAACTTCGTGAGTGAACAGGTAATGCAGGCCATGGGCAGTTACCTCACCAATAAGTATGCCGAGGGGTATCCCGGAAAACGTTATTACGGAGGCTGTGAAGTGGTAGACGAAAGTGAAAATCTGGCCATCGAACGGCTGAAAAAGCTCTTCGGCGCCGAGTGGGCCAATGTCCAGCCCCATTCGGGTGCACAAGCGAACGCGGCTGTCTTTCTGGCAGTCTTGAATCCGGGCGATACGTTCTTAGGCTTAAACCTCTCGCACGGAGGGCACCTCTCGCACGGTTCGCCGGTAAACAGTTCGGGTATCTTGTATCGCGCCGTCGAATATAACGTAAAAGAAGACACGGGACGCGTCGATTACGAACAGATGGAAGAAGTTGCATTGCGCGAGAAACCGAAATTGATTGTCGGAGGAGCTTCCGCTTATTCTCGTGACTGGGATTATGCAAAGATGCGCGCGATTGCCGACAAAGTCGGTGCCTTGCTGATGATCGATATGGCACATCCCGCCGGCCTCATTGCTGCCGGTTTGCTGAATAACCCGCTGCCACACGCCCATATCGTCACTTCAACGACGCATAAGACCCTGCGCGGACCGCGCGGTGGGGTGATTCTGCTGGGCAAAGATTTTGAAAATCCGTGGGGCAAGAAAACCCCGAAAGGCGAAATCAAAACCATGTCTCAGCTGCTCGACTCGGCCGTATTCCCCGGTATTCAGGGCGGTCCGCTTGAACATGTGATTGCCGCCAAAGCCGTGTCATTCGCCGAAGCGCTCGAACCCGAATACAAAACGTATCAAACACAGGTAAAGAAAAACGCAGCCGTGATGGCACAAGCCTTTATCGATAAGGGATATAAAATCATTTCGGGCGGAACGGAGAACCACAGCATGCTGATCGACCTGCGCACCAAATTCCCCGAGTTGACGGGTAAAGTGGCAGAAAAAGCGTTAGTAGCCGCCGATATTACGGTGAACAAGAATATGGTACCGTTCGACAGTCGTTCGCCGTTCCAGACGTCGGGCATCCGTATCGGTACACCGGCCATCACCACCCGCGGAGTAAAAGAGCCGCTGATGGGCGAGATTGTCGAGATGATCGACACCGTACTCTCGAATCCCGAATCGGAGACAACGATTGCTTCCGTGCGCAGCAAAGTGAATCAGACGATGAAAGATTATCCGTTGTTTGCATGGTAATCCTCCGGAACACAAATTCAATTATTATATATCGTATGAAGAAATTAATTTTATCCGCAGTGATCGGCGTATGCTGCCTGACGGCGTGCGACAACAAGCAACCGGTCACGAATCAGCAAAGTTACAATCAGGGAATCAACATCATTCCTCAACCGCAGAGTCTGGAGCAGGGCGAAGGTTCTTTCCAGCTGAAAAAGAACACCGTTTTTTATGCACAGGACGCCGGTGCCCGGACGATTGCCGAGTTTATCGCCGGCAAGCTCAACCTCTCGACAGGTTTTACGCTGCAGGTGACCGACAAGGAAACGGCATCGAACGCGATCGCGTTACTGATCGACGAATCGGTAGAGCATGAAGAAGGGTACACTTTGGAGGTGACGAAAGACAAGGTCACGGCCAAGGCTCGCACCGCGCAAGGGTTGTTCTACGCCATGCAGAGCTTCCTGCAACTGCTCCCCGCCGAGGTAGAAAGCAGTACGACCGTCGATGGGATGGCGTGGGTGGCTCCGTGCGTCAACATTCAGGACGCTCCCCGATTCGGCTACCGCGGAGTCATGCTCGATCCGTGCCGCCACTTTATCCCGGTCGAGAATGTGAAGAAGCACATCGATGTTTTGTCCCTCTTCAAGATCAACCGTTTGCACTGGCATCTGACCGAAGATCAGGGCTGGCGTATCGAGATCAAGAAATATCCGAAGCTGACGGAAATCGGGTCGAAGCGCATCGACGGCGAAGGCACAGAATACGGCGGTTTCTACACACAGGAAGAGATCAAGGAAATCGTAGCTTACGCGGCCGAACGTTTTATCACGGTCGTTCCCGAACTGGAAATTCCGGGGCATGAACTGGCAGCCATCGCCGCCTATCCGGAGCTTTCGTGCAAGGGCGATTCCATCACGCCGCGCGTCATCTGGGGCGTCGAAGACATTGTCATGTGTCCCGGAAAAGAAGAGACCTTCCAATTCCTTGAAGACGTAATCGCCGAGATGATCCCGCTGTTTCCCGGCACCTATTTCCACATCGGCGGAGACGAGTGCCCCAAGAGCAGCTGGAAGCAATGTCCGCTTTGCCAGAAGCGTATCCGCGAAGAAAGCCTGAAGAACGAAGAAGAGCTGCAAAGCTACGTGATCCGTCGCATCGAGAAAGTACTGAACGGACACGGCAAGCGTCTGATCGGCTGGGATGAGATTCTGGAAGGCGGTCTGGCACCATCGGCCACGGTAATGTCGTGGCGTGGCGAAGCCGGCGGTATTGCCGCGGCTAATATGGACCACGACGTGATCATGACGCCCGGATCGGGAGGGATGTATATCGACCACTATCAGGGCGATCCGAAAATCGAACCGGTAGCGATCGGAGGCAACGCGAAATTAGAAAAGACATACAGTTACAACCCGACCCCCGACACGTTGATCAAGCTCGGCAAAGATCATTTTGTCAAAGGCGTTCAATGCAACTTATGGTCGGAATACCTCTACACGACCGACATTCTGGAATATCGTGCTTATCCGCGTGTGCTGGCGTTGAGCGAGATTGCATGGACACAGGTCGAGAAGAAAGACTACAACGACTTCTTGCGCCGATTGGACAACGCGTACGTGCGTCTCGACGGTCATAAGGTGAACTATTACATCCCTCAGCCCGAACAGCCGAACGGATCGTGCAATTTCGTAGCGTTCATCGATAAGGCATCGCTCGAGTTTACGACGAACCGCCCCATCAAGGTTGTTTACACGACAGACGGCAACGATCCCACGCCCGAATCGGCCGTATACGAATCGCCACTCGAATTTACGGAATCGGCCACGCTGAAAATCCGTTCCGTACTGCCTTCGGGAAAAATGAGCCCCGTACGCACCATCACCGTAGAGAAGCAGGCGCCGGCACCGGCCAAAGAAGTGGCTGCGGCCAAACCGGGTTTGAAGATGCAGGTAACGGACGGCATGTTCCTCGAACCGTCGAAGTTGGCGGATGTGACCGACTGGAAAGCATCGACGATCAAGAGCCTCGGCGAAATCACGAAAGTGGTTAAGAGCAGCGAATCGATGCGCGGAGTGAAGCAATACGCGGCCATTGCCGAAGGCTATGTAGACATTCCCGAAGACGGCGTCTACTACTTCTCGTCCGACCTCGAAGAGGTATGGGTCGACGGTCAGATGCTGATCAGTAACACCGGCGAGACGAAACGCTTCTCGCGTCGCGACCGCTCGGCAGCGTTGGCCAAAGGACTGCACGAGTTCAAGGTAGTTTTCCTCGGACACATCATCGGCGGATGGCCTTCGAACTGGGGCGACGGCAGCGTGAAAATCCGCAAAGCCGATGCCGAGAAATTCGAAGCGATCGCAGAGAATCAGCTGTTCCACGAATAAATAAGCGGCGAGTTACTTTGCCGACATCGTATCGCACGTTTCGGCAGAGCCACAGCGTTCAGTAGGGGCGAACCTTGTGTTCGCCCTTTTTTGTTGTATTGTCCGAACGCAAATTACGCGAATGGCGCAAATCAACGCAAATATATTATATTGTATGTTGGATTGTGCATATCGCCCCATGTTTGCCCCGTAGAGACGCAATTTTATTCTAACAATTTGCTCACGCTCGGCATAGCTCGAATAAATTCGGCTCTGCTCTCGCTTACTCGCAAAAGTTATTGCGTCTCTACAACATGTACCCGGCATAACTACTGCTACTACTTTGCTCCATTTTTCACTCTTCACTTTTCGTTTTTCACTTTACGATCATTTGCGTTCGGATATCGTAATTCGTAATTGTTCATTAGCGGTCAGCCGTCAGTAATCAGCATTCACCTCAACAACTCATAAAAATCAAAATTGAGTAATTTACTCATGCAAAATTGAGTAATTTACTCATTGCATAACTCGAAAAGACGTCGTATCTTTGCACCGTTAAGAACAATTAAAAGACAAATAAGAAATGTCAACGCCCGGAGAGCATCATCGATGGGCAGCGAACAGAACGAAACAAGACGTAACAAGAACACCAACGGGCATGAAACGCGAAGGTACACAAACACGACCGATAACGCTACCGACAGACGCCGCGACAAGCGCGGCCACCTGCCGCCCGAACCCGCAAACGTCCCTTTACCCCCCCCCCCGTTAACATTTGTTAATATTCGCATAGCAACCTCTTACGTCTCCGTATGTCTCATGCGGAGCGATCGGCGTTGCGTATGGTTTCATCATAAAAAATTCAACGTTATGAAAAGAACAGTTTCTTTCGCGGCCGACGGGCTC
>NZ_RQYN01000085.1 GCF_003860135.1 Tannerella forsythia
CTCTCGGCCGCTTCCGGTACAGGCGACGGCACGATCACCGTCACCGCCCCGGCCTACGCCGACGAGTGGCCCCGCGCGGCTAAAATCTTCTTCGTCTCCGGCGCGTTGAAAGATACGGTTACCGTCACGCAACACCCGAAACCCGGGCCGAAGTTCCTCGCCCTCGATTATACGGAACTCACGCTGCCCGTCGGCGCCTCGCAACGACTCGTCGTCACGGCCTATCCCAAAGACGCGGACATCAACCGCGGCGTGAAATGGTACTCCCTGAACGATGACATCGCCACCGTCAGCGCCCCGTCAGCGCCAACGGTACCGTCACCGCCCTCAAGCCCGGACGGACCGAAATCACCGTCGTAGCCAACGTCGGCGGACAACAGACTACCTGCCGCGTGCGCGTCGTTCCGGCCGAGCAGATGGTTACCGTCACGTCGGGAAGCGATAACACGCTCCGCATCGCGTTAACGGCACCCTCCGATGCCGACTTTACCCTCTCGTTCGACGTCGAGCTGCCCAAAGGCTTCGCCCTCGACACGAAGAAGACCGCGCCCGATCCGGCACTGGCCGACGGCTATACCGTCACCGTGACAGGCAACCGCGTAGAGATGAAGCCCGGCGGACTGCGCGCCGGCGGCACGATCGAGAAACGTGATCTGCTGACGCTCGCCTGCACCGCCGTGCCCGGCACGTCGAAAGGCAGCTACAAAGGCGCGCTGCGCAACCTCGCCTTCACGCCCACGGCCGGATACGCGTTGCAAAACGTCACGGTACCGTTCACGTTTACGTACACCGTCGGCAATCAAACGATCGACGGGCTGCGTGTCTACGCCCACGGCGGAGCGCTGCATCTCACACTGCCCACAGCGCAGACGGTACATATATATCATGTAGAGGGCGCGTTAGTGAAAACATTCGCGCTCACCGCCGGAGACCATGTACAGCCGTTAGCCCCTGGCATGTATCTGGTGCGCGTAGGAGAACAGGTAAGGAAAATCCTTGTGAAGTGAAAAACGAAAAGTGAATAGTGAAAAGTAGTCAATGTAGTCAATGTAGGGGCGAACCTGTGTGTTCGCCCTTATTTTTTTGTGTCGTGTTGGCAGGTTATCAGAACGCGCAAATGACGCGAATGGGCGCAAATAAACGCGAATTTGATTGTTAATTGTCAATGGTTATTCAGCATTCAGTCATCAGCATTCAGATACCACAAGTTTATGACAAGTTGCACAAGTTTAATTGTCAGTTGTCAATGGTTATTCTTTACTACTCTGACTACCTTTGACTACTTTGCTACTTTTTTAAATTTGCGTTAATTTGCGCCATTTGTGTTCATTTGCGTTCGGAACATCGTAAATTCCCCCTTTGAAGGAATAACACCTCCCTTCGCTTCGCTCTTCCCCCCTTCGAAGGGGGGGCAGGGGGGATGTTCATATCCACGCCTTCGAAGGGCGAACACACAGGTTCGCCCCTACACGGCAAACAACTCAACAACTCAACGCCCGCAAGGGCATAACCATTAGCCATTGACAATTAACAATTAAATAATGGTAAACGCCGAATTGTGTATCGCGTAATTTGGGTTTATCCATCCAATTCACAAAGCCTTTGTTTTTAGCGTTTTGATTTAATGCTAAGGCGTTTTGAGTTGTTCGTCAAAACATGCCAAATAGTCGAAATCTATCAGCGATGCTATGATTATGTGACATTATAATGTAACTTTGCCGCATGAAATTCGAGCTCGTACAAACAGACTCGCAGTCGCAGGCGCGTGCCGGAGTAATGACGACCGATCACGGGATCATCGAAACGCCCATATTTATGCCCGTCGGGACGCAAGGCACGGTCAAAGCCGTCCATATTCCCGAATTGGAGCAAGATATTCGCGCACAGATTATTCTGGGTAACACGTATCATCTCTACCTTCGCCCGGGACTTGATATACTCGAGAAGGCGGGGGGATTGCATCGGTTTAACAGTTGGAATCGCCCTATTCTTACCGATAGCGGCGGTTTTCAAGTGTTTTCGTTGGCCGAAAACCGGAAGCTCACTTCCGAAGGGGCAGAGTTTCGTTCCCATATCGACGGCAGCAAGCATTTCTTTTCGCCCGAGAGGGTGATGGATATTGAACGTACCATCGGTGCGGATATCATGATGGCGTTCGATGAATGTTGTCCGGGCGATGCCGACTACGGATACGCCAAGAAATCGCTCGATTTGACCGAACAGTGGCTGAAACGTTGCGTGAAACGGTTTAACGAAACGGAGCCGAAATACGGATACAGCCAATGCCTTTTTCCCATTGTGCAGGGCTGTGTCTATCCCGATTTGCGCACACGGGCAGCCGAAAACGTAGCTGCGATCGGAGCCGATGGGAACGCAATCGGCGGACTGGCGGTAGGTGAACCGACAGAGAAAATGTACGAAATGGTTGAGCTGGTCAATGGTATTCTGCCGAAAGACAAGCCTCGCTACCTGATGGGAGTCGGTACGCCGGTGAACTTGCTCGAAGCCATCGAACGAGGCGTGGATATGTTCGACTGTATCATGCCGACACGCAACGGGCGTAACGGTCAACTCTTCACTCGCTTCGGTACGATGAACATGCGCAACCGCAAATGGGCTGACGATTTTTCGCCGATTGACCCGGATGCGCATTCGTACGTCGATACGCTTTACAGCCGGGCTTACCTGCATCATTTGTTCAAAGCGGATGAGCTGCTGGCGCTTCAGATCGCTTCCGTCCATAACCTCGCGTTCTATCTGTGGCTGGTCAAAGAGGCGCGACTGCATATCATCGCAGGGGATTTCATGACGTGGAAGAGCAGCATGATCGGACCTTTATCCCAACGAATCTAAATGCGAATAAAAGATTTCAGATTGACAAAGATCGACCGGTATATTATCCGGAAATTTCTGGGTACCTATATCTTCACCATTCTATTGGTGATTGCGATCACCGTCGTCTTTGACTTCAACGAGAAGATCGACTATTTCGTCGGGCCTAAAGCTACGGCTACGATGCGCGGAATCATTTTCGATTACTATCTGAATTTTATTCCTTATTTTATCAGCATTTTCAGTCCGCTGTTCACGTTCATCACCGTGATCTTCTTCACGTCGCAACTGGCCGACAGGTCTGAAATCATCGCCATGCTCGCCAGCGGCATCAGTTTTCGCAGATTGATGCGTCCTTATCTGATCTCGGCTACGATCATAGCATCAGCCAACTATGTACTGAATGCGTATATTATCCCTCCGGCGAACAAGGTCCGTATCGAGTTTCAGAATACGCATATCCGGGATAAGAAAGTATCGTCGGCGAGGAATATTCAACTCGAAATCGAACCGAACGTTTTTGCGTACTTTGATCGGTACGACGCCTCTTCCTCAATGGGTTATCGCTTTTCGATAGATAAATTCGAAGAAAATGAATTGGTTTCCCGTCTGACTGCTCAGTCGATCAAATACGATTCGCTCTATACTTGGACGATTATCGATTACGTGATCCGTGACTTCGACGGGATGCGCGAGAAAATTTCGACCGGCACACGAAAAGATACGACCTTGACTTTCGTGCCTTCCGATTTCCTGATTTCCGAAAGTGACTGTGAGACGATGACGATGCCACAGTTGGCGCGTCATATTGAGCGGCAGAAAGAACGGCGCCTCGCGAATATTCAGCTCTTTGAAATCGAATATCATCTACGGATAGCGACAATCATGTCGTTTTTTATCCTGACTCTCATTGGGGCTTCACTCTCTTCACGTAAGATGAAAGGGGGAATGGGACTGAATATCGGGATCGGGTTCGGATTGAGTTTTTCATATATTCTGTTCTCAAAAATCACATCGACCTTTGCCATCAGCGGGTATGTGAGTCCGATGGTGGCCGTTTGGATTCCCAATATCCTCTATCTGTTCATTACGATTTATCTTTACCGGAAGGCTCCGCGATGAACGTGCTTTGCGGTTTGCAAAAAAAATCGTTCTTTTGTATTCGTATTCGTCGGATACAAAAATAATAAAGAAGAAAATTTATGCGCACGTCTGCTCTCCAATATCTTTATCTACAGAAACCCGTAAGTACGGTCATCTTCGTGTGTCTGTTCTCGATTCTCCCGTGGATTGCGACCGGCGATTTTTCGACCAAAGGCGAACCGCGCGAGGCTGCCGTGGCCGTGTCGATGCTCGAAACGGGTAACTGGACACTGCCGACCGTTTATGCCGATGAATTTGCCTACAAACCGCCGATGGTGCATTGGTTGATGGCTGCCTGTTCGCTGCCGCAAGGCTATGTGAGTGAGCTGACAGCGCGCTTGCCTTCGGCGATAGCTTATACGGCGCTGATGGCCATCGTACTGATCTTTTTGGGTCGTCGCGTGCGTTTTCAAGAAGCGTTTATTGCCGTTTGCTTGTTGTTTACTTGTGTCGAGATTCATCGTGCGGGGATGACCGCGCGTGTCGATATGGTACTGACTACTTTTATGGTGGCCGGACTGATACAAATGTATCGATGGGAGGAAAAACTATCCCTGAAAGGGTTACCTGTGGGGATTCCGTTGCTGTTCAGTGGCGCTGTGCTCACAAAAGGACCCGTCGGTATTATTTTACCCCTGTTTGTCTTTGGCGTCTATCTGTTGATGTTACGCAAATATAACTTTCTGCGGATATTCAAGGCGTTATTCTATACGTTTGTGGCGTCGCTGTTTATTCCGATGCTCTGGTATATCGAAGCGTGGAAGCAGGGGGGCGATGAATTTTTAAACGTTGTGCTGGCCGAAAACTTCGGACGTTTCTTCCACTTAAGCGAGGCTAATATATCGTATGAATTGGGACATAAGGAAGGGTTCTGGTACAACTTCATCACCCTTGCGGCGGGATTTATGCCGTGGACGCTGCTGCTCTTTTTCTCTCTGTTCGGGATGCGTAGGCGGAAGCTGCAGGGACGTCTCGGGACATGGCTGAGAAACGTATGGAGCAACATCCTGTCGCTCGATAAGGTACGCTTGTTCAGTCTGGTGGCTTCTGTGTGTATCGTGTTCTTCTATATGTTGCCGAGTAGCAAGCGGAGTGTTTACCTGATGCCGGCGTATCCGTTTATCGCGTTGTTTATGTCGCAGGGCATTCTCTATCTGACAGAGCATCGTTCGAAGCTGACGCGCGTCTTCGCCGGCGTGTTGACAGGCGTGGCCAGCGTAGCTTTCATGACCGCCCTACTCAGTATGACAGGGATGGTAGACCTCGTGGCGCTGGCGGGCAATTATACGACGAAGCTCTCGGCCTTGCAGAGCATTGAAGCGGTTAGCCATGCTTTTCGTCCTTCGGTGCCGACCATCATCGTCCTGATATTGCTACTGAGCGCATTGCTGACAAGTTATTACCAACTGTTCAAGAAGATCAACATCAAGATGTTGTATGCGTCTATCTTTTTGGTGTTTTGCGTTCATCTCTTTATCGACGGTATCGTGATGCGCGGAATCCGAAACGAGAACTCCTCGCGTGCGTTTGCCCGAGAAATCCGTGACACATATTCGCTGAATAAGGACAAGCTTTTTGTCATGAATAACCTGCGTCAATATACGAACTTGTATGGTTTGAATTTTTATCTTGGCAACTGCTTCCATAATTTCGAGACCGAGCAACCGCAAACAGGCTATTTCTTAGCCGATGAGAGGGACTATCCTAAAATCCTCGAACGTTATGCGGGAGTCTACACGTTTGAAGAGCTGCGCACCTCCGACCGTATTCTGGCCGATGTAAAAGCTCGGGTCGTATTGTCGCGTTTTGTGAGAAAGTGACCCGCTTAATGATGGACGGTTCGTCATCATTTTACGATTAAAAGCTTGCGAATGAATCATATTTTGTATCTTTCCTCTATAAAACCTAAACGAAAATCGCACTCAATACAGCTAAAATGTCTAATATCCTTCATTGATGGACATAGTAGGAGCATACAAGCCGTTCTCAGGCTTACATAAAACAGGGATACTGTCCTCATATAGCGGTCGGCATTGTGCTTAGCGCTGTTTCGGGTGATCATGCGGTTATCAATCAAAGATATGAGCTGTCCGAAAACAGATTGTCCGAAAAAATATGTGTTTTTGTTCATTGTAGTATTGCGTTGTAGTGAACACAAAACTACTAAAAAGTGTATGGGGAAAAATTTATTTTTCGCTCTGCACTTTTGAATATTTTTTCCACGGACAATAGTGTTTAATTTTATATTTCTTATATGGAGTAAGTTCGCCTAAGGGTTTTGTTGGGTAGCCTCCCATAGATGCTGTTCGTTCTGCATAAACATCAATAGA
>NZ_RQYN01000086.1 GCF_003860135.1 Tannerella forsythia
AAATTTCGCTACATACGGACGCGCGTAAACTTACATACGGATGTAAATTTATTTTCTCCCGTATGTAAATTTTGCCGCATACGGACGCAGCTGTTTTTGCTTCTTTTTCGCGCTTTCTTTTTCACCCGCCCCGAAGGTACGGTATGCGGTATAGAGGGCAGGTATACATGCCAAAAAAAGGAGCACTCTCTCTTTTCAGAAAATGCTCCTTCTTAAAAAATAATACCTAAAAAACGGCGGCTACCTACTCTCCCACAATATAGCAGTACCATCGGCGTGACGAGGCTTAACTTCTCTGTTCGGAATGGGAAGAGGTGGATCCCTCGTGCTATAACCACCTTAATATCTTAAAAAAGATCTTTTGACGGTCAGGACAAAACAAAGAGGCTGAAACTCTTTTTTCGCTCGTTAAAGAAGCGATAAAACGTACCTCGAACAGCAAGCTGTCCGAAAACTAAACATAAATCAAAACCAACGGTCGTGACAAAAAAGTTTTGGGCAATTAGTACTGCTCGGCTTTGATGTTACCACCTTTAGACCTGCAGCCTATCAACGTCGTAGTCTACAACGACCCTTATATAGATATCTCATCTTGAGGCAGGCTTCGTACTTAGATGCTTTCAGCACTTATCCTTACCAGACTTAACTACCCGGCTGTGCTCCTGGCGAAACAACCGGTAAACCAGCGGTCTGTCCAACACGGTCCTCTCGTACTAGTGTCAGGATCCCCTCAAATATCTTGCGCCCACGATAGATAGAGACCGAACTGTCTCACGACGTTCTGAACCCAGCTCGCGTGCCACTTTAATGGGCGAACAGCCCAACCCTTGGGACCTTCTCCAGCCCCAGGATGTGACGAGCCGACATCGAGGTGCCAAACCGCCGCGTCGATATGAGCTCTTGGCGGCGATCAGCCTGTTATCCCCGGAGTACCTTTTATCCTTTGAGCGATGGCCCTTCCATACGGAACCACCGGATCACTATGCTCTAGTTTCCTACCTGGTCGACTTGTAAGTCTCTCAGTCAAGCACCCTTATGCCATTACACTCTGCGACCGGTTACCAATCGGTCTGAGGGTACCTTTAGAAGCCTCCGTTACGCTTTTGGAGGCGACCACCCCAGTCAAACTACCCACCATACAGTGTCCTCCCAATATACACAGGAGTTAGAAGTCAAACACCCAAAGGGCCGTATTTCAACAACGACTCCACGATGACTGGCGTCACCGCTTCACAGTCTCCGGCCTATCCTACACATCGGATGCCCAACGTCAATGTAAAGCTATAGTAAAGGTTCACGGGGTCTTTTCGTCCCATCGCGGGTAATCGGCATCTTCACCGATACTACAATTTCACCGAGCTCACAGTTGAGACAGTGCCCAGATCGTTACACCATTCGTGCAGGTCGGAACTTACCCGACAAGGAATTTCGCTACCTTAGGACCGTTATAGTTACGGCCGCCGTTTACTGGGGCTTCAATTCAAACCTTCTCTTGCGATGAGTTCTCCTCTTAACCTTCCAGCACCGGGCAGGTGTCAGACCATATACATCATCTTTCAATTTAGCATAGTCATGTGTTTTTGTTAAACAGTCGCCTGGGCCTATTCTCTGCGGCCAATATATTTCAATTGGCGTCCTTTCTCCCGAAGTTACAGGACCATTTTGCCTAGTTCCTTAACCGTGAATCACTCGAGCGCCTTAGTATGTTCAACCCGACCACGTGTGTCCGTTTACAGTACGAGTGCTATATCAATATGCTTAGCGGATTTTCTTGGGAGCCTGTTTACGCACATATTACATTGTACAAGTACGCTGCATACTGTCAGGTTCGACTCTCGCGGCGGATTTGCCTACCGCAATCAACGTCTACACCCTTCAACCAACTCTTCCATCCGTTGGCAGTGCTGTCACTTCTCCGTCCCCACATCGCTCAATATAGCAGTGCCGGAATATTAACCGGCTCATCCATCGGAATCGCCCTTCGGCTTATCCTTAGGCCCCGACTAACCCTGATCCGATTAGCGTTGATCAGGAAACCTTGGTCTTTCGGCGAGGAGGTTTTTCACCTCCTTTATCGTTACTCATACCTACATTTGCTTTTCCATACGCTCCAACAAAGGTCACCCTTTATCTTCAGCGCCGTATGGAATGCTCCCCTACCATATCTTGCGATATCCATAGCTTCGGTAAACCGCTTATGCCCGATTATTATCCATGCCAGACCCCTCGACTAGTGAGCTGTTACGCACTCTTTAAATGAATGGCTGCTTCCAAGCCAACATCCTAGCTGTCTATGCGGTCCGACTTCGTTAATGCAACTTAGCGGTTATTTGGGGACCTTAGCTGATGGTCCGGATTCTTCTCCTCTCGGACATGGACCTTAGCACCCATGCCCTCACTCCCGGGCTTTATATGATGAGCATTCGGAGTTTGTCTGGACTTGATAGGCGGCGAAGCCCTCGCATCCAATCAGTCGCTCTACCTCTCATCAAAAACACCCGAGGCTGCACCTAAATGCATTTCGGGGAGTACGAGCTATCTCCAAGTTTGATTAGCCTTTCACCCCTACCCACAATTCATTGGAACACTTTTCAACGTATATCCATTCGGTCCTCCAGTTAGTGTTACCTAACCTTCAACCTGACCATGGGTAGATCACTTGGTTTCGCGTCTACTCCTTTTGACTATCCGCCCTATTCAGACTCGCTTTCGCTTCGGCTACATGCCTCAATAACACTTAACCTTGCCAAAAAAAGTAACTCGTAGGTTCATTATGCAAAAGGCACGCCGTCACACTTATACAGTGCTCCGACCGCTTGTAGGCAGACGGGTTCAGGGTCTATTTCACTCCTCTGTTCGAGGTTCTTTTCACCTTTCCCTCACGGTACTGGTTCGCTATCGGTCTCTCGGAAGTATTTAGCCTTACGGGATGGGCCCCGCAGATTCAGACAGGATTTCACGTGTCCCGCCCTACTCAGGATACCGCTAAGCTTCAAAATGAATTCGTGTACGGGACTATCACCCTCTATGGCCCTCTTTCCAGCGGGTTCCACTTTCATCTTTTCTTGCTACAGCGCGGTCCTACAACCCCATGGGATGCCGAAACAACCATGGTTTGGGCTCTTGCGCGTTCGCTCGCCACTACTTACGCAATCATTCTTATTTTCTCTTCCTGTGGGTACTTAGATGTTTCAGTTCCCCACGTTCGCTCACCTTACGGTGTGACTGGCCTTCAACCAGCCGGGTTGCCCCATTCGGATATCACGGGATCAATGGTTATTTGCACCTCCCCCGAGCTTTTCGCAGCTTATCACGTCCTTCATCGCCTCCGAGAGCCAAGGCATCCACCGTCTGCCCTTCTTTTACTTTTTTATCGTCACCTCACACATCATACACACGAATGCATACAATGACAGTGGTTTTTTTTATTTTTAGCTCTTTCTACGTTTTTTTTCTTTAATTCGCTTCAAGTTTCATTCATATTCATTTGATCTACATACATACATCAAACAACATACGAAATCTTTTCTCTGTTTTGTCCATCATGTCAAAGAACTCTTTCTTCGCTTTTTTGATTCCGCCTTCTTCGTCGTTCAAGAGAGCTCCTCTTTCATAAACGCTTCGGGCAGATTGCGAAATTTGTGGAGAATAACGGATTCGAACCGTTGACCCCCTGCTTGCAAAGCAGGTGCTCTAGCCAGCTGAGCTAATCCCCCGTCTTTTTTTTCTTTTCGCAAAGAGTAGTCCCAGGCAGAGTTGAACTGCCGACCTCTACATTATCAGTGTAGCGCTCTAACCAACTGAGCTATAGGACTGTCTTGTCAACTTCCGCCGGGATAAGACGAATCGTCTCTTGCTCTCTGAGCCGGACAAAAATACTTGTTTCAAGTTTTTTTTCCGACAAAGAAACCGAGACATCCCAGCTTCCTTTTTCTCTTTTCCCTTTTTTTATAGTAAACATGAAAACAAGAATGCAGTACTGATTAAAGTACCAAAGGAAAAGAATCCATCAAACAGATTCCGAGACAGCTCCAGAAAGGAGGTGTTCCAGCCGCACCTTCCGGTACGGCTACCTTGTTACGACTTAGCCCCAGTCACCAGTTTTACCCTAGGCCGATCCTCGCGGTTACGGACTTCAGGTACCCCCGGCTCCCATGGCTTGACGGGCGGTGTGTACAAGGCCCGGGAACGTATTCACCGCGCCATGGCTGATGCGCGATTACTAGCGAATCCAGCTTCACGGAGTCGAGTTGCAGACTCCGATCCGAACTGAGACAGGGTTTGGAGATTGGCATCCGGTCGCCCGGTAGCTGCCCTTTGTCCCTGCCATTGTAACACGTGTGTCGCCCCGGATGTAAGGGCCGTGCTGATTTGACGTCATCCCAACCTTCCTCACAGCTTACGCCGGCAGTCCCGCCAGAGTCCTCAGCTTAACCTGTTAGCAACTGACAGTCAGGGTTGCGCTCGTTATGGCACTTAAGCCGACACCTCACGGCACGAGCTGACGACAACCATGCAGCACCTACATAGACGCCCCGAAGGGAAGACAGCTCTCACTGTCCGTCGTCTACATTTCAATCCCGGGTAAGGTTCCTCGCGTATCATCGAATTAAACCACATGTTCCTCCGCTTGTGCGGGCCCCCGTCAATTCCTTTGAGTTTCACCGTTGCCGGCGTACTCCCCAGGTGGATTACTTAACGCTTTCGCTGTAGAGCTTACTGTATATCGCAAACTCCTAGTAATCATCGTTTACTGCGTGGACTACCAGGGTATCTAATCCTGTTTGATACCCACGCTTTCGTGCTTCAGTGTCAGTTATACCTTAGTAAGCTGCCTTCGCAATCGGAGTTCTGCGTGATCTCTATGCATTTCACCGCTACACCACGCATTCCGCCTACTTCATCTATACTCAAGACTACCAGTTTCAACGGCAATTTTATCGTTAAGCGACAAACTTTCACCGCTGACTTAATAGCCCACCTACGCACCCTTTAAACCCAATAAATCCGGATAACGCTCGCATCCTCCGTATTACCGCGGCTGCTGGCACGGAGTTAGCCGATGCTTATTCCCAAGGTACATGCAATAAAATACACGTATCTCATTTTATTCCCTTGTAAAAGAAGTTTACAACCCATAGGGCAGTCATCCTTCACGCGACTTGGCTGGTTCAGGCTCTCGCCCATTGACCAATATTCCTCACTGCTGCCTCCCGTAGGAGTCTGGTCCGTGTCTCAGTACCAGTGTGGGGGACCTTCCTCTCAGAACCCCTAACCATCGAAGGCTTGGTGAGCCGTTACCTCACCAACTACCTAATGGTACGCATGCCCATCCGCAACCGATAAATCTTTAACAAATATTCCCATGCGGGACCCCTGTTTTATGCGGTATTAGTCCGACTTTCGCCGGGTTATCCCCCTGTTGCGGGCAGGTTACATACGCGTTACTCACCCGTGCGCCGGTCGCCGACAGGTATTGCTACCCTCGCTGCCCCTCGACTTGCATGTGTTAAGCCTATCGCTAGCGTTCATCCTGAGCCAGGATCAAACTCTCCGTTGTTGAAATTGTTTTTTTATCCTATCGCGCTCAGAATCCTAGTATCCTTTTCCTTTATTTTCGTAAATTGACGGTACTTTTTTTCTTGTACTACATCTTGTTTTACATGTAAATCTTACAAAGATCGCTTTTTATTTTTTGGTGACCCCTCCGAACACTTCCGAAGTACATCACGCTTTTTCTTTTTTATTCCGATTACCGAATCGGTAACGGGCTGCAAAGATAAAAACAAATTCTCATTCGAACCAAATTTTTTCGAAACTTTTTTGAATCTTTTTTCTTAACCCCTCACACCAAACAATATGGAAGAAATTAAAAAAACAACAACCCAAAAACAAATCCTTTCTTATCACGCTTTGCAGCGGGCTCCCCTCTCGAAAGCGGGTGCAAAAGTAGATACTCCCATCCTATTCTCCAAATATTTTTACAGGTTTTTTTTGAGAAAAATCGCAAATAGTTGAAAATCA
>NZ_RQYN01000087.1 GCF_003860135.1 Tannerella forsythia
CGGCCGGTACATCTGATCACCACGGGCGAACAGCATTTCAGCATGTCGGACTACGGAGGCCCCGGAATCTATATCACCACTTCCCGGGTAACGCCTCACAGCGCCGACGTAACCATCGCGTACCACTTGCAAAATCGCAGCGACGTGCTTCAAGCTCTGACGCTCGAGACCGTCATCCGAAAAAACGTTCGTCTGTATTGTATCGGTGTTTATTGGTCGTTCAAATATTTTACTCAGGATGTTTTATTTGCCGACATAAAGTCGCGTTAAAAGAAAGCCGGAGAGCTTTTTCTTTATTGGTTATTTTTTTAAATGCAAAATAAGTCGGATTTCTTTTGAAGCCTGTTTTCTCAATCCTCCGATTTAATTACTGAAAAAATTAGGAACTGTTGTTGTTACCGAGTAACGGTTAGTTCTTCAATCGTTTTAACAGAACGTGCCGCATGGCGTTGTAGAAAACAGCGGTAGATAGATGTCCCGTGTTCCAGATTTCCACTTCCAGATTTCCATAGGCGGGAGCGTGCTCGTGAAGTGGTAAAAACGCGTCGTAGCGAGCCATAACCGGAAACGCATTAGGAGATTGATTTTTTTGCCATTGGGCTGAGAAATTTAAGTGTTGTGTAATGATTTTGTTCCGTTGGATTTCGTTTTCGGTGGTATTTTTTTTTTGGAAAATAAAAAACTTTTCGTGAGCCACCGTTCCTACTATCGGGACATAAAAGTCGGCCGAATTATACGTTACCCGATGTCTGTTTGCTATCACAGCTCCCAAGCTGAATCCGCCAATTTCAACGGTCTGTACTCCTTTTTGTCGTAAAGTGCGGATCAGCATTTCGGTCAGTTTTACACTTGTTGCCATCGTTGCCATAAAGGTCGATAGGGTTGTCGTTCCCTGTTTCAATGCTCCTTTTTGCTTGTGAAAAGGAGTTCGGATTGCAATGAGGTTTACTTCCAAATCATTGAGTTTTTCTTTTTTGAAGATGTTAGAAAAAATCCCGTAAAAGGGATGTTCCGATGCTCCATGGTGAAAGATAAGAGTGTTGGAAGTGTTTGAATGCCATTTGTATACTAAAAAAGCAGGGTCTAAAGTACCTGCTTTGGTAGAAGCCTTTACCTCGTATAATCCTTCGCTGTCCCAGTCGGGAATTTCCAAGTTTATGGCCTCCACATGCTCCGTAAAATCGGCCGTTTCCACTCCATCCGGGAAATAAACAGGTTCGGAATAAGCCACTCTGTCTGCCCAAAAGGATAAGTTAAGCGCCGGAATTTCTTTTTTAATTGCGGGATCCGATGCTCGTACAACTGTTTTATCTATTCTTTCGTAAGGCGGATTCCGAAAAAGCCGTAGGAGACCGATTGCAAAGCAAATAACGATTGGCAACAAAAACAAATAGGCCATTTTTTTGATTTTCATTTTTTGTAAGTTCTGAACTTTTGAGCAAAGTTAGCGCAGGAAGTCAAGCCCGGACAAGAATAAAGGAGCAAGGAGAACTTATTGTATTTTGCGTGTGGCTCTTTTTATAATCCATTGGGTATGCGGATTCGCGGAGGTTTTCCAGCGTTCAATCAGAGGCAGAACAGCTTCTCGATTCACTTTCAGCCAGTCGGTGAGGTGGTTGGCAACCGATTTTTTCACGAAGAGTATTTCGTCTTCTTTCAGCCATTCCAAAACACGGAAGACAGGCGCAGGGTTTTCTATAAACGTATCCAGTTTAGTTGCCCAGGGCAATTTCGGGCGAAGTCCTTCACTGGCCAACCTGCGTAAATGGAAATTGGGCGATTTTGCCCATTTTTCGATGATTTTAAGCGAAGCTTCGGGATATTTCCGGATGTAAGGCCGGACGGCGTACTCTCCCGTATTCCTTTTCGTTATCTCTTCGATGGCTTTCATTGAAAGCTCGAAATGCTCGATGCCGTATTCCTGCACAAATTTTCCAATGGGCAAGATCCAATAATAGTGGGTAAACATCCCCGTTTCGTTGGGGTTTTCCTTGCCCAAAACAGCCATCAGGACGGGCAAAGCCTTTTTGTAATCTGCCGGGAGGTAGTTTTTCAGAAGCTCGGCAAGCGTAGCCACCCGTTGGGTGTAGGTTTGTCCAACGGTTCTGTTGTCGGTGTCTTGTATAAAACGGTCTGCATTAAACTCAGGATAGACCTTGCCGATTTTTTCGGCTAACAATTGAGCGAGGTTTGCTCCGAATTTTTCAGTAATGCTGTAATCGGTTCCCATTTTTTTCGGTTTTTGAGACAAAAGTAATCTATTTTTTTGAGAGGGAAGAGAGAGAGAGGATTGTATTATTTTTTTCCGGATGGGATGGTTGGGGGTATCGGTTGTTTGAATGGCGTTTTTTTTAACTTCTTTTCGTATGATTTAGGATGTTGGATTGTATTTGTAGAATTAATTCGTCTGATTATTTTAAATGTTTGTTATGGTATTGATTTTGTTGGATTTATAAATCTGTAGGCGTGTAGATAAAAAAAGATATACAAAGAATATATGTAAAAATAAACAAAATGAATATATTTGCACATTAGATTCAAGTCTAAGAAAACATAGCATTATAAAATGAGTAAAGGTTTTAAGAAATGAAAACAAAATATGATTTTGATACAATAATAAATCCTGATAATGTTTTATTTTTCGATATGGACGGGACTTTAATTAATACAGATTATGCAAATTTCTTATCCTACAAAAAAGCTATTCATTTAGTTACAAATAATGGACTTGAGCTATCATATAATCCCAAAGTCAGATTTAATCGTAGTTTTTTGAAAATTGCATTACTTGGTCTGCAACAATCAGATTATGAGGAGATAACTCGAAAAAAAGAAGAGTATTACATAGAGTTTCTATCAGAAATCAAACTTAATGAAGTAATTGCAGAAGTCTTATTTAAATATTTAAAAACAAACAAGACTGTTTTAGTTTCAAATTGCAGAAAAGACAGAGCGATAATAACATTAAATCATTTCGGTCTTACTGATAAATTTAGTAATATTTTTTTTAGAGAGTTTGAGGATAATGATAAAAAAATAAACAAGTTTCAAAACGCAATTTTTAAATTGGGCGTTCCGCCCAATCTCATTATCGCTTTTGAAAATGAAGAAAGCGAAATTGTAGATGCAAAAAAAGTAGGTATTTCAATTATAAACCCAATATATTATTAAAAAATGGAACGTTTTACAATCTTGTCAGAAGAACAATGGTATAAAATCCCAGAAGAAAGAGAATCCAATTTTCGAAATCTAATTGGTGAAAAACGAAAAGGTAGAATAATGAATACGGGATTTTTTGTAAGTGATTCTGACGAAATAAGCTTGATAGGGACATTTTTAAAGCAGGATACAGATGCATTTTACCATGCGGACTATAATGGTGGTGGTTCGTGGCAAATTCTCAATAGTATTGAGAATTTGATTTGGACATTGAAAAATGATGTTGATCCATTTCCTGACCGAATAAAAAATGTTGCAATTCAGTTGATTAAAATTTTATGCCGAGATTTACCTCAAATCTTGCAAATAACAAAAAAAACAATCTTACCGTTTGTGTTATTCCTCGTTCAAAAGCGGAAAATCATTATAGAAAAGACCAACTGCTTTTTAGAGAGGTTATTAGTTCAGTTGTAAATAGGTTGGAGAATTTTGACAATGGAACAAAATTTATTATTCGCCATACAAACACAAGAACAACGCATTTAGACAGAAATGGAGAAGGAGGAGACGGAAATTTGCCATATCCAGGAATTACAAAAGATACTTGCACAATTTCTGATAACGTTAAAAACAAAGATATTCTGCTCATTGATGATTTATACACGAAGTCTGTAAACATTGACGAGGATGCAATTCAAGCATTGCTTGATAAAGGAGCTAACTCTGTTATTTTTTATTCTATTGGAAAAACCGTATCAAGAAAATCAATAATTTTGTGGGATTGTTAAATCAGTATAGGGTTTTGTTTTTTTAAATTTATTAATCTGATTATGAATATTTTGGGGTTTATAATGTCATCAAAAGCTATAGCAACTTAACAATACTAATTTTGTAATAATGAAATATAGTGATAACGCATTAAATATTTTAACTGCCAAGTTCTACAAAGGAATTGGCAATGCTTGGATTTCTAAAAATTTGAAAGGCTACGAAAGTATTGAAACAATTGTGTCTTATCTAAACAAAACAATCAAAGGAGGGACAACAAGTGTCGATGAGTTTGTAAGTCTAAAAAATAAGTTTGAAAAAATACTTGTAGACAAGTTTGACAATGAGTTATGCGATGGAGTTGTGGCACTAGGAGACAAAGATTTTCCGCAACACCGTGGTAATGTGAAAGAAAGCGAGAGGCCTAATTTCCTTTATTACAAGGGAAATATTGACTTATTGAGCATTTACAACAAAAACATTACAGTTATTGGACTTTTAAATCCTAAAGGCAACATTGAAGAAAGAGAACGAAATATCGTTAAACAATTTGTTAAAAATGATGCAACAATTGTAAGCGGTTTGGCTTTTGGTTGCGACAGCATTTCACATCAACAAGCCTTAGATTCAAATGGTAAAACAGTTGCAATTTTGCCAAGTCCATTAAGTAGTATTATGCCAGCAAAAAATAAAGGTTTAGCATTTCAAATTGTGGAAGAAGGTGGACTTCTTGTTACGGAATATGGGAATGATTTTAAAAACCAAATGGAATTAAGTAGTCGATATAAAGAAAGAGACCGCTTACAGGCGTTATTCTGCGATACGATTGTTTTAACTGCAAGCTATGCTCAGAATTCTGCTGAACGTTGGAAAATGTTTGGCCAAAAACTTGACAGTGGAGCTCGTTTAGCTATGGGGTACGCAAAAGATTACGGTATTCCAAGAGCAGTAATGTATGATGAGCATATCGATAATAATAATCCAATGTTTGATTTGAATAGAGATATTATCAAGGAACAGAAAGACATTACAATACTAACCAAGGAAAATTACATTGAGACAGTTGAAAAAATAATGAATAAGAAACTGACAGTCAAAACAACAATCCCTATTCAGAAAAACTTTTTTGACTAAGTATGACAATAAAGCAGAAACGGAGAGAAAGAGTACTAGCCACTAACAGCCACTTGCCGTAATAGAATGTTTAATAAACGTGAAGTCCTCCGAAGTCGGCCCGATTCCCAGACTTCAAGCCGTTTTCATCCCCTTAAAACAATCCATCAAATAAAGTATATCACCTTCTGGTCCGTCCGAGAAGAAGTGCACTTTTGCTCATCGGAACTTCCATTTTGTTTGGACAAAACAAAGCGACAATATAAGACTGATTCCACCTTACGGGGTCAGCTTTTAGTTTTATCCTACGAAAAAAGTTTTATCGGACAACGATTATTTGCTCTGATAGCTTTTTGCACCGTCCCTTTCTGCCCCATTTCATCCGAAAATGTAACATAATCGCTCTTTTTCGTAACATCGAAACAAGCGACTGTTGAATGGATCATCTAATTTCGCATCAAAAAACAGATTGGATATGATACGTCGTGCATTGCTTCTTTTTGCTCTTGTTTATTGTTTGCCGGATGTAGTGTTGCCTGCAGGTCAATCGGCCGACGGGGGGCGCTGTCAAATCTCGTTCAACTCCGGATGGTTGTTTTCGAAGAATGGAGCCGACGCTGCCTTGCCGGATAGAACGACGGCCGGATGGCAAGCCGTACAGCTTCCTCATACCTGGAACGATAAGGATGTGCTGGCCGACGGACAGAGAAAGATTTCGCCTTGTTCCTGAGGGGGGGAGGAGGTATTTCCTTCGGTTCGAAGGGGTGAATCAAACGGCCGAAGTGTTTGTAAACGGGAAACCGGCCGGAGAACATACGGGCGGTTACACCGCTTTCAACATCGATTTAACGCCATTCCTCGAGGCATCGGGCGAGCAGTACATCGCCGTAAAAGCGGACAACAGCCATCGAGACGACGTGCCGCCCCTGTCCGCCGATTTCACTTTCTTCGGCGGCATATACCGGCCGGTACATCTGATCACCACGGGCGAACAGCATT
>NZ_RQYN01000088.1 GCF_003860135.1 Tannerella forsythia
TTTGCAGGGTTTTATACTGTAAAGATACAAATTCCTGCAAATATATACAACTGTTTTTGATATTATTTTATTGAAGCGCATAGTGTTAAGCGGATATTAAGGAGCGACTATATATCAACCTCTTAAGTAAAAAGTAAAATTGAGTACAGAACAAGCTGAGGCTTTTATTGATTGATGAATTATTATTTGAGGAGGGATTTACTTATTGGAGGGATAAACAAGATCTCCTCTTGCTCCGAGAAGTAGTATTTGTCCTCCCTTTGAATCCCAAGCTTTTTGACTTCTGCCTTGAGTTTATTAGCATCCTCTGTCGAGGCACTTGTATATTTACCTAGGGAGAGCCAATTCAAGATCTTATAAGAATCCCGATCTATATCGGCAGAACTGATACAAAATTCCGTGTTGAAAGTTAGAGAATCGAACTTTACATCCGAATCTCTCAACATTTCTTTAACATCCTCAATTTCAGTGCGTTTATCCTCATACTCCCTATCGAGGATCCGCTTTAGCTTTGCTAGTAGACTATCCCTAGCATTGGAGATAAATACAATCTTTCCACCTGGCTTTACCAGTGAATTGATATTGTGGTAGATCTCAATATCTTGCAAAGCGAAAATACTGTGGATCAAGAAGACAATGTCGTAGGATCCTTGAGTAAGCATATCAAAGAGATCCTCAAAGAGGCCATGATAAATGTTAACCACTTTTGTATTCTCGATTTCAGCCGCACGCCTCTTAAACTCTTTACAGAAGAGCTCGGACTGCTCTACAACATCTAGATTAAACTCCAGATCAGGTTTTTTTTGTGCCCAAAAAGACAGGATATGCATCATTCGCCGACCATCCCCTCCTCCGATATCGCAGATTTTGATTGGATTTTGTCTATTGGACACTAGATGCTGTATGATCTCCCGATTGATCTTTTGAGCCAAAGAGTCGGAGGGGGTATAGAGTACATCTTTGAAGTCATTGTACACCTTACAGCCGTTTTTTGTATTTAAAAATTCTTTATAGGCTTTTTTTACAGAGTTCATACTATCATTACAAAACTTTTACTAATATTCTTTTTAGTGGGGCCTCTATTAAAACCACTAAATAGTTAAGAATAAGCGCAATGGTGGTCAGCATCAAGACTCCGAGCAATACCTGAGAGATATTGAATAGTCCCGTCTGCACCTTGATCATATGCCCTAGACCTGCACTCGAGGAGATGTATTCGCCCATAAATGCTCCGAGTAGAGCAAAGCCAATATTGATACGAAAGGCAGAAATCACCCAAACCATGGAGGAGGGCACAATAATTTTCCTAAAGATCATTTTCTTCTCAGCTCCCCACGATTTCAGATAGGCAATATGATTGGGATTGACATTGAGTGCTCCAGAGTATGCCTGATACAGAGCGATGAAGACCGTAGAGAGGACGGCCATCATCACTTTGGAGAGCATCCCTGTACCGAACCAAATCATCATCAGTGGTGCTAGAGCAAAGATCGGTGCAGAGCCAAGCATCACGATGTAGGGTTTGGCTATCTTGAATACCGTAGCAGAGAACCAGAGCGATAGCCCCAGCAATACTCCCAGGATATTACCAACGATGAAGCCCAACAGCGTCTCGAGAAATGTGCAGAGGAAGTCAACTAGCAGCCTTCCTCTCAAGAGACCATCATAGAAGGCCTCTGCGATCTTGGAAGGTGCACCATAGTAGAAGAGCTTGTCCGGATTGAAATAGATAAACAGCTCCCACAGGCCTAAGAAAAAGACACCGGGCAGGAAACGCAGGAGCTGTAGCCCTACCCTAGATACTTTAGTTCGTCCCATATCTCTACAAAGTAGTCTCGAAGTTGATGCGATTTTCGGAGCTCTACGGGCTTCTTCTCACCATAGTCGTCAAACGTGATGGGGATACAACGCTTGATGTGCACAGGTTTCTCCGAGAAGATCAGAATATAGTCAGACATGACAATCGCGTCCTCTATATCATGGGTTACCATGAGGCTGGTCGTGTTGGCATGTTGTAGCTCGCCGATGATCCTCGTTTGGATCTTCAGTTTGATGTCGAAGTCTAGGTTCGAGAAAGGCTCGTCCAGGAGGATAATGCTAGGTTTGGAGACCAAGGCCTGGATTAGAGCGATACGCTGCTTCATCCCAGCAGAGAGGTTCTCGGGATAATAATCGGCGAAATCTGCTAGGCCAAAGTGTTTGAGATAGATCTCAACCGCCTGCTCATCTGGCTCTCGTCTGAGCACCTCGAAGACCAAACGGATGTTCTCCCGTACCGTTCTCCACGGCAGTAGGGTGTCGGTCTGAGGCATGTAAGAGATTGCCTGCCCCTTATCCGAAAGAGAGAGAGAGACCGAGCCCGCGCTGGGAGACAAGAGCCCCGAGATTAGATTGAGTAACGTTGTTTTGCCACAACCGCTCGGCCCCAATATCGAGTAGAACTTACCCTTCTCGAAGGTGTAATTCAGATCTAAAAAGATAGGAAGCCTCTCAAATCCAAAGGATAAGTTTTTAATACTGATCATATCCCTAAACCAGACTCAATGAATTTTACTTTCTTTTGGAAATCTTCATCAAGATTTTTTTCGTTCTTCAAGAAGAAATTACTAAGCTCTCTTCCTCGTTTCTTTAGGCGAATGGTATAGTCTTCTGTATCTCTACTTCCGAAAATTACCAAATCTTCAGGATATAAATCCTTTATGTCGAATCCCCCCCCTCCTTTAGATGGGGTAAGATGCTTTAATACACTCAGAACTGCATTTCTGTATTCTTGACCACTGGAATCTAAGTAATTTTTCTCAAGTTCACTTGATATATAATCAATACTATTTGAATGTTCTCCCGAATTCCTCGCATTCAAAACAGAGTGGCAACGAAGAATACCGACCCTGATAGCCTTCAAAAATTTTAAAACAATAAGAGGATAAGCTCTCAAGTACTCTGTTGTTGTTATAATAGCTGTAAAGATAATATCTGATCTCTCATCTCCTCCAGAAGGCTTTTCAATTTCATATTGTTCTTCCTTCAAAACAGCCTTTTGAATCATTGTTAGCTCTGGCTCCATCAGGTAAAACTTTGAATACTTTTTGAACATCATTTCTAGCTCCTTTAGATCAAGCACATTGACCCCTTTCGTGTTTTTTATCTCAGCATAAGTCCATAGGGCTAGGATATGAATAAATATTTCATACCATTCAGAGGGTTCGTTCTTTCCTGATGCAGAGAAAACTTCGTTGATATTTCTGGTTAACACATCCCTCAAAGTAATGAGAGATTTCATACTGTTGTTATGAACGTTTTCCCAAAAATCCGGTTTATTTTGAATTGTGTTTAGCAGCTCCTTTACAAATTCTTCAAGAGACTTGAACTGTTCTTCCACTGTTTTCTTCCCTTCCCCCTCTTTTGCCTTTGCGAAGATCTCTCCAGAGGTACTCTCCGGAGACTTATCGTACACCAATATGTTTCCTGACTCTTCTTTTTTCAAACACCTTATGGGATTTTTGACAACAAGAGGAGACAGTATAACCAACTGCTGCTTCCCATCAGTCATCGCGTTTTTAACATAGTATGGGTCGACAATAGCAAATCCTCCATTATTGGCTACCTCTTCTATTGCTTTTTCGTCTGTATAACGATTCTCAATCTTTATCTCTAGATTTTCCGCTTTAAGAGATTTTTGAGATAGGAGGAAAGGGAGATTAATAACATAATCGTCCATATTATAGACCTTAACGGAAACTTTTTGCAAAAGCTCATCTTGTGTCCATACCCCGACAGTATCTATCTTTTGGGCAACATCCATTAATTCCTCCCCCTGTTTTTTAATGTCTTTGCGAACACCTTCAAGTTCAGAATAGTAGTCTTCAACTTTCTTATAGTGCTTTGTTAATGCTTCTAGCATTCCACTTAAACCGGACAAGGAAGTGATTATAGATACAATCATCCAATAATAAGATTCTGCCTTTTCGATTAAATCGCCATTACCCTTCCACAAGAAAACGATTATTGCAGCTGCAACTCCTATGAATATCAATACTATTGAATAGAGATAACGATTCCCTTCATTATTTTTATTGTCTCTTTGGGAAGTTTTGAAAGACAGGCATATTATCCCCACAATAAGGACTATAAGTGATATCCAATAGACCGTGTATAAAGACTCTTTACTTATCTCTTCTTTGATGCATTGAATCCCTTCTAAAAAATGAACACAAGGAACTGCTAGAACCCCTGCAGAAATCATGAACAGGGGCAAATACAATTTTATCTTGCTCAAAAAATTACACAACCTAATGCATGACTTGACATGTTTAGGGTATTTATCGAGGGGTTTTTCGACGTTGCTCATGGCTAAAATAATTTATTGCTTTGCATTTTGAGCAAAAGTATTATCAATAAGGTTAATTGTTGGCATTTGCTTGAGGTCTCCTACATCAATGCGTGTTTGTAGGAGGCTACTCCATGAATCCATGTTGATTTGTGTGTGCTGGGGGATACAGCCAGAGTCAATGAGTCGCCTCAGGGCTGTACGGATCACCTCATCCTTGAGGTGAGGCAGGTATTTCTTAGCCACTAGGAGAGTTCCCTCTAAGTCTGTATGGATATAGTTCAAGGCTTTTTCGTATGCATTGACAACCTTCTGCACCATCTCCGGCCTCTCTTTAATGGTCTGATCCGAAACCATGAGGCCCGTAAACGCAAAGTCACCCCAAGCCTCTGGGTAAGAGAAGACCACCTTGCCTCCCTCCAGCTCGGCCGTAGAGACGTTCGGCTCAATCGTTTGGGCAATCGAGGCCCGACCATTTTGCAGGCTTGCCAGTTCTGTTCCCATCTCGACCTCGAGGATCTTTGTATCCCTCCCAACCTCCAGGCCTGCCTTCAGAGCGAGCTGCTTCTGCACAACGTAAGAGGTATTGGGATTAGGATAGGTCGCCACAGTATGCCCCCTAAATCCAGTGGGGTCGCTGAAGGGCTGTATCGTTGGATCAAATGTGATCCCCCAAACAGCTACCCTATTGACAGCCATCACTACAACCTTGCCGCCCCAGCCTTGTTCGTTGGCAATGGCAACGAAAGCTGGATCGCCCTGTGCAAAATCGGTGTTACCGCTAGTCAGAGCTGAGAATGCCTGGGCATCTCCACCAGCCGTCTCTATTTTCACGTCTAAGCCTTCCTCGGCAAAGAAGCCCTTCTCTTGGGAGACATATAGACCTATGTAGAGTAGATGCTGAAAAGCCTGCGAAATAGTTACTGTAGTTAGTGGAGTAGTATTTTTACTTTTATCTGTATTAGTATTTCTACATTGTGTAAATCCAGAGATGAGCACAATCGAAACAAGAATCTTGATGATAATATTTTTCATTCTTATATGATTAAAATTTTACGGTACAAAGATAAGATATTATTTTGGTTTTTGGTCCTGTTCGAAAAAACATTTTCTTTGTTGTGAGAAATAAGTAAATATGATTATCCGTATTTATACCTAAATTCATTTCTATAGGTTACGCAAGCTATCAGTTATCTTCTAAAGAGGGCTTCTCCCCAATATCTTCGATTAAACGGTATTGTTAAATATATATAGCTATTTCATTGTTTAGTTTTAGAAAAAGTAATTTTAGGGATTTTTCTATCATA
>NZ_RQYN01000089.1 GCF_003860135.1 Tannerella forsythia
ATGCTTCCACATCTTGGACAATCCATAGTTTTTTTCAGCAAAGATAATAGTACTATATGAATTTAACAATACCAAGAATTTTAAAAAGGGTTAGTCTGCAAGAGCTAATACCTGTACTTACAGCTAATCGTCCAATATGCCAGACCGCAGATGTTTGTTCAGCCAATAAGCGAGTAAGCGTAGGTATGTTGAACAACGTTTGTAATGGGAGTTGTTGTTGTCTATCCCAGTTCATCACACGAATAGAGCCGATAATCTTCCCGTTAGCTTCGGTCGCGATAAAAATTTGGGAACGCTTAAAATAAGACATTTCTTCATGATAAATACGCTCTACATCTCTCCGGAAATCGCTCCCGGGACTTTTCGTGTGATGCCGGTAATTTTCACGCACCACAAATTCAGCTAATTCGTGTAAACGGTCTGCAGATAACTGCCCGATAGAATAACAATCGTAAGTTTCAATTAGTCGGTTCATAGTAGCAGTACTTTATTCATTATTTACTCTTTAACGAATGCAAAAGTAAAATGCATTTGCCGGACGAGCATTACACTTTTGTGTAATAAATTTGCAGGAACATCGTTTTTTGCATTATCTTTGTCTTAAATAGCTGAAAATAGTCTCTTTTATATTAACTTTATTCATACCATCATGATTCAAAAAGAAAATTTCTTTATTGCGGAAAACAAAGTGTTTCATATCCCCGATGAAGAATATGCACAAATTCCCTTGTATATCGAGTCTCTGGATGCTTTCGCCCGCACCACGTTCAGAAGTATCTATGTGATCGATTATTTTAAACGCAATTTTTTGTATGTATCGGACAATCCGTTGTTCCTCTGCGGTATGTCGGCCGAAGAAGTTCGGAAGTTGGGGTATGAATTTTATCTTCGTCATGTACCCGAGAACGATCTTCGGTTGTTGCTCGAAGTAAATCGTGCCGGCTTCCTGTTTACGGAGAGAATCCCGCCCGAGTATCGGCAGGAATATATGCTCAGCTATGATTTTCACATCTCTCCGCCACAGGCTAAGCCGTTGCTGATCAACCATAAAATAACCCCTCTGCGATTAGCGCCGGATGGACGTATCTGGTTGACACTCTGTACCGCCTCGCTTTCTTCGCGGGCTACATCCGGACATATCGAGGTGAGCCGCAAAGGATATAACATGCGATGGAAGTACGATCTTGACAATGGCCGATGGGAAGAGCAGCCGGCTATCCGGCTGAGTGAGAGTGAACGGCAGACCCTGTTGCTGTCGGCGCAAGGCTATACGATCGAGCAAATCGCTGACCGGGTATCCCGAACACCCGATTCGGTCAAGTCGTATCGGCGCAAGCTGTTCGAAAAGCTGGAAGTCGATAATATCACGGAAGCCATCTCATTTGCGATGAACGAGAAGTTGATATGAGAAGATTGCTCAATTTAGCGTTCGTCATCAATGATTGATGACAAATAGAATTTTGGGTATCGTTTCACATGCTTTCCTGTAGCGAGGCAGAACAAAAGGCTCGTACAAAGTCCACCTGCAATCCATGATGCTACCGATAATTGAGGCGGGACGCTGGATTGTTTTTCTGTTTCATATTGTGCAAGAACTCGTTCAATCCAATGTTTAGGCTGCCCCAAAAGTCGAAAATGAGCTGCAATATGCTGTACCAGACGTACCTCAAAATTGCTCGGATCGTTCGAAAAATCACTTAATTGTACCCCATCAGGTTCGACCACGATCACCAATCCTCCCCACCCGATATTGTAAGGATGCAGTACCGGCATGTGGTATTCACGGCAACAGGCATCAAATAAAAACGGTATGTCTGAAGAGAAGTCGAGTGCATTCACCGCCACATCATGCCCCCTGATTAGAGTATTAATATTGTTCTTGTTAATAAAGGAATTGACCACAGTGATATCAGCCTTTGGGTTGATTTCCAACAATCGTTCTTTCAGTGCATCGACCTTTGCCCGTCCGATATCACATTGCCGATAGTTCTGCCGGTTCAGATTAGATTCTTCCACAATATCACCGTCTACAATGGTAAGGGTTTCAAATCCCAAACGTAAAGCACATTCGGCAATGATACTCCCAATACCAGCCCCTCCCAATAGCACACGGTACTTCCGAATATGTGACTGTTCTTCCGGACACACATAGATATGGTTTCTACTATATATTTCTTTCATTGTTTATTGATTGATTGCTCCTTGCAAAGGTCGGAAATATGCAACATGTTTGCAATACACAAAAGTGTAATTTGAAGGTTCAATCGAATAAGCGCGTTAGAAGCTGACAATTATCAATTTGCTCTTCTCCATATTGCATCAAACAGAATGCTTTCTGTGATGTGTTGAAGGTGTTTACCCACCCCGAACGATACATACAAGTGCCAAACACCGATGTCCGAATAAAGATTGCCGGATTTATTTATCGAACGAGAGGTAAGGTTTGAGACGCTGCCGGTCTGCGTCGGAAAATTCTTCCGCAAGCGTCAGATCGTGCCATCCTGTAAGGCCGTTAAGCTGTCTGCGTAAACGTACGATCAGCTTTGCCTGACGATAGTCGATATAAGGATCGACGACATAAATATATTCAGAATGAATGATCTGATCTTATAACGAGCTCATCACTCATCATGGTCAGGCACGCCGGCCCACAGTCCATCGCATCGGGTTGTTTGACAAAGGGATTATTCTTTTTAATTTTCATCTCTTTCAGAAACGAAAAAACACGCTGAGTAGGACATTACGTGGACGAATGACGTACGACTTGCTGATGGCTGAAAGCTCGTTGTAGACGGTGTATGCGTATGTTTCGCGGTCGAAGATGTTTTTTACGAGCAGATTCAGCTCCCAGCCTTTGGGCAAACTGCAAGTCAACGTGGCATCGGCCAGAAAGAGATGTTTCGACACGTCTTTGGTGATCTCGTTGTAGTAATGCTCTCCGACGAGTTGCAGACGCCATCTTTTTCCGGGCGTAACATGGCATGAAAACGATTGCCGCAGGTTACTGTACGACGACTTTACCGCCGTGTTTTCCATCCGTAACCGGTAATGCGAGAAAGAAAGTTCGTAGGCTATATTGAACCACGTTGTGAAACGGCTGGTGATCTTAGGGGCAATCTGCCAATCTTTCGTCGTGTAAGGCAGTTCTTTCCCTTGTTGCGAACGGGCACCGTTAAATACGACGAATGACGTACGAACGGATACGATACCGTTTATCGGCGCGATGCCTTTGCTGATGCTTCCGTCGAGCATCCATGTATCGGAGCGGTAATCCTTGCGCACGAACGTATTCAGCAGGTATGAACCATGAAAATAACGATTGGGAAGATAAGGATTGTAGCTCCACGAACGCATGACATCCGCGCTTGCGAAGAAGGCTTTCAGAGGCTGACGATAGTTGATGCCGAAATTCACGGTCCGGCTGTTTCCGCTCGTATAGTCGATCCATCCTCTCGTCAGATGGCGATAATTGTTCATGATCAGACCTTCGTAGAAAAACTGCTCCGGAAGCGCGCTTTACGCATATCGCCCGGAAAGAGAAGCCGACAGTCTCGACGTGAAGTGATAGCGCATGTATAGACGAGGCGAAAGAAAAAACTTCTCCCGATTATGCTTTCTATCAGTCAGGTTGTCCGTATAACGATACGGAATGAACGAAGCGGGCATATCGAATTTCGCTTCAAAACCGTTTTGCCGGAACTCGACTTCGGGCGAAGCATAAAGGTTCATATAACGCATGGAGACATCGTTCTTCATTTGCCCGAGGGTATCGGAAACACCCGTAAGTTCACCCGTCAATGAACGGATCACTCCTACTACGCCTAATTTCATGGAGATAGTCAGAGGCCTGACATAAAAAGACAAGGCGGTATTCGTGTTCGTGTAAAAAGCCGATGCTTCAAGATGCTGATGTTGAATTCCGTCTGTTCTCACAACACTGAGATGCTGTGGTTTCGTTTGATACAAGTTATACGAATTCACGGTGTAAGCCCGTTTGCCACGACGTTTAATGAGTTCCAGATCGTTCGAGAATTGGCGGTACGGGATCGTGGCCGTCTGTCTGTTGGGAAATGTCCCTGCGACAACCATATCCGTATCGTCCCAACGCAAGTCGGTAAGGAATTTGTTCCTGAAATAATATCCGGAGGTATTGGCCGTAAGCGTCAGCTGTCCGGAGAGTCGATGCTGCTTCTCCGTCGCGTGTTCGATTGCTTCGGTCACGATCGTGGAGTCTTCGAGAAAATGCGAGGTGCGAGTTTCATTGTCCGAAGTCAATCGATTGTTGAGATACGTGATCTGAGCCGTCAGATCGTAATGTTTCCCGAGCGACCACAGGTTGTTGGTATTGAACTGATGCGTCTTATTGAAACGGCTTCGATCGCTGTCGATTTCGCGGAGATAATCGGGTCTGACCGAAAGATAATCACGCAACCGATAACTCTTTCCGAACGGTGTAAAGAGATCGTCGATAGCGAACAGACTCGTCTCGCTAACGAGATCGACGCCCGTATTATTCGATTTGAGGGTATTGAGCGTTTGCGATTTCTTTTTGAAGCGCATCAACGCCACCTCGGCATGCCAGAGAAGCGGACGGAACCCTGCTCCCGCCTTGGCCGTTCCGACCCATCGGGCTTTGGCATCTTCTTTCAGACGAATATTGATAGCCGGATTCTGTGAGAATGAAAGGTCTTCAAGCGCCTTAATCGGCTGATGATTCTCCATGACCTCCACGCTGCCCACATCTTTCTGATGGATGTTGTTCGTAGCGATGCCGTAGCGTCCGCCGAGCATATCTTTGCCTTCGATGTAAAACTTATTAATCGATACCCCGTTGTATTTAATCGCACCGCTTTTTTCGACTTCGATCCCGGGCATTTTTTTTAACACATCGGCCAGACTTCTGTCCTGAACGTCGGCAAAGTTGGAGACGATATACGTTACCGTATCGCCACGCTGGTGAATGCTTGGCGCTTTGACAAGGACTTCTTTTAACGGGGTCGCTTTCTCGGTCATCGCCGCATCATAGATATTGCGTCCGGCTTCGAGCGGAAGAATTAACGATGCGTATCCCATCATCGAGAAGTGCAATACATGACTCGCCGGAAGCGCTTTGATCGAAAGTTCAAACATCCCTTCCGCCGAGGTCTGTGTAAACTTCACTACCTTATTTTCGCCTGCCGGACGGATGGTTACCAATACTCCGGCAAGTGGCTGGCCGGAAGTCTTGTCGGTAACCTTCCCCGATAACACCGTCGGGGACTGGGCTGTCAGCCCAGCACTCATCAGAAACAACACGGTTGACAAAAAAATGATTCGTTTCATGTTTTTTTATCCGGAATCAGTCAGTTAGATGCTATGGTATTGTTAAATATATATAGCTATTTCATTGTTTAGTTTTAGAAAAAGTAATTTTAGGGATTTTTCTATCAT
>NZ_RQYN01000090.1 GCF_003860135.1 Tannerella forsythia
ATTTTCGGTTGGTTTTTTCGGAAGCATAAAATATATTTTGTGGCATAAGTTGATTTTATAAGGAACGACTATATACAACCACAAGTACGCTATTCGGAAGATATTGATTTGGTACAGATAAAATCATCTCCCACTAACCCTATATTGAAAGAAATACGTAAACAGCTCGCTTTCTTGGGAACAAAACGGACGGTCAAGCAGCATACCCATAACAATACCATTATTTACCGCTTCGAATCAGAATTTCCACCCACTATCGATTTGCGGTTAAAAATAGAAATCAATACCCGTGAGCATTTCAGTGTGTTAGGATTAAAGCAAATTCCTTTTCAAATGTCTAATTCATGGTTTACCGGCCAATGTGAACTGACTTGCTACGAGTTGGAGGAATTACTGGGAACGAAACTCCGCGCTTTGTATCAACGAAGGAAAGGACGAGACCTCTTCGACCTTTATTGGGCAATGATACATAACGAAACAGACAGTGCCAAAATATTGGAATGTTATCACCGATATATGGCATTCGTGGTGAAGCAACCGCCTACATGCAAGCAGTTTCTCAATCATATGGAAATCAATACGAAAGATAATGAGTTTCTTTCCGATATGTTTGCAATCATCCGTCCCGGAATATCCTATCGGATGGAAGAAGCATGGAAGTATGTAAAGAATAAATTGGTGAAAAATATCTGAGAAGATACATCAAGATAACACAGAAATTTACCGAATGATAGGACGGCTTATCATCATTTCAGACGTTCGTAAGTGCAAAGTCGTCGTTTTATCCCAAATTACGCGATATACCGTTCGGCGTTTACCATGCATAACCATTGACAATTAATATAATTCAGGCTTTCAGCCCTCCGCAGGGAAGGATGCCTATTCCCCAACGCTTCGCATTGGGCTGAATTAGTACGCCCTTTCAGGACTTTTACAGCCTTCAGTCTTCAGCGTTCAGTGTTCGTAATTCGTAATTTGTCATTCGTAATTGTTCGCTAGCGTTCAGTGTTCAGCCAACAAATCAACACCTCAACATCCGCAGGGCGTAACCATTGACAATTAACATTAATATAATTCAGGCTTTCAGCCCTCTGCAGGGAAGGATGCCTTTTCCCCAACGCTTCGCATTGGGCTGAATTAGTATGCCCTTTCAGGGCTTTTACAGCAATCAGCAATCAGCCTTCAGCGTTCAGTGTTCGTAATTCGTAATTCGTAATTTGTCATTCGTAATTGTTCGTTAGCCATCAGCCAACAATTCAACAACTCAATATTATAAATATTATAAATAAACAATTCAACAACTCAACACCCGAAGAGCATACAAGGGCTGAAAGCCTGAATGAATTCGTCAGCATGGCGTCGCCCTCAACCGTACACTCGGAATACCAGCCTATGCCTTTCTGCTGATTTATGTATTGGTTTTGTAAGGTTTTCAAACAACTTTTTAAGCTGATACACAGACAAGAACCTATTGATATCCAATAAAAGAGACACTCTTTCTTTCGAGAGGAACTTTTATTGGACAGCAATGATAGTAAAACAACTGACAAAGTTATTATCGTAAGAATGAAATAAGTTACTGTCATAGCAGGATAAGTCCATACTATGACGGCAACTTATTTTTATCAGACTCTTAGTATATTATACTTCGTTCTGCTTCACATTCGGATTCGAATCTAGCTCAGCTCTTGGTATCAGGAATTGCCATTCTTTATCACCTGCTGGTACTTCCATTTTACGCGAAACATTGCTCGGTGTATTAGATACGATGGAACGCTTCAGAGGTTGGTTCAATCGTTTAAGATCAGTAAACCGGAATCCTTCTCCCCATAAATCAATACGTCTATTTCTCCATATTTCGTTTAGAAGTTCATCTCCTGTTTTTGTTGATTTGACATAGTTAGGATCACGAGTAACCATAATTGTATTCAGAATATCCTGTGCCTTTTCATTTTGTCCAGTATGTGCATAAGCCTCAGCTGCAATATAGTACAACTCTGCCAATCGCATAAGCAGAATATCTCCAGAGCTGTTTCCATAGGCTTCAGCCGTAAATTTAAATGTACTATAAGCCTTTCGCAAATAATTCTTAGGTCTTGGAAAATTCTTTTCATAAGATTCCGAAGGTTTCCATTTATCTCCATCCATTGTACCCGGATCCCACCACATACGACGAATATCTGTCTGACTCATGGATTCGTACAATTCTTTGTTAATCAATTTAGGATTAGATCGAATATTCGATGAGCTAAAGTTCCACGACATATAAGCATTAAAATGACCAAAAATCCATTCTGTGTTTTTATTCCAATCATTAAAGCCTGATAATAAGGCATCTTTAGATTGTAATACAATCTTCCTCTCTTTAGCCAACGCAATAGCTTCTACTGCAAATTTTGCTGCATCCTCCCAATTTTGTTGAACTAATGAGACGCGTGATTTTATTCCTAAAGCAGTCAAATAATTGATTCTGTTTTTTTCAGATAGAGAAGCCCCCTTAAGCAAAGATATCGCTTGATCAAGATCATTATTTATAAATCGGTATACTTCTCCAACTGTCGCACGCGGTTTTTCAGATGTAGCAACTGAATCTCTGATAATGACACCTAATTGTTCATTATTAACTCCTTTTTGATATCTTTTGCCATAAAGCTGTACTAATTGAAAGTGACACCAAGCTCGATATGCCAAAGCTTCGCCTTTGATTCTTTCTTTGATCTTTTTTCACCCTGTAAGTCTGATCTTTCAATGTTAGATAGGATACTATTTGCATTTAATATCATATTATAATAGATTAGCCAGGGTACTCTTGAAAGTCTTGACCTTTCGTTTCGATGGTCGATCCAACGGGCTTCTCCGATATACCAGCCATTACCTGTTGTAGAGTTGATAACGTCTTCGCCAAGCATATCACGCGCGATATTTAAACTGTGTTCACCGTTATATGCCTGTGCTTCCCAATTAGTATAATTATAACTATGCATTCCATTCAGAATATAATCCAAATTGTTCACGGTAGCAGTTGCGTCGTGTTCACCAATTTTTTCTGAAGGTTGTGTATCAAGGTATGTTTCACCGCAAGCTGACAAAAAGAGCAGTAATAAACCGCTTGATATTAATTTATTTAATTGATTGATTTTCATATTTAGTATATTTTAGAATGTTAATTGTAAGCCTACATTAAAAGAGCGAGCTGCAGAATATACGTTTGCCGTTGTTCCAGTATAACTACGCATTGGATTCAACCCCTTACGCTTAGCAAATAAGAACAAGTTTTCTCCTGCAAATGTAACTTTTGCATTTTCAATGAAAACTTTATTCGTCAAACTTTTAGGTAAAGTATAACCTAACGATATAGATTTTATGACTAATGCATTCGATGACGTCAGCCATCTCGTAGATGCAGCTCCAATCGTGGAACTTTGGCCGGCATCAAGACGCGGTACATTAGTCACATCTCCGGGCTTCTGCCAGCTATCCTTCATTGCGTCAACATGGAGTGCTCCTCCCATATTATCCATTTCCATAAGCGATCCATAAGCTCCATCATATGATTTACCTCCTAGCTGGTATGCAAAATATGTAGCAAATTCAAACCCTCTATAAGAAACCGTTGTATTAAATCCTCCGTATACTTTGGGTATAACACTGCCACTGTAATCATATTTCGCCTTCTGGAAGTTGGTGGTTAGCGAATCGCCATTAATCACACGACAATCTTTTGCGTCAAAAACATATTCTTTTCCCGGATCATTATCAAATTGATACAACGGCATACCATCAGCAGAATCTACGCCTTTGTATTGACGAAGCCAAAAGTCATAGATGGATCTGCCTTCCATCAGTTTCTTCGTACCAGAGATAATCTCCTTTCTTGAAGGAGGCAATTGTAATATTTTATTGGTAAAATGAGTGATATTAAACCCAATGCTCCACTTCAGCTCTTTGTTCTTGATAATATCCACATTCAGGTCCATTTCAATTCCCTGATTTCTTACTTTTCCTATATTATCATCAATAGAGGTTGTGCCTGAAGACAGCGGCAGTGGTAATGAGAATAATAAATCTTTTGATTCTTTATTAAAATATTCTATCGAGCCTCTTATGCGCTCTAAGAAGCTGAACTCTAAAGCCACGTCGGAACTGATTTGGGTTTCCCACAATAAAGTGTTATTCCCCAGTTTAGAGAAAAGAATACCCGGATTTTCAAAGTTATTCCAGCCAATACCATACAAGGTTTGATAAGCATAATAAATGGAATATCCGTCTTCGTCTAAGACATCATCCACTCCTGTTTGTCCATAAGAAGCTCTAATCTTCAAATCATCGATCCAAGTTAGATTTTTCATGAATTCTTCCTGACCGATACGCCATGAACCACCTACTGACCAGAAATTACCCCAGCGTTTGTCTTTATGGAATCTGGACGTTCCGTCACGACGGAAAGATAGAGAGCCATAATATTTATTATTATAGTCGTAATTTACACGTGTAAAATAACCTTCTTTCCTATAGGTTCTGGTATATGAAGACAATACTTCAGGTGTGATAAAGTTCCCGTATTCGTATACGTTATCGAGTATTTGTTTTCCTTTTCGGCTGGTCAGAGATTCATAATCGCTCAGATAATTTTCATGTCCTAGTAAAATATCAAAGTTATGTACATCGGAAAATGTTTTCTTGTAATTCAACAGTTGGTTGAGGTTCACGGTCGTGCTGCGTGTATTTTCTTTCTCCAAAGACCCTTTATCTTTTGAATCTCCTACTTCTCTGTTCTTATATTCTGTAGTATGACTGTTTGTATTGTCATAAGACAAATTTACTGTAAATTCCAATTCTGGAAGAATATTTACAGTCGCATACATACGAGAATTAATCCCATCCCTCGTTATCTGTTCAAAGTTATAGTCAGTCTCAGCTAAAATATGTCTGCCCGAAAAAGCGTCTTTTCCCCGAGGCTTTTCATAATCATATATTTTTTCCCCATTGGCATCTAAGATGTATTCTCCTGTTGTTTCATCATGCAAATAAACCGGATAAATCGGTCCAATAAAACGAGAAAAGAAAAAAGGATTTACATAGCCCGTCTCATCTCCTCGTGAATAAGTCGATTTAGTTCGGAAGGCTGAAATATTTACGCCTCCTTTCAGCCACTCTGTTGCTTTATAGTTTGCATTTACACGTCCAGAGAAGCGTTCAAACATCGTTTTAAAGACATACCCATTGTCTTTCAAATAATTCAATGAAGCATATGAATCAGACTTCTCTCCTTGTTGACTGAGTGATATACCATATTCAGATCGATTTGCCGAACGTGTAATTGCTTTCTCCCAATCTGTGTCATCTCCATACAGCAAACTCGTTGCAGAGGGATTGAGTTTACCATCAGCCCCTACAATTTCTTCGCCTTTTACGCCTTTAAATGGATTGTATTTCAATTCTTCAAAAACAGCTTTTGATGCTTGTGCTGCTGCGGCAGCCTCAGATAATGGTTTGTCGGCATAGATATAGCTATTATATAATTGCTTCCACATCATCGGATAATAATCCATAATACCTACTCGTTCGTATTCGGGGATACCACGCATACTCGTTCCCCATGAGGAGGTAACCCGTACTATCGGTTTACGGCTTTGTCCTTTTCCTTTTTTCGTTGTGATTAATACTACACCATTCCCGGCACTCGACCCATACAACGAAGTGGAGGCTGCATCCTTCAAAATCGTTAGATTTTCGATGTCGGCTGGATTCAAATCAGAGATGTCACCAGTATAAGGAGATCCGTCTACAATATATAATGGTTTATTAGAAGCATTCACAGAGCCGAATCCTCGAATTCGAATATCAAGACTTGAACCCGGCTGTCCACTTCCCAAGGTGGTTTGTACGCCGGGGGCTGCTCCGGTGATTGCTTGAGAAACATTAGAGATCGGACGCATTTCAAGCCTCTGAGAACCTACAGATGTTGCCGATCCGGTAAACGACGATTTTTTGGCCGTACCGTAAGCGACAACAATGACTTCGTCTAAGGTTTCGGTATCGCCCATCATAGTAATTTTCATGTTCGGCTGTGCCACAGCTTCTTGTGTTTTGAAACCTACGAACGAAAATACTAACGTCGATCCGTTAGGTACCGAAAGCGTAAACTTACCGTCGATGTCGGAAATCGTTCCTTTCGTTCGGTCGGTTTTGAGTACGATAGAGGCCTCGATAACCGGTTCTCCCTGCTCGTCGACTACCGTGCCCTGCACCTGCGTCTGAGCCATCAAAGACCCCGCTCCTATAAGGAGGAAGGTCATTAGCATAATGATTTTCTGTTTCATACTTTAAAATTGTTAACGATTAATTTCTATGATTCACTTTTTTCACTGTTCGTTTTTCACATCCTCAGCGGTCAGCGTAAATTAATGGTCGTACATTTGTACTTTTGTAAATAATTCAATAATTACTAACTTTGATATCAGCATGGACAAAGACC
>NZ_RQYN01000010.1 GCF_003860135.1 Tannerella forsythia
AGAATATCCAATAATTATTCCATTTATTTTATTGACAAACAGTTTAATGAATATATTTTAAGGAGCAACTATATATACCTTCGGATAAAAATCGAGCACCCAACGGTTCTATAGATAATTAAGCTGCTCAAAGGCACAATTGTCTCACTTTTAAAATTCTCTTTTGGCGATGTGTCATAACGGGCGAAGAGCTTCGTTGCATGCGGAATGTGAGCTCGGTCACATACGTTAGTATGCTCCCTCGCTCTCATCCTTAGCGTCCCCCAATTTTACCTATTCTTACACACCTAAAGAGGGTGTGCCCAAACATTGCGTTTTGATACACCCTCGATCTGAAATCAACCATTATCTATTAATCCATTACTTTAACTTTTTTAATTTTTTCTCTAAGTCACAATAGGCTGCTGCTTCAAGAAGTAGGTGCACATCTTTAGCTCTAATCTGTTGATCCTGAGTGCTACTCCAAAGACCTGCTAACCCATAACAATCAAATGCGTCGCAACAAAAAGTGCTACAACACTCCAAAGCATTATAACTTACGCCATCATCATATCTTCCTTTACCAAAAGGAACAGTCCCTGATATATAAACATCAGGGTTTGTTCGTTTCTCGATGTGTTTTTGAATCAAATCTGATTTATAAGTCAGAACCGCATAGCAAAACTCAACTTCAGCTTCATTATATCCCAATGCCATTAATTCACTCATATTCCCATCCAATAAACTTTCCATATCCCAATCCCAATCATTGAAATGGGCACATTCTGATTGATACATCCCAAAATCCAAAGGAACACCAATCGGATACTTCCATTGCTTCTCCCAATAATCCAATAATTTCTTACAGCCAATTCTATTTCGCTCAACTATAGGGAAAAATTTTTTTGTCCAGTTATCATCGTTTAACAAAATGGCATTACACATGGACAATTTATATAACGGCAAAGAAGATTCACAACATCCAATATCATCCAAAAGATGTTTGTCAAATCCACCTGATTCCATTAAAGCGATTGCCTTTTCTGCCTGATTTTGCATCACCAATGCAACCACCTTGTCTAATTTCGACGACAAATCGTAACACATAATACTTTAGCTTTTCTCATTGATTATTAGTTTTGACGTAGCAACCATTTCATAATGGAAGAACCCAAGAAGCTGATTCACCTTATCGAGGCGCAGCGTTTCCTTTCCTTGTTCAAGGTCATGAACAAAGCGCAACCCTACACCCGACTTCAACGAACGTTCTTCTTGTGTCAGGGTATACTGCTTTCTCAACATTTTGACCGTAGTAGAGAGATGATTCATAATCATTCAAATTTATACCCTTTTTTGGGCAAAGTTAAGATGAAATTCAGACATTATGCCTGTAAAGGTGTAATTTGTATTTGCCTAATAACCGTATTATTGCTTATGCGGCTCTACATTTTTTCAAGCAAATAAACGGAGTTGATTACATTTTTTTTCAACGAATCAACTATCTCTCAACAAAAAACACTGCGCAAACCACAGAAATCTTCACGGCTTAATCTCGATGGGGGTTCCTATCGGCACGGTTTGAAACAGTTCTTCGACCTCTTCGTTTGTCAGGGCGATGCAGCCGGCTGTCCAGTCTTTGAGCAGGTGTATTTTGCCGATCCAGCCCCAGCCGTTCTTCAGTCCGTGTATTTTGATATGTCCGCCGGGAGCTTTCCCGATTTCTTTCGCGTGTGCGATGTCGTGTTTGTTGGGGTAGGAGATACCCAGATTCTTGTAATAGCCGCTGTGAGGGTTTTTATCGTGGATGATATACTGGCCTTCGGGGGTACGCTTATCTCCTTCGAACGCTTTATGTCCGACAGGTTGCTGTCCGAGTGAGATCGGATACGTTTTCAGCAAGGTCTCACCGGAGTAGAGACTCAGTCGCCGTTTGCTTTTTTCGACGACGATTTTATCGACCGTGAGCGATCGGTCGAGGGGCTTATCATGCTTCCCCAAGAACCACAGTCCCGCTGTTCCTGCGACCATCGTCAACCCTATGATCCATCCGCGCTTCATATTTCACTCTTATATAACCGACAGAAAATGCCCTGCGCTGCCCATGTTGGGGCTGCGTAGCGGCGATTCATGAACTGCAAAGATAAATATTGGGAATGAATTGGAGCTCGTCAAGCTCTTTCAACTTTTAGGATCATAAGAAAGAGTTTCTTATCCAGTCGGATGTGAAGCACGAAGCGGTAGGATCGCCGTGTTCTTCGTTACGCGACAAGCCTCGTCGGGCGTCGTGGGTAGAACTGTCTCTAAAAAACAAATAAACAATTCACTCAATCATCCTAAGAAATTCAAAATTATCGTGTAGCTTTGCATCACGTTAAGGACACCTTAAAAACAAGTAGAAATGAGAACAGCAGGAATTATTTTAACCGGAATTTTTATGATGAGCATGATGATGGAAACACAAGCGAATGAACGAAAGACGGTCCGCTCGAAACTGGACGAAGTGACAGTCTTTTTGCGTGGGGCCGAGCTGAAACATTCGGCCGAAATTGCCTTAACCCAAGGCGAGAACGAAGTATGGATCGAAGGGCTGAGTACCCAGATCGATGCGGGCAGTCTGAACCTGCGTGCCGGCGAGGGGATCGTGATCTCGGCCTATGAATTCGTACCGAAACATGTATCGGAGCAGATCACCGACCCAACGCTGCGGAAGCTCCGAGACTCGTTGGTGCTGTATCAAAAGAACGTACAGCAGATCAATATCGAGATCAACGTACACCGGCAGATGCTGGAGATGCTGGAAAAGGGAATGAGCCAGAAGATGGCTTCGCAGGAGAAAGGCATGACGCTCGACGAGCTGGCCAAAAGCATGGAGTACTTCAAAAATAAACACATCGAAATCGAGACGCTGCTGATCAAGCGCGAAGAAGAAAAGAAGCGCCTCGAAGCGGACATCGCGCGTATCACGGGCCAACTGAAGGTTAGCGGACATGAGACGGGCGCGCTGAAGCTGAGCCTCACCGCACCGTCGGCCATGAAGAGCCGGCTGGCAGTGAGCTATTGCACCTTCGCGGCGGGCTGGTCGCCTTATTACCACCTGCATGTGGAATCGATCGAACACCCGGTGCAGATCGTCTCGAAAGCGCGGGTACACCAGACGACAGGCGTCGACTGGAAACGTGTGAAGTTGACCCTCTCGACGGGAGCACCCGGCAAAGGACAAGTAGCCCCGCTCTTCAACACATGGTTCCTGCAAGAATGGAACCCAAGACCGATGCTGCGCAGTCAGCCTTCCGCACGAAACGTCTACGACAGTAAAGAAAGCCAAAAGATGGTGGTAGAAGAAGTCGCCGTAGCTATGGCTGAAGCGACGGTCGACGACTATCTGACGGTGGACGAAAACGCGCTGGTCACGACGTATGCAATCGACCTGCCCTACACCATCCCCGGTAACGGCAAGGAACAGAACATCGACCTTCGGGTGCAGCAGGCCAACGCGAACTACCGCTTCTACGCGGCACCGAAATTAGACACGCGCACGTACCTTACGGCCGAACTGACGGAAAGCCAGAAGCTCGATCTGCCGAGTGGCAAGGCGATGATCTCGTACGACGATATGTATCTGGGCGAAACGTATATCGACGGCTCCGGCACGCTGCAAAACCTGACGCTGACACTTGGCACGGATCAGCGCATTTCCGTGAAACGGGAGAAGATGCAGGATTTCAGCAGTACGCGCCTGTTCGGCTCGGACGTGAAGCAAGTGTTCACGTACAAAATCACCGTCAAGAATAACCAAAAGAAAGAAATCAAGCTGACGCTCAAAGATCAGTATCCGATCTCGACACAAAAGAACATCGAAGTCGAGCTGCTGAAAGAAACGACCCCGCCGACCACGAACAAAACGGAAACGGGCGTGATCACGTGGGAAGATACGTTTCAACCGGGCGAGACGAAGAGCTATCAGATCAGTTACAGCGTGAAGTACCCGAAAGGGATGCAGCTGAATTTGTGATCGCGACCATGTCGAAGCTCCGTCACAGCGCGTGAAGCAGCTCTTCGACTGTGCGATGCAATACCGGATGGCGGAGTGCCGGTGCTACCTCGGCCAGTGGCTCGAGCACAAACCGCCGCCGGTGCATCAGCGGATGAGGAATCGTCAGTTCAGGTGTCTCACACACCCAATCGTCGTACAGCAGGATATCGATATCGATTGGGCGGTCGTGGTAAGTACGGTTTTCGCTTTTGACCGTGCGACCCAATTCCCCCTCGATCTGCTGCGTAAGCGAAAGCAGCTCAACAGGCGAAAGTGTAGTTTGCAGGTGTGCCACGGCGTTGAGGAACATATTCTCCGAATCGAAGCCCCACGGTTCGGTCTCGTAAAAAGCAGAAAGGGAAGGAATATCTCCCGCCCTTTCGGCCAACAGCGCCAAGGCTGTAATCATATTTTTTCGCTTATTCCCCTGATTGGAGCCTAAGCTCAGATAAACATGGCTTGTTCGCCCGTCGCCCGTCGTCATAAAATCAACATGGCATCGCCGTAAGCGCAAAAACGGTATTTCTCCTTGATGGCCGTCTGATAGGCCTCCATCGTCAGGTCGTACCCTCCGAACGAGGCCGTCATCATCAGCAACGTGGAGAGCGGCATGTGGAAGTTCGTAATCATCGCGTTGGCGATGCTGAATTCGTATGGCAGGAAGATAAACTTATTCGTCCATCCGTCATACTCTTTCAGGTTACGGTCTGTCCCGACCGCCGTTTCGATGGCGCGCATCACCGACGTGCCCACGGCGCATACCTTGCGTCCGTCGCCTTTGGCCTTGTTGACGGCCTGAACCACCTCGCTGTTGATAATCATCTGCTCGGAGTCTACTTTGTGCTTCGACAAATCTTCGACATCAATATCACGATATGTTCCCAAGCCGGAATGTACGGTCAGGTAAACGAAACTGCAATCTTTGATTTCAAGTCGCTTCATCAGCTCGCGACTGAAGTGCAGTCCGGCAGCGGGAGCTACGACAGCGCCCTCTTCCGTCGCGTAGATGGTCTGGTAACGCTCTACATCATCAGGCTCGGCCGGCCGATTCATATATTTGGGCAGTGGCGTTTCGCCCAAAGCAAACAGCGCTTTGATAAATTCTTCGTGCGTGCCGTCGTAGAGAAAACGCAATGTCCGTCCGCGCGACGTCGTATTGTCGATCACTTCGGCGACCATCGAGTCGTTCTTGCCGAAGTAAAGCTTGTTTCCGATGCGAATCTTACGTGCCGGATCGACCAGTACGTCCCACAAACGCATGCTCTCGTTCAGCTCCCGCAACAGAAAGACTTCGATCTTGGCTCCGGTCTTTTCCTTATTTCCGTACAGACGAGCCGGAAACACCCGCGTATTGTTCATTACGAATACATCGCCGGCGCCGAAATATTTAATAAGGTCTTTGAAGACTTTATGTTCGATCTTGCCGGTATCGCGATGTAAGACCATCAGGCGAGATTCGTCACGGTGCGGTGCCGGATAGGCCGCAATCAGTTCCGTCGGCAAATTGAATTTGAAGTTTGAGAGTTTCATTATGATTATTTTAGTTTTAATTCGATGATTCAACCGGATGAGACGACTCCGCCAGCACACGATCCAGAAAAGCCTCCATCTCTTCGGGACGAATACATCGGTCGAGGGTCACCTCACCGATGCGCGTGCGTTGCAGGGCAATCAGGTGCGCTCCGGAACGGAGAGCAGCCCCGATGTCGCGCGCCAACGCACGGATATACGTACCTTTGCTGCATACCACCCGTATCTTGATGACCGGAAGCGCGTATTCCAGCAGCTCCAACTCGTCAATAACAAGCGTCTTTGCTTTCAAAGCAACTTCCTCGCCTCTGCGTGCCAGTTCGTAAGCGCGCTTGCCTCCCACCTTGCACGCCGAAAAAACAGGCGGAACCTGCCGGATCGTGCCCACGAACGTGGCTAATGTCTGCTCGACCAGCTCGCGCGTGATATGCTCGGTCGGATAAGTACAATCGATTTCCTTCTCTAAATCGAAAGACGGAGTAGTCGCTCCCAGATGCAGCGTGGCAACATATTCCTTCGTCTGATACTGAAACTCGTCGATACGCTTCGTCGCCTTACCCGTGCAGACAATCAAGACACCTGTCGCCTTGGGATCTAACGTCCCGGCATGTCCTACTTTGATCTTTTTGACCTTCAGCCGGCGGGAAAGCAGATAGCGGAACTTGTTCACCAGATCGAACGACGTCCAGTCCAACGGCTTGTCAAAATAGACGATTTCACCCGAAAGAAAATCCATTGCCGCCTCGTTTAGTTAAAGAATGAATAGATGATGGCCAGCGTTCCGATAGCCATACAATAGTAAGCAAAATAGATCAGTTTGCCTCGCTTGACGATACCGATCATCCATTTGCACGCAACAGCCCCCGCAACGAATGCCGCCGCAAAACCGCACAACATCGCTACGGGTGACATGGTCGCATAAGCCGACGCTTCATCCCCCTTCAAAAGTTTTAAGGCATCAAGGAGAGCTTCGCCCAAAACTGGAATCAACACCATCAAAAACGAAAACTTGGCAACCTGTTCTTTCTTGTTTCCCAGCATAATGCCCGTTGCAATCGTTGTGCCCGATCGAGAAAGGCCCGGCATAACGGCGCAAGCCTGCGCCACTCCGATCAGCAGAGCATCGCGAAACGAGATTCGTTCTTTCCGCACGTTAGGCTTGGTAAAATACGATACCATCAGCAACACTGCCGTAAGCAGCAACATACACCCTACGATAAACAGTCCCTGCCCGAATACGGCCTCGACCTGATCTTTAAAAAACAGCCCGATAATGCCGACCGGTAGGGCCGAGAGTAAAAGCTTGGCGACGGTTAACGTCTCTTCGTTGCGCCGAAACGCGAAAAACCCTTTGAAAAGGTCTTTGATTTCTCCCCACAACACGACGATGGTGCTACATACCGTAGCCACATGAAGCAAAGTGGTAAAGGCAAGAATCTCTTCACCGCTCTTCATCCCGAACAGCGTGCCCGCAATAGTCAGGTGCCCACTGCTGCTGACCGGCAAAAACTCCGTCAGCCCCTGAATGATTCCGAGAATAACCGCTTCGATCCAGCTCATTCTCCGAGGGGTTCTTCCTTACGTTCCGCCGTTTTCTTATCCCCCTTCAAGATACCGAAAACCATGAGTATAAACCCGGCCATCGTCACGATCGGGGCAATAACAATGCGTTGTTTGCTGAAAATCTCGGGATTGAAAGAGATACCGTCTTTCGAGCCACCGCCGCTCATCAGAGCGAAACCAACGATAATCAATAAAACGGAGACTCCGATCCAGATAAAATTGCTCTTCCCAAATGCAAAATCTTTCATATTCTTTCTAAATATATCTTTTATGTTTAAATATAATACATTTTCCCTCTGGCCATATACAAATAGCGGTTTACGGCAAAATAGGCCGCCAACACCGACAACAGGACACCCAGCACGAGCACCGCACCATAAACGACAAGCAGTCCTTCACTACGCAGTATTTGTTCCAGCCCGGCAAGTTCGCCCTGCAAATAATACAACGTACCCATCAGCATCATTATTGCCAGTACACCGGCAATCAGTCCGCTGACGATGTTGTAGCGGATAAACGGCCGACGGATAAACGCAGGCGTAGCCCCGACAAGACGCATGGTGTACACCAGAAAGCGCTTCGAGTAAATCAATAGTCGGATGGTATTGCTGATCAGCACGAACGAAATCAGAATCAAAATCGTTATCAGCGTAAACAATACCAGACCGATGCGCCGGATGTTGTTGTTCACCACCTGCATAATGTCCTTCTGATACAGCAATTCCGACACATTCGTATATGAAGTAAGCTTCTTTTCAATCTGTTGCAAACTGTCCGGATTAGCGTAAGCGGATTTCAACTTCACCTCGATCGAAGCCTGAAACGGATTGAAGCCGAGGAACGTCTGCGGATCTTCTCCTAATTCAGCGACCATCTCCTTGGCCGCCTCTTCCTTCGAGATGTATTTCGCGCACTTGATGAATGGCTGGGCATTCAACCGCTTTTCCATTTGCCGGATATCCGCCTCTTTGATCTCCTCTTTAAGGATGATGGAAAACGCAATGTTTTCCTTCATATAAACCGACAATTCTTTGCTCATCAGCCCGAAAATAAAGAAAAGACCCATCATATACAATGCGAGTGCAATGCTTATGACGGAAATCAGGCGGGAGTTGAAAAACGAAATCGGCGCTTTCTTCTTGCTTGCTGTCATGCTCCTGTACGTTATTTCTGCAACCATTGGGAGGCGATCAGGATATGACCTACCCAATTTTAGTGCAAAAGAACGATTTATTTGCGGAACGACACAACGTGTTAGTATTATTTAACGTGAACATCCTAAGCTTTTCGCGGTTGCCGACACCTCAGAATGGCCTGCTCCGTCTTTATCGCGGGCGATTGGTCAAAGCACTCCCCTGATGCTTCTGTCCGCTCTTCCATACCGGCTCTCTGACGATACCGTTCGTATGGCATCAAAAAAAGCCGCCTCCTCATCTTGAGGGGCGACTTTTTCCTGTTTTATCTAAACACAACGGCTTACTTGACTTCCCACGTCTCGCCGGTCATCAACATCTCGTGCAATGTTCGGGTTGATTTCTTCGCTTGTACTTCGGCAAGCTGCTGATGTACGGACTCATCGTATACCGGTGCTTCCACATCGCGAATGATACCGAGCGCTACAGGCATCTCGTCTCCCATCATAGCAAGCATCATGTGCAACGTGTTATCTCTTTCGTGCGCATCGTGAACAAGGACATCGTCGATCGTATAGCCATCTTCACCAAGCGTCACCGCCTTCAATTTCAAGCCATCGAGCACAAGCCCCTTCTGATTGTCTTTGCCGAAGAGCATCTTTTCGCCGTGGCGCAGGAAAATCGTCTTCTCGGCACGTACCTCACGGTCTGAAACCTGCCGATGAATACCGTGGTTAAAGATGACGCAATTGACAAGCACCTCCGTAACGGATGTTCCTTTATGACGAGCGGCAGCCGCAAGAGTATCCGTCAGGTTCGACAAGTCCACATCGAGTGCCCGGGCGAAGAAATGACCGCGGGCCCCCAAGGTCAGTTCGGCGGGGATGAACGGATCTTCCACCGTTCCGTACGGCGAACTTTTTGACACGAATCCACGATCGGAAGTCGGAGAATACTGCCCCTTCGTCAAACCGTAGATTTTATTGTTCATCAGCACGATATTCAGATCGACATTGCGTCGTACGGCATGGATAAAGTGATTTCCTCCGATGGCCAGACAGTCGCCGTCGCCGGTAACGAGCCATACGCTTAAATCGGGACGCGCGGTTTTCACACCTGTCGCAATGGCGGCACCACGTCCGTGAATGGTATGGAAACCATACGCATTCATATAGTATGGCAATCGCGAGGAGCAGCCGATACCGGAGATCACAGCCGTCTGATGAGGCGGTATCCCCACTTCGGCCATTGCCTTATGCAGACAGTTCAACGTGGCATGATCACCGCATCCGGGGCACCAGCGCACGTACTGGTCACTTTTATAATCTTTGGGAGTATATTTCAAATCTGTATTCATAATTATTTGCCCTCCATAATTTTCGTAAATTCTTCAACTAAGCGGGATACGACAAAGGGTTGTCCTTTGATACGGTTAAACTTGTGTGGATTGAAGTCTTTGACCTTGCTCCGCAGATAGCTGGCAAACTGTCCGTTATTCTGTTCGGCTACCACAACGTTGGGATACTGTTCCAGGATTTGCTCCGTATTTTTAGGCAACGGGTTGATGAAACGGAAATGAGCCAATCCGACCTTATGGCCGTTCTGACGCAGAATGTCCATCGCCTCATGCAGATGACCGAACGTTCCTCCCCAACCCACAATCAGCAGATCGGCATCCTGGTCGCCCAACACTTCGACTTCGGGAATATAATCTGCAATTTTATCGATTTTCCCCTGACGTGTCTGTACCATCTTCTGGTGGTTCTTCGGATCGGTCGAGATAGAGCTGGTATCGTAATCTTTCTCTAATCCCCCGATACGATGGGTAAAGCCCTCGGTGCCGGGTACCGCCCAATAGCGAACGAGGCTTTCTTTATCGCGCCGATAAGCCTTCCACGGCTCCTCACTCTTGTAATTCTCCACGTAGTTCGGCTTGATCGCCGGATAATCGTTCAGATAATCCGGAATACGCCAGGCTGAAGAACCGTTGGCAATAAACGCATCAGTCAGCAGAATGACCGGACTCATGTGTTCTACAGCCAACTTACCGGCCCAATAGGCCATATCGAAGCAATCGGTAGGAGTCGAGGCAGCCAGTACAACGACAGGGCTTTCCCCGTTTCGTCCGTAAAGCGCCTGCATCAAGTCGGCCTGCTCGCTCTTGGTTGGCATACCGGTCGACGGGCCTCCGCGCTGCACGTCGATCACCACCAACGGCAACTCGGCAATCATGGCCAATCCGATGGCTTCGCTTTTGAGTGCCAGTCCGGGGCCGGAAGTCGACGTTACCCCCAAGCAGCCGGCGAAGCTGGCGCCGATCGCCGTACAAATTCCGGCAATCTCGTCTTCAGCCTGTACCGTAATGACACCAAGGTTTTTATGCTTGGAAAGTTCGTGCAAAATATCGGTTGCGGGAGTGATCGGATAACTGCCAAGGAACAGCCGGAGGTTACCTTTTTCGGCTGCGGCGATCAATCCGTACGAAGTAGCATTGTTACCGTTCACATCCATATAGACGCCGGGCTTCTGCTTCGATCCTTCGATTCGATAAGTCGAAACGGAGGCATGAATGTTGTTCCCGTAGTTGTAGCCGTCGGTCAGAGCCTTGATATTGGCTTTGGCGATGTCCGGTTTTTTAGCGAACTTCGTCTGAAGCATGGTCATGGCATGATCTAACGGACGGTCGAACAGCCAACAGACGAGTCCGAGCGTAAACATGTTCTTGCAGCGCAAGGCCGACTTGTTATCCAGCCCGAATTCGGCCAGTCCGTCGCGCACCATGGTCGAGATCGGTGCGGAAACGACCTGCACATTCGTTAGACCAAGCTCCTGAATGGGATCTTCGGTTTTAAACTCGGCCTTCTCAAGGTCTCTCGTCGTGAACGAGTCGGAGTCGATGATTACGATCGAACCCGGTCTGAGGTTCTTCACGTTCACTTTAAGCGCCGCCGGATTCATCGCTACCAATACATCGGCCTTATCACCGGGGGTGTACACTTTCTTCGTTCCCAGATGTACCTGAAAACCGGAAATGCCGCTCAGCGAGCCTTGCGGCGCACGCACTTCGGCCGGATAGTCGGGAAACGTGGAAATATCGTTCCCGAAGACGGCCGACAGATTGGAGAAGATCGTGCCGGTAAGTTGCATACCATCACCACTATCTCCCGAAAAACGGATCACCACATGATCCAGTGTCGTTACTTTGGTTGGTTCTGTCATGACAATTTAAATATTGTTCAATATTTTCAGAAAAAGTATAATTATATGGATATATATTTTACGAATAGCGTGTGTCAATCATTTCTTGAAGTTTCGAAGCCAGTGTTGTGACGTGATTCTCGGTAACCAGTACTTCTACATCGAATGTAATGTGTGCCTGTTCGTAAAAAGGAGCGCGCTCCGTCAAGGATACTTTGACGAAATGCGTCAAGCCCGCTCCCGAAAGCCCTTTCAATAAGGGACGGTTCGGCCTGCAATGTTCGAGACGATCGGACAGACCTTGAGGAGAAGCCTTTAAATAGACGGTCGTCCCGATGGAATTCATGTATGCCATGTTGTCAAAAAAACACGGAGTGCCTCCTCCGGTAGAAATAACCACGTTTTCAAAATCAGCCACTTCATGCAAGGCCTTTTTCTCGATTTGCCGAAACGCCTCTTCTCCCTTTTCTTCAAAAATCTGTCGGACCGTTTTACGATACCGGCCCTCCATAAAGTGATCGAGGTCAATAAACGACAAGCCGCTTTGCTTCGAAAGCTCTTTGCCCATCGTTGTCTTACCGGCTCCCATGTAGCCAATCAGAAAAATGCGTCTCATGCTACTGACTTTTTCGGGGGCAAAGGTAGAAAATAAATCATAAAAGAAGCCTGCTCTGTAAATAATCTTCAGGGCAACCTGTTAAATTCGGTCATAACGGTCTGTTTGAACAGAACAAAACAGACTAAATAAAGCCCGGAGAAATAAAACGATGTGTGATGATGGGCGACCCCCTTCGTTGCTTGTGGAATGTGGCCTGGTTACATGTGTCGGTATGTTTCCTTGCTCTCATTCTTAACATATTGAGGTGTATCGAAAGAATCTCTCTCTGGTTTTGCAATCTAAAGTAAGCAGGGATATTCCCGATGCCGGCAAAATCAGTTCGTTCTCTCTGATTTTACCGGATAATCCGTTTTTCCGGATCACACTTTCTATCGTTTCTTCTTCGTGGGGTTTGACGAACATACTGTTGGATAAACCCAAATTACGCGATACACTGTTCGGCGTTTGCCATTATTTAATGTTAATTGTCAATGGTTAATTGTCATACCGGGTACATGATTCGGCGTGTACCATGCATAACCATTGACAATTAATCATTAATAACTATTATGTCAGGCTTACAGCCCTCCGACGAAATGCGATGCCTTTTTCCCCAACGCTTCGCATTGGGCTGAATTATTACGCCCTTTCAGGGCTGTTTCAGCAATCAACAGTCAGTATTCAGCAATCAGGACATGACAGAACAGCCAACAAATCAACAAATCAACAACTAAACACCTCAACAATTTAAGAACTCACCGCCTCTGCGGGGGTTACGAGGGCTGAAAGCCCGAATTATTTCAGCCCCATCCCGCAAGGGTGGGGTATATTGACATCCGGACCTTGTTCAGAGGGCTGAAGGCCTGAATTAAATTCATGCTTATTTTTTCTATTGCAGAATCTGGGATGAATAGTAAAAAGAGGCATTCATCCCGGAATCATAAAGGCATGACATGGTAAATTTCAAACAGGAAACTCAACCCGAAAGTATAAATTTTCCAATGGAAATTTGTTTTATTGGAAACATGTATTTATCTTTGCGCCATTATTTCCATTGGAATATAATAAACATATCATAAAATAGAATATTGATTCAAGATGAAATACATGATTATAGGCGGAGTTGCGGGAGGAGCGACCGCGGCGGCAAGGATTCGACGCGCGGATGAATTTGCGGAGATCGTACTGCTTGAAAAAGGAAAATACATCTCGTACGCCAATTGCGGACTACCTTATTATATTGGCGGCACAATCGGGGAGCGCGAAAAACTGTTTGTGCAAAAGCCCGAATCATTCGGTCGCCGGTTTAAGATCGACGTAAGGGTTGAAAACGAGGCCGTCGCGATTGATCCGTCGAAACAGACAGTGACCATACGGCGTGCAGATGGTTCTTCCTACACGGAAACGTATGACAAGCTATTGCTTTCTCCCGGTGCATCAGCCATCCGTCCGCCGTTGAAAGGGATCGACAGCAAAGGGATTTTTACGCTTCGGAATGTGGAGGATACCGACCGGATCAAGGCGTACATCACTTCGCACAAGGTAGAAAACGCGGTGATTGTCGGGGCCGGATTTATCGGTCTGGAGATGGCCGAGAACTTGCATCAAACAGGAGCGCACGTATCCGTTGTCGAGATGGGTAACCAAGTGATGGCGCCCGTCGACTTTTCGATAGCTTCGCATGTTCATCAGCATCTGTTGCAAAAAGGAGTATCGCTTTTCTTGGAGCAGAGCGTCGAAGGTTTTGAACGCAAGGGAGACAAGATCGAAGTTCTCCTTAAGAGTGGTAAAACGCTTACGACCGATATCGTAATACTCTCCATCGGCGTCCGTCCCCGTACCGAATTGGCGAAGAAGGCCGGAATAGCTCTCGGCGAGACCGGAGGCATACGCGTAGATGAATACCTCGAAACGTCGGTAAAAAACATCTATGCCGTAGGAGATGCCATCGAATATCCACATCCCCTGACCGGCAAACCTTACCTGAACTTTCTCGCCAATCCGGCCAATCGGCAAGGACGTATCGTGGCGGACAATATGGTTTTCGGAAATACAACGAAATATGAAGGTGCGATGGGCACGTCGATTGCGAAAGTTTTCGATCTGACGGTTGCTTCGACCGGTCTGGCCGGCAAACGTCTCAAACAGTTGGAGATGGATTATGCCGGATCCACGACGCATTCCGTTTCCCACGCAAGTTATTATCCCGACGCGTTGCCTTTGACCGTCAAGCTCACGTTTCACCCTGAAACGGGCGAACTCTACGGTGCGCAGGCGGTCGGATATGAAGGAGTGGATAAACGCATCGACCAGATTGCGCTACTGATCAAAAACGGCGGCACGATTTACGATTTGATGAAAGTCGAACACGCGTACGCCCCGCCCTTCTCGTCGGCTAAAGATCCGATAGCCATCGCAGGCTACGTGGCGAACAATATCGTCAGCAGAACGATGCCGGTCGTTTCATGGCGAGATGTCGTACGAGCTGACCGTGACAAGGTGTTCCTGCTCGATGCGCGTACTCCGGCAGAATATGCGTTCGGAACGATCGAAGGGGCTGTAAATATCCCGCTCGACGATTTGCGCGACCGTCTCGACGAAATCCCCAAAGACAAAGAGATTTATACGTTCTGCGCGGTCGGTCTTCGCGGCTATCTGGCGCAACAAATCCTGCGGGCACATGGCTTCGCACGAGTAAAGAATCTTTCGGGAGGATACAAAACTTATTCCACCTGCATCGCGCCCTTGTCCAATCAGCCGATGCCGACACCTTCGAAGACGAACATCAATACAGAGACTCAGGTGAAGAATGAAACGAAGGTCGTTCGGGTCGATGCCTGCGGGCTGCAATGTCCGGGACCGGTGATGAAACTTAAACAGGCCATCGATTCGATCGGCGAAGGCGAGCGCATTGAAATGGTAGCCACCGATCCCGGGTTTGCCCGCGATGCTCAGGCATGGTGTAATACGACGGGGCAACGTCTGATTTCGATGGCAGACGAGAAAGGCAAATATACGGTTGTCATCGAGAAAGGTGCATCACAAGCTTGCCGGACGGTGACGTCGTGCGATGGCAAGTCGAAGACCCTGATCATGTTCAGCGACGACTTGGACAAGGCGCTGGCCACGTTCGTACTGGCCGGAGGCGCGGCCGCCACAGGGCATAAAACAACGATATTCTTTACGTTCTGGGGACTGAATGTCATCAAAAAAGTATCGAAGCCGAAGGTCAAAAAAGATATTTTCGGACGTATGTTCGGGATGATGCTGCCGTCCAGCTCCCTGAAGCTCCATCTCTCCAAGATGAGTATGTTCGGGATTGGCGACAAGATGATGCGCCATATCATGAAGCGGAAAGGCATCGACTCGCTCGAAACGTTGCGTCAGCAAGCGATCGATCTTGGAGTAGAGTTTATCGCTTGCCAGATGTCGATGGATGTGATGGGCGTGAAACGCGAAGAGCTGCTCGACGAAGTCACCGTGGGCGGAGTAGCCACCTACATGGAACGCGCGGAAGAAGCCAACGTCAACTTATTCATATAAATATATAATAACAGCAATGGAAACAAAATCATTAAAAAAACACGGGCTTACCCTGCTCGGCACCTTGTTGGGAGGTGTGGGAGGATTCCTGTATTGGAAATTCGTAGGCTGTGCAAGTGGCACTTGCCCCATCACGGCGTCGCCTATTGGCAGTGTCATTTGGGGTGCTGTCACAGGCGGCCTGTTACTCAGTATGTTTAACAAACCATCTAAATAATCACTCCAATGAATAAATTATTTTTAATTTTATTTGCCTCGGTGGCGATGATCGCCTGCGGCAACAAAGAAGCAAAACATAATCATTCTGAAAACGAAGAAAAAATGAAAACAGTAGAATTAACAAAAGCAGAATTTTTAACGAAAGTAGCGAACTATGAGACGAACCCGTCGGAATGGAAATATCTGGGCGATAAGCCGGCTTTGATCGATTTTTATGCTTCCTGGTGCGGTCCGTGCAAAATGATTGCTCCGATTCTCGAAGAGTTGGCTGCCGAATATGGCGACAGCATCGTGATTTACAAGATCGACACGGAGAAAGAGCAAGAGCTGGCCGCAGCCTTCGGCATCCGTTCCATCCCGTCGTTACTGTTCGTTCCGATGAACGAGCAACCTCAGATGAGCATGGGCGCCATGGGCAAAGCCGAATTGAAGAAAGCCATCGACGAGATCCTGCTGAAAAAGTAAGTGCGATGCCGGAGAACATGGACAAATTATGTAAAATCAGGGATGTGCAGCGAAGCATCATCGCCTTCGAGCAGCGCTTCGTGAAACGCTACGGGATCTGCCTCAACGAAGGGATGCTTCTTTGCTCCCTTCATAAGTCGGGGCGTTTATCGTCGGGTGAACTGGGCGAGTTGTTGGGACTGACTCCCTCGAACACGTCGAAAGTCATCGCCTCGGTCGAGGAGAAAGGATTGATTACCCGCATCCTCGGGACGACGGATAAACGACAGATGTACTTTGTCCTGACGGAAAAAGGACACGAAAGAATCGCTTCGATCTGTTGCGAAGAAATCGAGATTCCGAAGTCTCTGAACGAAATCATTACTTCGTAAAAGACGAGAAAAGCAACAGACCTTATTCGCATCCGCATTCCATGGCCTTTGCTCCGGTGCTCCAATTATGGAGACCGGCGTAAAGGCTTTTTCTATTGGGAGAATCGATAACACGTCACCTCGCGGAAGAAACCGAAACGCTCGGTTTGAAAGGAAATCCTGCCCCAAAAACGACCGAATAATCCGAAAAAAATTGTACGTCGGAGATAAAGTGTTTACTTTTGCGCGACAATCGAAAGATATGGGAGCAAAGTTTTTGATTACTGCCGAGAGTAACAATCGGACCGAGATGCTGAAGAAGAAAATCATTCAGTATTATATTGCGAATGGCGATACCACAATCGCCGAACTGTGCAGAGAAGTAGATCTGAGCGTACCGACTGTCACCAAACTTATCGGCGAACTGCAGGAAGACGGCTATATTCTGGACTTTGGCAAGCAAGACACGAGCGGTGGACGTAAGCCGAACATCTACGGACTGAATCCCGATTCCGGTTACTTTATCGGAGTCGATGTGATGCGCGATCGCGTGCATTTGGCAGCCGTCGATTTCAAGGGCGGACGCCTCAGGATGAACGAAAACGTTCCCTATAAACTCGAAAATACACGCGAAGCGTTAGATGTTCTGTGCGAGATCATCGCCCAATTTATCAATGTGCTGCCCATCCCTCGTTCCAAAATATTGGCCATCGGCGTAAACATTTCGGGGCGCGTCAATCCCATGTCGGGCTACAGTTACAGCATTTTTTATTTCGAAGAAAAGCCGCTCGCCGAACTGTTCGAAGAAATACTCGGCATTAAAACGTACGTCGAGAACGATTCGCGAGCGATGACATACGGCGAATACATGCAGGGCGTCGTACAGGGCGAGAAGAACGTCCTCTTCCTCAACCTGACGTGGGGACTGGGGCTCGGCATCATCGTCGACGGACGCCTCTATTACGGAAAATCGGGCTTCTCCGGCGAGTTCGGACACTTCTGCCTTTTCGATAACGAGATTCTCTGCCATTGCGGCAAAAAAGGATGTCTCGAAACCGAGGCTTCGGGGGCAGCGCTCTACCGGCACCTTGTGGCACGCCATAAGGAAGGTAGCAGCACCATTTTGGCACCACGCCTCGAAAGCGGCGAACCCGTCTCGCTGGCCGATCTGATCGAGGCCATCCGGAAAGAAGATGTTCTTTGTATCGACATCCTCGAACAGATCGCGTTGAATCTCGGAAAAAGCATCGCCGGACTGATCAATATTTTCAATCCCGAGCTTGTCGTACTTGGGGGCGCACTCGCCGCAACCGGCGACTATATCCGCCTGCCCATCCGAAGCGCCATCAAGAAATACTCCCTGAATCTTGTCAGTCAGGACACGGAGATTAAGCTCTCCCGTCTTCAAGAGCGTGCCGGCGTGATCGGCGCCTGCCTCCTCTCGCGCAGTAAGATGCTTGGGCTGATTTGAACGAGAGACAAACGCACGATTTTGTTTTACTCGAAAGCCTGAACGTTGACTCTTAAGTGATCAAACGAGACACGAAAAGAGTCAACCAAAGGCTGTACGCAAACCTCTCTGAAAATCAATCGTCTTTTTCTATTCACGCGCATGATTGATTCGATTTCCCCTAACGTATATATTCGTTTCGGGCAGGAATGTCACCCATTTCTTCAGATTTTCGGGTGAGGGTTCATTGACGAATATCAAATGATCGATTTTTTTCCCCTTTAAAGTCTCCGGACATATAGGTTTCTCTCCTTTATATTCCGCATCCCATATCTCAAGAATCCAGATTTCCTTTAATTTAAGCACTTCTTCCGGTATCTTATTCCCTGAAATGCAGACCCATCCGTTTTTCCCTTGATGATACTCTTCGCGATTTATTTTTAGCTCCGTATCAGGAAACCAACGGAGTATTTTTTCCGTTTCTTCATCGGTTATCTTTCCGTCTATCTGAAGTCTGCCGATTCTTATTTCCTTCAGCCATTCCGGTATCGAGACTTGATTTCTAAAACGAAGATGTAACGAATAGATTTCGTTAAACTTCTTCAAATGTTCCGGAACTTCTTCGATCTCTATTTTTATTCCCTCCTCTCCGGGAATATTTTGCGAGACCATTTTTTTGTGAAGCCCTTCGTTATTCACGTCCTTCTTCTTAATCATCCAACTGATTCTGGGGGTAAGAGCAAAGGTCTCCGCGTTTTGTTCCAGTCCGATAAAGCCGGCCCATAGCTCCAGCATTGTTTCCTCCGAATGAGTGCCGTATCTTCGGATGTATTTCAGATCGACTTTCACCATTTCTTCAGGTAATTTATCTCCTCCGATAAGTTTATTCAAATTATTCCGTTTACCGTATTTATCATATAGAAAAAATTTCACGATCCAACCATCAATCACATCCGGCAAACCATATTTTTTCTGAGAATGACACTTAAACATGTTTCTCCAGAATACAGTATCCACCTTTCCTTGCGAAGCCTTGACAAATTCTTCCAAAACAGGCTCCAATTCGTCGGTCCACCAAGCCAAATCATACTTCTTGAGATGCTTCGTTTTGGTAAGTATTTTCTGCCAGTCTTCCGTTGTCCCCTGCAACGTTATTTCGGGAATACCGCAGACGATATAAAGAACCACAAACTCAAAATAAGGCTCCGTCGCTTCCATAATCGTAATTTCGGAAGCTACTTTTTCAACGGCTGTTGTCGTAGAAAAATCGGCAGTCAACGTATGTATCAATTCTTCTCCCGTATAAGTCGCGATCAGAGACGTAAACTGTGGAAAAAGCGCTTCCCAGTCAATAGAATCTTTCAATAAATCCTTTTCGGCCAGCACTTTCAAGGTAGATTTATCCGAGAAATCGACGAATTTTTCGCGTAATGTCTCCGGATTTGCATTTACATGTCTTGCAAATCCCTGACTTATCAACAGCCAGACCATATCGGGCGATAGCACAAAAGGACGATGATGGGCATACGCATGATACATTCCCTGAAAAAATGAATGATAACCGAAATTCACCAGACTGTCCGGTGCCTTACTTTTTGCTAAGATCGAATCTTGAAAATCGATTCCTTTTTGTTCAATCTCCCACTGAGAAAAACCTGCATCTTTTAAGATTAGACTTTTATATATATCCTCATACGATTGCACAGACAAAAGTTCTCGCGGCTTTGACAATTCTTCGACACTAAAAGTTATTCCATGCTGAGCATATACCTGCATTGAAATGCTAATCAAAATAATTTTAAATAATAGCTTCATTTTTTATACGATTAAAGAGTTTAACAGATCAGAACGTATGCCCGGATAAAAGCAAAACGGACTTTTTTACTTTTTAAGGGAAGGCGTTGTCTTACTTATCAAGTTTTCTAAGCCTATAAGGTTCTCCGGGAGCCAGAAGAACGACTCTTTCGGGGTTCTTTACCCTTGCTTTCAGCTTCTCCGGATCGCCGTTAAAAGGAGTAAAATCGGGTGCGTCGACCGAACCCCAATGGTGGAGCAACAAAGGGGTATCGGGATAAGCATTAGCCAGACGAATCGCGCCTTCGAACGTAAAGTGCCATTCACTATCCGAAAAATCGAATAATATCGCATCCGGTACGGGCATTTGCAAATGTTCGGGCATCAAGCGAGAATCGCCTGTGGCCCATATGGATCCGTCGGGCGTCTCGATCCGGAAGCCTGCGCAGTCTGCCTGTTTCCAGAATCTGCCGTTTCTGGCTTCGGGATAATCATTTTGCCACGCATGATCGGCAGGGGTTAAGGAAACACGGATGTTTTTCACCGAAAAAGTGTCGCCGATCAGATGTCCCTGAGAAGGTAAGCCTTGATTTTTCATAATTGAATCGACATATTCGGTTGAATGATAAACGTCCGTAACATTTTTTAAATCGGTGCAAGTCGGAACACTGTAATGATCGTTATCGCTGTGTGTGATCAAGACGGCATCCAAATGAGGTACCGTATGTGTTTCAATCGGCATATCGATCAATAAAGGCATATCGAAATCTTTAAGAACCGGATCGATCATCATCGTAGTGCCATGACTGTTAATCAGGAAACCGGACATGCCTAACCAACGGATGATCGTTTCGTTCGTTTTATCAAACGCTTCCTTTCCGAAGAACTGAGTAGGAGGAGCTTTTGCCTGATACTTTTTTTCTATTTCATGCTGCTTATCGAAACTCTGCTCCTTCGATGCCATTTTGTACGAGAGAGCTGTCAGCATAACAACCATAAGTAAAACTGTTTTTTTCATCGTATTTATTATTTAATGATATGTTTGACTTTTATCTGATCCAAAAATCACGTCTCTTCTTCCGTCTCGATCGCTTCACCCAGTACCGCTACCGACTCCTCCTGCGGAAGTGCCTGTACAGCTCTCAACTTACGCTCAATTGCTCGCGATCTTACTCCCGCACGGTCGATTACATTTGTCGCTTCCTGCAACTTTTTCTTCGTCTTTTCCAGAATCGTCCCGAAACGCCCAAACTCCGTCTTTACAGCGCCCAATATCTCCCACACCTCGCTCGAACGTTTTTCGATGGCCAGCGTTTTGAACCCCATCTGTAAACTGCTCAGAAACGCCACCAGATTGGTAGGCCCTACGACCGTAATTTTAAATTCCCGCTGCAAAGATTCGAACAACCCCGTCCGACGTAAAATCTCCGCATACAGACCTTCCGTAGGCACAAACATGATCGCGAAATCGGTCGTCAGCGGCGGACGAATATACTTATCCCGGATATTCTTCGCATTCTTTTTAATCGAAGTCTCAAACTGTTTTGCAATCGTTTCCAATTCTTTCGGACTCAAATCCGTCGCACGTTCATACGCCTCGATCAACCGTTGATAATCTTCGTTCGGAAATTTCGAATCGATCGGAAGCAGCAAACTCTTCTCCTCGTCGTTACGATTCGGGAGCTTGATTACATATTCCACCCTCTCCTGACTACCTTCTTTCACGATTGCGTTCTGCTCATACTGCTCGGGCGATAAAATCTGCTCAAGAATCATTCCTAACTGTATCTCTCCCAAATTTCCCCGCGTTTTCACATTCGTCAACACCTTTTTCAAATCCCCCACTCCCGAAGCGAGCGATTGCATCTCTCCCAATCCTTTATGTACCTCTTCCAATCGTTCGCTAATCAACTTAAACGACTCGTTAAACCGTTTCTCGACTGTTTCCTGCAGTTTCTCTTCCACCGTTCTGCGCATCTCTTCCAGTTTTCGGCTGTTATCTTCGCGAATGCTGTTCAGCTTCCCTTCTACCGTGTCCCGTATTTCTTTCAACTTCCCCTCGACGTCCTGTTTCATCCTCTCCTGCCGAGTGATCAGCGTCTCGAACTTTTCTTTCTGAAACGAATTGAAATCCTTCGCATGATGCATAAAACTGTCCTCGAACGATTTCAAAGAAAGCCGCTGTTCCGCCCGATTTTCTTTTGCCGCCCGCAGATTTTCTTCCCTGCTTCGGCCGAATTCATCGCGAATCAGCGGATCCATTCGCGAAAGATCGGCGTCCATCTTGATTAGTCTTTCCTCCAGTTCCTCGTCACGAATGTTCTCGCCCTTCCTCAACGTAAGGAAGATGTTGATCAGCGCGAGCACAATCAATAAGATTATTAAAACCGTAATCATTCTTGGTGTTTTTTTCTATTACACTATGTATTTTCAATCCATCATGACGAGTTCTCGAATTGTACAAAGATAAACACCTTTCGCGAATATTCATAACAGCCTGTTCGGAGAAATATTTTAATAGTCCGGAGAAAATATGACCATCTGTGTTGATAGAAGAAGCATCGTCATGATTAAAACAAGTGCCGTTATTTATAATACGAGCACGGTTGTTAATGAAACAAGCGTCGTCGTTAACAAAACAGTCGTCCGCGTTATATATTCTTCACAATGCGTTGGTAAAACTGTCGACCGCGTTAACAAAACAGCCGTCCGCGTTATATATTCTTCACAATGCGTTTATAAAACTGTCGACCGCGTTAACAAAACAGTCGTCCGCGTTATATATTCTTCACAATGCGTTTATAAAACTGTCGACCGCATTAACAAAACAGTCGTCCGCGTTATATATTCTTCACAATGCGTTTATAAAACAGTCGACCGCGTTAACAAAACAGCCGACTGCGTTATATATTCTTAACTATGTAATAAAGAAACAAGCCCCCTCAAGCAGATAAGCTCAAGAAGTTTGCCCGGAAATGGCTATGAGATGGACAGAAGCCTGATGCCATGTGCCGGCAGATATTACCGCATTGATCTCATGCTGCACGGTAAAATCCTAAAACCAACGGTAATCCGTATTTTTTAGAGGGTCTTCTTTTTTTAACTCCTTTGCACTTTTATCCTTATTCTTTTCCCACCAGTCTGCGTAAGCCTTTGCAACCTCACGATGGGAAACATCCGTGCGCACGAATTTTAATTCCGCATCATTCCGCAAAGCCAACAGCGGATTCTGCGATGGAAAACCACCTAACAGACCGTCCCGATTAATCGTCTCGGTTCGAATCCCTTCTATCGTCCACAACATATAGATTCCCAACTTGCATTCAGAGAGTTCGAGAGAAGAAATCGGATTTCTGGGAAAATGAGTAATCATCTCTTTCTCATTCCTGTACCGAAGCAAGGCGGGAATATCCTTATGGGTAAATTGCGGAAGTTTCATGGAGGCCTCATACGTTTTTGTCCTCAGTTGCTGGACAAAAGCCTCTACTGCCGGATTATCAATCTCCTCGGCCTCCTCTTTACAACAGCCGGCAAACCCGACTAAAAAAAGCAGTAAAAATAAGATTTTCAATGTTTTCATGATTTGCATTCTATAAATATATTCGTATCTGTTATCTGATGTCGTGTTCTTATAATAAGCATATCGGAACGAACAAGTCCACTCTTAATCGAATACATACTCCTTCATAGCCATCTTCTGCCAGCCCATAACTCAACAGGATTGCCCGGACTTGCATGCCGCACACAAACCTTTTACGTTTACATAGGCTTCATCGATCGAAAAGTCTGTATTTTTAGGGAGTAGGTGATGAATTTCGGGCAACGAAATATCCATAATACACCCGCATGCCTTACAACGAAAATGTCCATGCGCTTCCATGATACTGTCGAACCGGGCATTTTTTTCATCAATATCAATCTGCGTGGCCGTTCCTTGTTGAACAAAAAGTTTCAGGGTATTATATACGGTTGTTTTGGATAATGTCGGAATGTGCGGCAACAACTCCGTATAGATCTCATCGACTGTCGGGTGCGTCTGGTGTTTAAACAGAAATTCCATAATGGCTATGCGCTGAACAGATGGCTTGATGCCATGTGCCAGCAGATATTGTTGCGTTGATCTCATGCTGCGCGGCTTATCTAAGTTTGTAATGGACACAAAGGTAGGGTAAAAAAACAATCTGGTCAAATATATCCGGATAATTTTCAATGAAACGGAACTCAGTCCGGGCAAACGCTCATGAATAGCGTAGCCCGGACTCGTGATCAAAAAAACTGATCAGAGCAGTTTGTCAATCTTCTCGGCCAGTGCGCCCTTCTGCGTGGCGCCTACCTGCTTGTCGACCAGTTGGCCGTCCTTGAAGAGTAAAATCGTAGGAATGTTGCGGATTCCGTATTCGGAAACCACATCGTCATTCTCGTCGACGTTTACTTTTCCGATGGTCACGCGGCCTTCGTATTCGGCAGCCAACTCATCGATGATGGGACTTACCATCCGGCAGGGACCACACCACTCTGCCCAAAAATCCAATACTACAGGTTTCCCTGCATTCAATACTTCCTTGTAATTCGCATCTGTTACTGTTAATGCCATAACTCTATTGTTTTTAATTGGTTGAAAAATTATTTATTGATCGTAAAATCCAAATGATCCGAATCGTTGATAAAATTCAGCAATTCTTGCGTTACGTTCAGCCTGATGTCGCGCGACGAGAAATTCAGTGCCACATGGTCGCTTCCGGTGACGTTGAAAAACAACTGCGTCTTGCCCGGATTGCTTTTCATCAAGGCGGACAATTCGCTGATCACCTCCTCATTCAAATCAGCGATCGGGATCGATATACTGATGGAGTGAATCAACGAATCTTTCACGTCCTGCAACAGTTGAATCGAGTTGATTTTAAAATCAAGCTCGGCTTCTTTCCATCTTCGCGGCTGAACCACCGCTTTTATATAAAGATAAAGCCCTTCCTTGCCGTACTTGCTGAAATTAATATAATTGTCGCCGAAAAGCGGCATCTCTCCGCTGCCCGACATATCTTCGATCTTGAGGATACCGTAAGGCTTTCCGTTCTTCGTGATTCCTTCACGATAGCCCGTCACGATACCGCCAAGTAAAAGTTCCTTGTTCTGAAAATCTTCCCATTCTCGGCTGTCCACATCTTTCATCGTCATGTTGCAGACGTGATTCAGGATGATGCGGTATTCGTCGAGCGGATGCGCGGACAAGTAAATGCCGATAAGCTCTTTCTCCCGATTGAGTCGTTCCAGCACACTCCACGACTCGCATTTCGGAATTTCGGGACGTGCAATCTGTATCGCATGATCATCCCCGAACAGCGAGGCGGACGACATTTGTTTATCCGTCTGGTATTTTGTTCCGTAGCGCATAATAACATCAATAAAAGTCTCACCCTTCTCGTTCGGCATTCCGAACGGTTCACGTGCCACGTTTAACGCGTCGAATGCCCCGGCCAGTGCAAGACTTTCGAAAGCTTTCTTGTTGCATGCGCTCAAATTGACGCGTTCGACGAAATCGTAAATATCCTTGTAAGGCCCACGTTTGTCACGCTCCTCGATAATGGCCTGCACCGCACTTTCTCCCACTCCTTTAACGGCCACCAGCCCGAATCGGATGTCTCCCTTCGTATTCACCCCGAACTTACGGTGCGACTCGTTGATGTCCGGCCCCAATACCTGAATTTTCATGGCCTTGCATTCGTCCATCGCTTTCGTAATTTCCTTGATGTTCGAAAGGTTACGACTCAACACGGCGGCCATAAACTCCGACGGATAATGAGCTTTCAGATACGCCGTCTGATAAGCCACCCACGAATAGCACGTAGCATGACTCTTATTGAACGCGTAAGAGGCAAACTTCTCCCAGTCGGCCCAAATCTTCTCAAGCGTTTTTACATTATGCCCGTTTTTTTGTCCGCCGTCAAAGAATTTACTTTTCAGCTCATTCATCTTGTCAATCTGCTTTTTCCCCATGGCTTTACGCAACGTATCGCTTTGTCCTCGGGTGAAGCCGGCGAGCAACCTCGAAAGCAACATGACTTGCTCCTGATAAACGGTAATGCCGTACGTATTTTTCAGATAACGCTCCATTTCGGGAATGTCGTAGGTGATCTCTTCCCGGCCATGCTTACGCGCAATAAACGCGGGAATATAATCCATGGGTCCGGGACGATAGAGCGCATTCATCGCGATCAGGTCTTCGAACTCGGTCGGCTGCAATTCCTTCAGATACTTTTGCATGCCGGCAGACTCGAACTGGAACGTCGCGACGGTCTTTCCCTGACAGAACAATTCGTAAGTTTGCTTGTCATCGATCGGAATTTTATCAATATCGATGGCTTTGCCGGTCGTCTGTTTGACGTTTTCGATCGCTTCTTTAATGATCGACAGGGTTTTCAGACCAAGAAAGTCCATCTTGATGAGCCCCGTTTCCTCAATAACCGAACCTTCGTACTGTGTAACGAGCAAGGTCTCTTTCGTTTCCTTATCTTCGGCCGTGGCAACGGGCACAATATCGGAAATATCCTGCTGTCCGATAATCACACCGCAGGCATGAACACCTGTATTCCGTACATTGCCTTCCAGTTTCTGAGCGTACTTCAACGTATCGCGCAGGATCGGATTCATGCTGTTGGCCGCATCCTTCAACTCGGGTACGGCCTCAATGGCATTCTTCAGCGTAAGCTTCTTATCCGGAATCTTGTCGGGTACGAGTTTAGCCAGACGATTCGACTCCTTCAGGGGCAGTTGTTGGACTCGCGCCACATCTTTCAGCGCCAGTTTGGTCGCCATCGTACCGTAGGTGATGATATGCGCCACACGCTGCTGACCATATTTTTCCGTCACCCATTTCAGGACTTCGCCCCGCCCGTCGTCATCAAAATCAATGTCGATATCGGGCATGGAAATACGATCGGGATTGAGGAAACGCTCGAACAGTAAATCGTATCGGATCGGGTCGATATCGGTAATCCCCAAACAGTATGCGACGACCGATCCGGCAGCCGACCCGCGTCCCGGTCCGACAGACACCCCCATCTCACGGGCAGCCGTTATGAAATCCTGCACGATCAGGAAATAGCCGGGGAATCCCATCCTTTTAATCGTTTGCAGTTCGAAATCGATACGTTCTTTGGCTTCTTCCGGTATATTTTCGCCATAACGGTTCGGGCTTATAGCCCGTTTAAGCGTCAGATGCTCGAGGTAGTCCGCTTCGAGTTTGATGCGGATCACCTTCTCGTAACCGCCGAGACGCAAATAATTATCCGTTACTTTGCCATCGGCGTCCGTCTCGTTAAACTCGTCCATCAAATCTTTGGCCGTATATTTCTCGCGATACTCTTCCTCTGTGCCAAACGAAGGGTCGATCTCGAAGAAAGGCATCAATGCCGGCGAATCGATGGAATACAACTCCACCTTATCAAGAATTTCGAGCGTATTGCTCAAGGCTTCGGGGACATCGGCAAAAATCGAGTTCATCTCGGCCGTACTTTTCAGCCACTCCTGCTTGGAGTAGCGCATTCGTGCCGGATCATCGATATCTTTGCCGGTACTGAGGCAGATCAGGCGATCGTGCGCTTCGGCATCGTCTTCGTTCACAAAATGCACATCATTCGTCGCGATGATTTTGATGCTATGCTTACGTCCCAGTTCAATCAGCGCCTTATTGACTTCCACCTGCTTCGGGAAAGTCTTCTGGTCGGCATTCGCCGCATGCGTTTCGTGACGTTGCAGCTCCAGATAGTAATCGTCGCCGAAGAGATTTTTGAACCAAAGCACCGAGGCTTCGGCTTCTTCTTTCCGGTCTCGCATAATCAACTGCGGGATTTCACCTCCGAGGCATGCCGAACAGATGATCAGCCCCTCATGGTACTTTTCAAGCAATTCCTTGTCGATGCGCGGGTTACGATAAAATCCTTCCGTCCATGAGAGCGAAACCATCTTAATCAAGTTCTTGTACCCTTTCAGATTTTTGGCCAGAACAATCAGATGCCACCCTCCGAGGTCTTCTTTAGCCGTTTTGTTAAAGCGTCCGTTTCGAGCACAATAGCACTCACAACCTAAGATCGGTTTAAAGATTTCTCTTTTTTTCTCATGTATCTTCTCCGAAAGTTTTTGCATACGATCCGTTTCTTCGGCTGTCGGGTTATCTTTATCGTTTAACTTCCGAAGCTCGCTTTCGCAGTCTTTAATCGTAGCAAGATGTTTGCTGTTTTTTTTCTGAACTTTATTGTAAAATTCTTTGATGCCAAACATGCTTCCGTGATCGGTAAGCGCCATACCCGGCATACCATCGCTCTGCGCTTTTTCGATCAACGCGTCGATGGAAGCCTGTCCGTCGAGCAGTGAATACTGTGAATGTACATGTAAATGGACAAACGGTATCATAAATTTTACACTCTATGCAATTATTGATGATTAAATTCGATTCAAAGATAAGAGATGTTTCGGAAGTCGGCAAGAAATTTCATCATTACTCGTTTTTTTTAGTAATAAATAGGTCGGGTCTCGAAAAAATAGTACTTTTGTTTGCAAATCAGATGAAAGAAGATGAAAAAAGGAGGATTAATACTGATGATGTGCCTGCTTTCGTGGGCGATGGAAGCCAAGATTACATGGGGTGCCCGAGCGGGTTTATCATACAGCTCATTGACGCAGATTGTCGACGACCAAGTCACGTATGGCGGCCGGTTGGGATTCAGCGTAGCCGGGTTGGCCGACATCCCGCTTTCACGCAAATTTTCCATCTGTCCGGAACTTGCATTCGTCAATCAGGGCGGCTCATACGGCTATATCTTTTTGGTCAACGATAACAGAAAACAAGGGCAACATACATGCAACTATTACTCGCTTCAGTTACCCGTTAATTTAGTGTATAAGATCAATCTCGGCAGTTGGCAGATGGGTATTCAAGCCGGCCCGTTCTTCTCCGTTTCCACACGAGAGCGGGAGCGTCACGAATGGAAAACCCGCGATTTCAGACCGTTCGACATTGGTGCAGGAACAGGACTCTATGTCGAGCACCGGCGCGTTTTCTTCTCCGTATATGCCCAAACGGGATTTATCAATAAACTACGGGAAAAGCAACCGTCTGAATCGCAGATTTATCAAAACGACGTGACTTTTTCGTTCGGCTACCGGTTTCGATGACTTCGACCTCGAAGCATCAAGTCAGAGCCGATCTGAAGATGATCGTACCGGACAGCATGATTACAATAAAAAGACAATAACATAAATAGACAAATCATGAAAAAGTTATCCTCTTTATCCGTGATGTTATTATGTTGGGTGTAATTGACCCTGGCGCAAAACGCCGGTCGTTTTCCGTCTTTCGATCGTGTCGAAGATATATGCTATTGCGCCGTGCAATTTCTACATCCTCGTCAGGTTGTTAAAAACAGCAACAATTACGAGATATTGTTGGTGCTACGCCACCCAATGACACTTGAGGAGCTTGCTGCCACCGGTATCCCACACAGCGAGAACCAAATCCTGCTCTTACAGTCGCAACGCCTGATCGAGCGCGATGGCAACACGTACCGGACAACGATCCCCATTCTCGACAGTTTGCAAACAAGCGCCTTACGAGCCGATTCATACGAGACCGGAAAAATACTTGTCCCCGAAATCGTCGACGACTGTCGAAATCTGGTCGAGCACCTTTCGTCCGAAGGGATGCCCCATCATGCATTCAGCCTCCTTTTCTCTTACGTCCTCGACGGAAAAATCTGGAAAGTGATGGAAAAAGAAAACATGGTGACCGGACGCAACAAAGAGAGTCACGAATCGTGGGAGGGCAATTATTGGATACTGTACAACAAGCGAAAAACCTTGCAATGCGGAACAAATACAATGAACGCGCGCGGAAAGTATTCGCTCAAAATCAATTGGTCGGACGACCTGATTCGTATGGCAAGCCCTCTTTTCAGCTCGAAGAACCTGAACGCTTTTTTGAAAGAAATCGATGCAAACGATAAGGTTTCCGAACCTTCGGCATTCTCATTTTTTACCGAAATCGGAGTGATCCGTCCGGATGGTTCCATCAACATCCCGATTATTGAAGATTCCGAAGCAAACAGCATTCATGTTTTTGCCGAGACGATTAGCGACAAACTTACAGAAGCGCTCCAAACAAAGATCGATATCGAAGCCATCACTCACAAATACGGCTTTTCCGATACGCATGAAGCAATGGTTATTTTCTACCACGAAGTCATGTGGGACATCCTTGGCGAGTTGGTGGAACGAGGTGTTGTACATCGACCGGCCGTCTTTGCTTCCCCTCAAACAGCCAAGCTGTCCGATGTGCGCGATCTATGCTTCCTACTTCGCGAAAATAACGAATAGCACTTCGCTACAACAGAAAAATCACTACATTTGTCGCGTAAGACGATATAAAAACTGAAGATATAATGAAAAAGAAATTAACGATAGCACTCGTAGCACACGATAACCGTAAGGTCGATATGATCGACTGGGCCGTCTTCAACGCCGACTTTCTGGCTGCACACAACCTCGTTTGCACCGGCACGACCGGCACGCTGATTCGCGACGCCTTCGAAAAGCGGGGCATCGAATACAGCAACATCCGCTGTATGCACTCAGGCCCGATGGGGGGAGATACCGAAATTGCCGCCATGGTGGTACGCAAGGAGATCAATCTCGCCGTATTCCTGATCGACGACCTCAACCCGCAGCCGCACGAGGCCGACATCCAGATGCTCCTGCGACAGTGCCGCGTTCACAACGTACCCATCGCGTGCAACCGTTACAGCGCTGACTTGATGATTACCAGCAGCCTTTGGGACGACGACGCGTATGAGCCGATGGAACCGAAATATGCTCCGTTTAACCGAGAGAACTATCCGGTATAAAGCGGGATATCGCTAAAAAGTCATTTTGATGAATTCGTCGATTGCGGCTTTGTCATAACCCAGTTCGAGCGCTTTTTTGAAATCGATTGCAGCCGATTCTTTCTCAAATTGCGCGAGTTTAATCTTGCCGCGCAAGACGTATAAGTGTGCCGGTACGTCTTTCGCTTCGGCAAAGATTTTGTTCAAGTCGGCCATGGCGCGTGTGTTTTTTTTCATCAGAAAATATAGCTCGGCACGTTCTACGTAATAGGGGAGAGGAGTTCGCGATTTCTCAATCAGGTAGTTGAGAATGGCTTCACTGTCTTCGTAATTACCACGTGCCTTATCAAGTACGGCAAACCCGAAACGGCCTTGCTCCGACTCTTTGTCGATCGACATGATCTTCTCGAAATCTTCGTCGGCCAACATATAATCCTTCATTTCTATATATAACATCCCGCGGCGGTAATACGCATCGAGATCGAGTGGATCGAGAAGCAGCAACGCCAGATAATCGCTCAGCGCCTTTTCTGTCTCACCCATTTCGACATAAAGCTCCGCACGGTTCGAAAGAATTAACTTGTTCTTCGGTTGCAGAGTGAGCGCAGCCGCATACGACACGAGCGCCTCATCCATTTTGCCTTGCTGTCGCTGAATCGTTCCCAGATTCGAGAGCAGGGCGAAGTTGTTCTTATTGGCCGGTTCGGCATGCATGGCTGCCTTCAACGCCTCCTCAGCTGCCGGCAAATCGCCCTGATCCGCGTACTCGTAACTTCTGCGAATCATTTCTTCATACGTCTGCGCCTGCAACGTCCCTGCTATGAGTAGCAGTCCGAACACCATGCTCCATCTTTTTATTTTCATACCTGTTATCTCCGTTTTATCGTCGCAAAGCTACAACAACGTGACGTAATTTCGTGTTAAACGCTCGTTATAAATTATCAACCGAAAAGCCTGATTTTTCTGTCGGAAGAGGCGGAGGTATAAAAAAAATGCGTATCTTTGCCGCTCAATTTTTTACGAACAAAGTTTTATTTAATTATTCAAACATGGCAACAAGAATTAGATTGCAAAGATTCGGTCGTAAAAGCTACGCCTTTTATCAGATCGTTATTGCAGACAGCAGGGCTCCACGAGATGGAAAGTTTATTGAAAGGATCGGTTCTTATAATCCGAACACAAATCCTGCCACAATAGATTTGAATTTCGATAGAGCTTTGTATTGGTTACAGACAGGCGCGCAACCGACCGACACGGCGCGTATGATTCTTTCGCGCGAAGGCGTGTGCATGAAAAAGCACTTGCTCGACGGGGTAAAGAAAGGTGCATTCGACGAGGCTAAAGCTGAGGAAAAGTTCCAGTCGTGGCTGACGGAGAAGAAACTCTCTTTACAGAAAGTGAAAGATGCGGAACGAGAAAAATCGAAAGCCGTAGTGAAAGCCCGTCTGGATGCGGAGAAAGAAGTGAACAAGGCAAAAGCGGAAGTGGTAGCGAAGAAAAAGGCTGAGTTGGCTGCCGCCGCCGAGGCAAAGGCTAAAGAAGAAGCTGCGGAAGAAGCAACAGCGGAAGAAACCGTAGTTACCGCACCGGCTGAAGAAGCTTCCGAAGCACCTCAGGCTGAAGAAGCACCGAAAGCCGAGTAAATCCGTTTCGCACAGAAAATAAGAAGAGGACATTTTATTTAAAATGCCCTCTTTTTTTTGTTTCATTCCGTGCTCTTCTCTTTGCTGTTTTTGTTGAATCTTTACTCCTTCACATTATAAATATTGAGTTGTTTAGCTTTCATCGTCTATTAGTCAGCATTCACTCATCAGATTGATCACAAGTTTTTTTACGGGTTTTACAAATTGTATTTGCAATTAGCAGTCAGTCGATAAACAATAAATAAATCAGTTGATTAAATCCTTTCCGGGGCATGTAAGGAGTGTAAACCCGAGATATTTCATCTTCATTGCGCAAGGGTAGGGTAATCGTTACCTATCATCTGGTTCGGAGGGATGAAATGCCGAGGGGCGTTTAATTGTCAATTACCAAGGCTTATGCAAATCAAATACAATCAGACATGTAGAGGAGGTGCGCCATTAACTGTTAACCTTTTTCAGGACAAGAGAGTGCGTTCTCTACCGGATTGGCATAAATGCCGAGGAAAATGTTGAGTAGCGTGTCTCGGTCTCCTTCGAGTTGTTGCAACATTGCGTTGCAGCGCTCTTCGAAAGTCTTCTTTGCTTCAAGGGTGTAGCGGTCGGCATAGGTCGATGTGCCGCTGCGCAAGTCATGCGCGATGTAGTTGTTATCGTAGAGCTTGTAGTGCGTGTAGATTTGCTGATCGATCAACGAAGCAACCCCTTTATAAAATTCGTTGGCATGGCGGTGATCGAATGGGAGCTGCTCGTATGTGATCGGTTCACCGAGGCTGATATGTACGTGTCCCTTAGGTTGCGTGATGCCGGTGAGGATGCTGTTCAAGTCTTCATCCGGCTGCTTGACGTATTTTTCACCATCTCGTGAGAGATACAGCTCACGTGTCTTGAGGATATCGCACGGTTCGATCTGATACGAAATAGCCATGGGCACGATATTCAGTTCTCCGACAGAATGGGCTAAGTCGGACTTGTCACTCATGCAAAACATTTTGATAATCCCTTGATCCGTTGCGTCATGACCGTCTTTCGTGCGTCCGTTTCGCTGTGCGATCCAGATGGATTCGTCTTTCTGCGTGAGGGTGTAGCGGATATATTCCGAGAGGTGCATCGAGTTCTTCAGGAAGTCATGGAGGTTGCTGCTACGTATCACTTTAAACATTTTGTTGGCTCGTCCGATGTTGGTGACGAGCGCTCCCCGCATCAGGTTGCTGCCGAAAGTGATCTCCGTCGTACGGAAACCGTTGATATGAAGGATATACTGGAGCAGTGACGAGTCGAGCATGATGTCACGGTGGTTGGAGACGAAAAGGTACTGTTTTTGGGGATCGAGGTGGGCGAAACTGTTTTGTGTCAGTTGGGTGATCGAGCGGCGAACGATTTGTTCGTTCACGTAGTACATCACGTTGATTTGAAATTCGTCGGTTGTCCGGATGGCTCGTATCATCTCACGCACTTCTTCGATGTCTCTGTCGGGAAAGATATAGCGTGCGAGTAGTTCGAAATGCTCGCTTTCGGCAATGACCTGCATCGCTTCCGGTATTTCCGAGGTGCAGAAAGGGCGGATATCGTCGAATTTATGGTGCATGATTCGCTGTGTGTTTGCGTTTGTCGATGAATTTTACAGGTTTGCGGCTCATGTCCGGATAATTGATGCGTCGTATCTCTCCGACTTCGGCGATCTCGATCTCCGGGGCTACCCGTATGCGGGCGCGGAAGCGGTCTTTCAATTCTTTTGTCACATCGAACGAAGGCTGTTCACGCAGTCCGATCCGGACGACGATCCGGTCGTTTCCGTACTCGTTATCGCTGACTTCCATCACATAGTTCTCGACGTAAGGCGTCTGATCCAATACATCGAAGACGGCGGGCGGGTAGAGGGTGGTCCCTTTGTATTTGACCATGTGGTTGCGTCGTCCGATGATGGGGCTAACACGCATGGTTGTGCGGCCGCAGCGGCACGGCTCACGGTGGAAGCGTGCCAGATCGCCCGTCTTGAAACGCAGCAGCGGCATCCCTTCGACACCCAGTGTCGTCACCACCAATTCCCCTTCTTCCCCTTCCTCGACAGGCATCCCGTCTTCACCGATCAATTCGCAGATAATCAGTTCGGGGTGATGATGCCCGCCGCATCCGCAATGACACTCGGTGAAAGTGGTGGCCATCTCGGTAGAAGCGTATGTCGAATACAGTTCGATGTCCCACTTCTCGCGGATGCTTTGCCCTAACAAGTTAAGTGAAAAGTCCTGTTCGCGCAGGTTCTCACCGATGCAGACAGCTTTCCGTACACTCGAACGGCGATAATCGATGCCGTGCTTTTCGGCATATTCGATGATGCGCAGGATAAATGACGGCACAACGATAATCGTGTCGGGGCAGATGCGTCGGATCGTGTCCCATTGCAGTTCGGGGATACCGTTCCCGACACGAACGATACCCGCTCCCAGTTTGCGTATACCGAGGAAATACGCCAGTCCGGCCATAAACCGCTTGTCTATGGTCGTCATCAGCTGGAAGATATCCCCCGGCTTGGCACCGGCACATTGGAAAGAGATTTGTTCGTTGTAGGCCAGTCGGTCGAGGTCGGCATCCGTCATGGCAAACGTCACCGGATCGCCGAGCGTACCCGACGTGGTGATGTAGTCCACGATCTTATGTTGCGGTACGCAGATAAAATCCTTGTTATATGTCTGGAGATCGGATTTGTCTGTAAACGGAATCGTTGTCAGGTCTTCCAGCGTCCTGATTTTCTTTATATCGATGCGATGTTCATGGAACATCCGTTGGTAGAAAGCCGAATGATCGGAGAGATAGGCTAAAGCGACTGTCAGCTTCGTTTCCTGAAACTGTTTGATGACTGAGGCCGGTTGCGTCTCTATGCTGGGCTTGATATTCATGCGTTTGACGGGTTATGCGAATAGAGCCATGACTTCGTCTTTCGATAGTTGGCGGTAAGTTGCCCGGCCGTTCCCTCCCGTTGCTTCGGGGAAGGTCACTTCAAAATACTCCTCGTCGTAGAACGAGAGCTTCGACTGCGTATCGGGGTTACATTCCAGATAACAGATGTCGTTTAAGTCGAGATTTTTGCGTTCGCATATCTGACGAGCTAAGGCATATCCCGCATACGTAACCGAAGTGCCGGGGTTGTCCTGATATAGCTCGGTGACGATGACCGTCTTTTTCCCTCCCTTATCGAGAATTTTGAGACCACATTTCGACAACATATCCCACTGCCCGTTAAATTCGAATATTTCGTCGTAATATTTTTCGGGAACTTTCATGCCTTATCTTTTTCTTCTGAAGATTTTAAATACGTTACCATCGTTTCGATCTCCCGGTATTTCGGGGTATCGTCCGTAAATACGGGAAAGAACGAGCGGATTTCGTCGTAAACGGCGCGCGTTTTTTCCGCCATCCGCGGTTGCAGTTTCAGGTAGTCGATGGCTTGCACAAGCGCCATGAAATGGATTGCCATCACTTGATAACCGTTTTCAATAACCGTTTTTGCCATCAAGGCAGAATTGGTGCCCATGCTGACGATATCCTGATTATCGTTGTTGTTCGGGATGCTGTGTACATACATCGGATTAGAGAGCGTTTGGCATTCGGCCGTTGTCGACGTGGCCGTGAACTGCGCGGCTTGCAAACCGTAGTTCAGCCCCAGCACGCCGAGATTCACGAACGGTGGCAGAATGTCGTCGTTAATTCGATTATGAAACAGATAGTTGAGCTGTCGTTCCGCCAGCATCGTCATTTTGGTCACGGCAATCTTCAGCTTGTCCATTTCGAACGAAATATAATCGCCGTGGAAGTTGCCGCCGTGATAGACGTATTGTGTCTCCGGGTCTACGATCGGATTGTCACAAGCCGAGTTCAGCTCGTCAACGAGCACCTTTTCTGTGTGTACGATCGTATCCCATACCGGACCTAATATTTGTGGTACACAACGCAGCGAATAGTAGGCCTGTACCTTGTGTCTGAATACTTTTTCGGTATGTCGTTGAAACATTTCAATCTCACGTTTACGCATCGCTTGGCTTCCCGCCGCCCACCGGCACATCGCGCGGGCGATTTCCTGCTGTCCTTCGTGTCGTTTAGTCGCATTCAGCGCGGGCGACATCAGGTCATCGTATGATGATGCAATCTCGTTCATCATCACCGAGGCGGCGATCGACCAGCTCAGTAGTCGCTTGGCATAAATCAGGTTCACCAGTCCGATGCCTGTCATGACCGAGGTGCCGTTCGTGGCCGACAACCCTTCCCGAATGTAGATATTGAGGGGAGCGAGTTTTTCTTTCTGCATCACTTCGGCCGTTGGCCGGTGCTTGCCTTCGTAGAAAACTTCACCTTCGCCGATCAGGGTCAGGGCAATATGTGCCAACTGTACGAGGTCGCCACTTGCTCCTACGCTCCCGTGTTCGGGAATGAACGGGCAGATGTCGCGGTTGATAAACTCGGTCAGCAGTCGGACGAGGTCGGTATGTACGCCGGAATGGCCTTGTAAAAAGGTCGATAACCTTGCGATCATGGCTGCTTTCACGTAGATCGGAGCCAATGGTTCGCCGGCTCCCGTCGAGTGACTGCGGATGATATTATATTGCAGTTGTTTCAGGAAATTATCGTCCACGCGATATTGCGCCATCGGACCGAAACCGGTATTGATGCCGTAAATCACTTTATCGGTCGAAAAATCACATAAAAAAGTAAAGCAACGTTCTACTTTCTGCAACGATTCTGCGGATAGTTTTAGATGGCTCTGCTCCAACAGCAGCCTCTCCACGTCGTGTATTGAAAAACCCTTCTCCGATTGATACGTAACGGTTTTTTCCATCTCCATACATTCTCTAAAAAAGCATTTTGCACAAATGCATCCAACGCGTGGTCCCACTTGGGCTTGAACCAAGGACTCCCTGATTATGAGTCAGGTGCTCTAACCAACTGAGCTATGGGACCGATTCTTGGAAACGATGTTCAAAAATCGCGAGCAAAGGTAAGCGTTTTAATCGAAATCCGCAAATCTGTTTTTAAAGACAGTGAAAAGTGAAAAACGTAGTCAAAAGTAGTCAAAGTAGTTAAAGCAGTAAAGAATAACCATTCACAATTAAATGAGGACTTTTCGTTTTTCATTCTTCGTTTTTCATTTTTCCATAACAATTAAATTACGGTGAAACCTGATCATTGACAGCTGTAAAAGCCCTGAAAGGGCGTGTTAATTCAGCCCAATGCGAAGCGTTGGGGGGGGAAGAATGTATTTCAATAAAGGGCTGTAAATCTGATATATATAATTTAATAGTCAATGGTTATGCATGGTACATCTCAAATCGTATATCGCCTAATTTGGGCTTCATATTTTCTGTAGAAAAACGAGTGTTGGATGGGTGCAAATTGATGCCGGCTACAAGACAATATGTGGCTGTTGCGTAGCCTCTCCAAATTGTCTGCTAAGACAATTTAAACTCTCTGCTAAGACCATTTAAATTCCCCTATAAGACAATTTAAATGGTCTTATAGGAGAATTTTGCCCTTTTAAATTCATTGTTTATAAACGGATTGTAATCCTCGTATTGAGAGAGTCAATCATCGGTTTTTTGGTGCGTAAAGATACGGTCGATTTGCGTCCGACGAGCGGATGGCTTTATTTGCGATTCCAACTTTTTCATGTACATTTGCAGGGCGTGAATGATAGAGGCTAAGCACATGGCAGAAGAGAATCAGACTGAACGAGAACGAGACGAAGAAATGCAGCCCGACGAAGAAGTCCGGGCAAATGAAAACGCATATTCTGACGATGAAATATCTAAAACATCGGAGTCGGATGAGATCGTAGAAGAAGGAGACGTATTGCCTTCACGCTCCGGCTACACTGTACAGGGAGGAGGCGACGCGGTCCATCATCTGCCGGGTATGTATCAGAGCTGGTTTCTCGATTATGCCTCGTATGTGATTCTTGAACGTGCCGTACCGCATATCAACGATGGATTGAAACCGGTTCAGCGGCGTATCCTGCATGCGATGAAGCGGATCGATGACGGCCGTTATAACAAAGTGGCCAACGTGGTAGGGCAAACGATGCAATTTCACCCGCACGGCGATGCGTCGATCGGCGATGCTTTGGTGCAGCTGGGACAAAAAGACCTGCTGATTGACTGCCAAGGAAACTGGGGGAATATCCTGACGGGCGACAGCGCCGCCGCACCGCGATACATCGAAGCGCGCCTCTCGAAATTCGCTCTCGAGACGGTGTTCAACCCTAAAACAACTCTTTGGAAACTCTCATACGACGGTCGTAATAAAGAGCCGGTTAGCTTACCGATCAAATTTCCGCTGTTGCTTGCTCAGGGAGCCGAAGGTATTGCCGTCGGACTGTCGTCTAAAATTCTACCGCATAACTTTAACGAGCTGATCGACGCTTCAATTGCACATCTGCGAGGTGAGGAGTTCAAATTGTATCCCGATTTTCAGACGGGTGGGTTGATCGATGTCTCGAAATATAACGACGGTGGTCGCGGAGGTATGGTCAAAGTGCGTGCGAAGATCGGCAAGCTCGACAATAAAACGCTCGTCATTACGGAAATCCCGTTCGGTCACACGACCGGGTCGCTGATCGACTCGATCATCAAGGCGAACGATAAAGGCAAAATTAAAATCCGCAAAGTGGATGACAATACCGCCAAAGATGTCGAGATTCTGATTCATTTGGCGCCGAGCGTATCATCCGATAAGACGATCGATGCGCTTTATGCCTTTACCGACTGCGAAAAAAGCATTTATCTGAACTGCTGTGTCGTCGAAGACAACAAGCCGCGCTTCATGTCGGTCAGCGATGTGTTGCGTCACTCGGCCGATCAGACACTGAGCTTGTTGCGCAGTGAACTGGAGATTCAGAAAAGTGAATTGCTCGAATCGCTCTTTTACGCTTCGCTGGAGCAGATTTTTATCGAAGAGCGCATCTATAAAGATACGGAGTTTGAGAACGCGAAGGATATGGATAAGGCCGTGGCGCATATCGACCGACGACTGGAGCCTTTCAAACCCGATCTGATCCGTGACATCACCCGCGACGATATCCTTCGACTGATGGAGATCAAAATGGGACGCATCTTGAAGTTTAACGCCGACAAAAACGAAAAACTGATCGCCCAGTTGAAGAAAGACATCGCGCAGGTTGAAAAACATCTGGCCAATATGGTCGGCTATACGGTGGCGTGGTTTTCGTTATTGAAAGAGAAATACGGTGCTGCTTATCCGCGACGTACGGAAATCCGCAGTTTCGACACCATCGAGGCCACGAAAGTGGTTGAAGCCAACGAGAAACTGTACATCGACCGTAACGAAGGATTTATCGGTACGAGCTTGAAAAAGGACGAGTTTGTCTGCAATTGTTCCGACATCGACGATATCATTCTGTTCTACCGCGATGGCACATATAAGGTTATACGCGTGAGCGATAAAATCTTTGTCGGCAAGGGCGTTATTTACGTCAATGTTTTCAAACGGAACGACAGTCGTACGATTTACAATGTCATCTACCGTGACGGAAAAATAGGGCGAAACTTTATCAAGCGATTTGCCGTTACGGGGGTTACGCGCGATAAAGAATATACCGTAACGAGAGGTGTCGAAGGCTCGCGTATCCTCTATTTCAGTGCTAATCCGAATGGAGAGGCCGAGACGGTAAAAGTGATTCTTAAACCCAAGTTGCGTCAGAAGACACTCGTTTTCGAGAAAGATTTCAGCGAGATTTTAATCAAAGGCCGTGCCTCGATGGGAAATCTTTTGACGAAAGCCGAGATACATAAAATTACGTTGAAGCAGAAAGGTAGTTCTACACTTGGCGGACGTCAGGTATGGTTCGATCGTGATGTGTTACGCCTCAACTACGATGGCCGTGGCGAAGAACTGGGAGAATTCCAGAGCGATGACCAGATTCTGGTCGTGCTCCGCAGTGGAGAATTTTATACCACCGACTTCGACCTGAGTAATCATTATGAAGAAAATATCCTCCTGATCGAACGGTATGACAGTCGTAAGATATGGACGGCCGTGCTCTACGATGCCGACCAAAAATACGTTTATCTCAAACGTTTCCAGCTCGATGCCGGTGGGAAGCGACAAAATCTGATGGGAGAGAACCCGGAGCACCGCCTCTTCCTGCTTACCGACGAGGCGTATCCTCGCATCGAAGTGCTGTTCGGGGGACACGATAGCTTCCGTGAGCCGCTGACAGTCGATGCCGAACAGTTTATCGGCGTCAAGAGTGTCAAAGCGAGAGGGAAACGTATCAGCACCTATCAGATAGAGACTGTTAATGAGCTGGAACCGGTGCGTTTTGCTCCTAAAGAAGAAGAGAACAGGCCGGCAACCATACACGATGAAGAACCGGAAGAACGTGAGGAACAGATGAACCTCTTTGATGTATAGAAGAATAGAAAGATAAATGTATGAGAAAAACCGTTTGTTTCCTTTTTTTTTCGGTATTCGTTCTTTCGTTGTGTGCACAAGCGGATGAGCCGCCCCGTTCTGTGAATGAGGCGACACTGATCGGTTGCGGACGATATAAGATCAAGAACACCTACCTCTCGGCCATTAAATACGATGGTTGGGGGATCAACGTGCTGAATGAACGGATGAAGCTGATACGTCCGCGTATCTCCCGGCAGCAGACGCTTCTCCTCGATTTGTCGACTGTGGGTCATCCTGCGGGAACCAGTCGCGCTTATGCGGGCTTCATCGATTATGCTTACGGCTTGCATTATCATTTCCGTCCCGCTCCGAGACTGAAAATTCTGGCGGGAGGCTCGGCCGGCGCTATGTTCGGTTTTGTCTATAACATGCAAAACGGCAACAACCTGGCAGCGTTACACGTGGATCTGGATATGAGTCTCTCGGCAGCAGCCATTTATACTTTTCGTCTGCGTCATTATCCGTTGACGGCACGTTACCAGACCGATATTCCGATAGCGGGAGCGCTTTTTTCGCCGCATTACGGACAGTCGTATTACGAAATATTCGGTGTCGGTAATTCGGACGGTGTTGTTCAATTCTTTTCTCTGCACAATAAGTGGGCTCTCCGTAACTATCTGACAGTCGATTTGCCTGTCGGCAATTGGACGGTTCGTTTGGGCTATCTGAATGATCTTTATCATACGAAAGTGAATGGCATTCACGCCAATTATGTGTCGCACAGTTTTATGGTCGGGATGGTGAAGGAACTGATCTCGCTGGGCGGTAAGCGTCTTCGAAAAACGCATTTGTATCAAAGTGCATATTATTGAGGGATGAAACATTATTTAAAAGGTCTGTTACTCTTTGTGGGGGTGTTGTTTTCATCGTGTGAGAAGGCGGATGATTATACGATGGATGCGCGTGCCAATTTCGAAGCGCTCTGGACCATCATGGATGAACATTACTGTTTCTTCGGATATAAAGATGTGAATTGGGATGAGGTCTATCAAAAGTATAGCCCTCAGGTAACGGATACGATGGATCGATACAAGCTGTTCGATTTGTTGGGAAATATGCTGGCCGAACTGAAGGACGGGCATACGAATCTCGTATCGCCGTTTAATGTTGCCCGTTACTGGTCGTGGTACGAAGATTATCCTTCCAACTTTAATCGGGAAATACAAAAGAACTACCTCGGAACCCGTTATTCGATTGCCGGGGGGATGAAGTACCTGCAATTACCGGAAACGAAAATCGGCTATATTTACTACGGAAGTTTCTCGAACAGTGTCGGGGAGAAAAATCTGGACGAAGTTCTTTTTGCTTTCCGGAAATGCCAAGGATTGATCATTGATGTGCGTGATAACGGTGGCGGCTCACTGACGAATTCAGACCGCATAGCCTCGCGCTTTCTGAAAAAGAAAATCGTTGCCGGATATATCCTCCATAAGACGGGACCTGCGCATGACGCTTTTTCCGAACCATACCCGATCGAGCTGGAGCCCTCGAACCGCCTTCGTTGGATGCGCCCGGTCGTGGTGCTGACCAACCGCCACAGTTACAGTGCGACGAACGACTTTGTGAATAAAATGCGGCTTCTTGATCAGGTGACTATTATGGGGGACCGGACAGGAGGAGGGAGCGGACTCCCCTTTAACTCTGAGCTTCCTAACGGATGGACGGTGCGCTTTTCAGCCTCTCCCATGCTCGATGCCGAGAAACAACATACCGAAAACGGTATCGACCCGGATATCAAAGTAGACATGAAGAGTGAAGACATGAAGAAAGGGAAAGACACCATCATCGAAGAAGCGATTCGCTACATTACTTCAAAGACGAAACAAAATTGAGTCATGTATAAATTTTCAGGCTGTTGTGTGGTTTCATGTCAGGATACTTTCTGAGAAAGCGTTCTATGTAGATCTGACCGAGAGGGGAATAGTGTGGTTTGTTGATTTTTACATATTATTTATAAGCGGTTTGAGAGGGCTTTGGCGGAGTTCTTTCGATAAGGCAGAGCAACGGCGAAGTGAAAATAAAAAAAAATCCATACCTTTGCAAGTTACAATAGCAGGGATAAAATACGGAAACAAATACGCGCGATTGTAATAAAAACAAAAGAACACTATGGGAAAAATTATCGCATTAGCAAATCAGAAAGGCGGTGTTGGGAAGACCACCACGACCATCAATTTGTCTGCATCGTTAGCGGCTTTAGAGAAAAAGGTGCTGGTAATCGATGCCGACCCGCAGGCTAACGCCTCCTCGGGATTAGGTATTGATATCAAAAATCTGGACTGTTCTCTTTACGAATGTCTTATCAATGGTGAGGAACCGCAGAAGGCAATCGTAAAGACCGAATTGGAAGGATTGGATGTGTTTCCGTCACATATCGATTTGGTAGGGGCAGAAATCGAAATGCTGAATATGGAGCAGCGAGAGCAAATTTTAAAGCGGATCATTCAGCCATTAAAAAATGCGTATGACTACATTTTGATCGACTGTTCTCCGTCGTTGGGACTGATTACGGTGAATGCGCTTACGGCTGCCGACTCGGTTATTATCCCTGTTCAGTGTGAATATTTTGCGCTGGAAGGAATCAGTAAATTGCTGAACACGATTAAGATTATCAAGTCGAAATTAAATCCGGCGTTGGAAATTGAAGGTTTTCTGATTACCATGTATGATTCGCGTCTGAGAGTGGCTAACCAGATTTATGAAGAGGTGAAACGCCCCTTTCAGGATTTGGTGTTCAAAACGGTTATTCAGCGAAATGTCAAATTAGTGGAAGCATCGAGTTTCGGAAGCCCCATTTTGCTTTATGATGCGGACTCGAAAGGGACTGCCAATCACATGCAACTGGCACAGGAAATCATTGAGAAAAATAAATAACAGATGGCAAAACCGAATAAAAACAGATTAGGACGCGGGTTAGAGGCGCTTCTTACGCCGCCCGACGAAGTGACGACAAGCGGCTCTTCCTCGATCAACGAGATCGAGCTGGCACAGATTGAACCCAATCCGGACCAGCCCCGTTCGATCTTCGAAGAAGATACGCTCAACGAGCTTGCTCAATCAATTCGCACTTACGGGGTTATTCAACCCATTATCCTGAAAGATACGGGCGCGGGCAAATACCTGATCATTGCCGGTGAACGTCGTTATCGCGCGGCTGTTAAAGCCGGACTCGAAAAAATACCGGCTTATATTAAAACATCTGCCGATGAAAACATCGCGGAGATAGCCCTGATCGAAAACATACAACGGGAAGACTTGAACGCGATCGAAACGGCTCTGGCTTATCAGAAGCTGATTGATTCGAATGGTTTCACACAAGCAGAGCTGAGCGAACGTGTCGGGAAAAAACGGACAACGATTGCCAACTATCTGCGTCTCTTGAAACTTCCGGCAGAGATACAAGTCGGGTTGAAAGATCGACGGATTGATATGGGGCACGCACGTGCCATGATTTCGATCGATGATCCCGAAGTCCAACTGGCCCTTTATGAGCAGATCATCACGCAAGGATTATCCGTCCGAAATGTAGAAGAGCTGGCGCGCAATGCTTTGGCCGGAGAAGAAGTGAAACCTCAGGAGGAGGCGCCCTCGCCACAACCTTCCCGCAAAATTCTGCCGGAAGAATTTAAAATTCTCAAGGAGCATCTGTCATCGTTCTTTCAAACGAAGGTAAAGCTGACATACAACGAAGAAAGCGGAAAAGGAAAGATCACGATACCGTTTCAGTCGGAAGGAGAATTGGAAAGTATCATGGGACTTTTAGACCGTATGAAAGAAGGATAAATCAAGAGAGAGGTATCTCATGAAGGATCGGTGTCGGAAAATAATCGGTGTTGGGTTGTGTGTCGTGGGCTGGATGGGCTTCTCTACGGAAGGAAAAGCGCAGGAAGTGATTACGGCGGCAGAAGATACGATCCGTATACCGGCCAATGTAGCTATGGAGCCATGGCAGGGGATAGACACCGTGCGCATGAGCCGTACGCCTGTTTCGTTCAAGCCCAATCCGAAAAAAGCGGTTGTTTATTCGGCCATTTTTCCCGGATTGGGGCAGATTTATAACCGGAAATATTGGAAATTACCTCTTGTGTACGGAGGATTCATGGGATTCGTTTATGCCGTGACGTGGAATAACAAAAACTATCGGGACTATTCGGAAGCTTATCTGCATATCGTCACGGATGACCCGGTGAAACCCGATACGTGGCATTCGAGTTGGAAGAATTTTGTGCCGGCAGGCCGGGACCCGAAAGATTATATCTCGAATGCGAACTTCAGAAGTAATCTGAAAAGCGGAAAAGACTATTACCGTCGTTATCGCGATCTGAGTATTATTCTCACCGTTGCGTGGTATTTTCTTTGTATTGCAGATTCTTACGTTGATGCACAGCTGTTCGACTTCGATATATCGAGCGATCTGTCTTTGCATCTCGAGCCTGTTGTGGTACCTCGCACAAGTTACAGTCCGCAACTATACGGACTCAATTGTAGTATAAAATTTTAATGATATGAAGAAGATTCTTTTTGCCCTATGGATATGCAGTCTGATGGTGTCGGCTGTTTCGGCCCAAGGCGATCGCAGCGGTTCCCGTCCGGACATGACAAGCTACTCCGTTTTGTCGGCCGACTCGGCCTATGAAGCGATCGGACTGATACCTGAAGTAATGGACGAAAATGTGAAAACCTTGCTTCAAGGCTGGCACGCCCAGTATTTCTCACAGACGGAGAAGCATTGTCTGGACGACCATGAAAACGTTTATTTTGCCGATGAAATTTACCGCGACCGGTTAGCCCGTATTCCCAGTATTATTCCGCTCGATTATAATCCGATCGTACGTAATTGTATCAGCCTGTATGCCGACCGTCGTCGCGACCTGGTACGGTACATGATGGGGATGGCGGATTTGTATTTCCCGATTTTCGAACAAATCTTAGATCAATATGATTTACCGCTCGAATTGAAATATCTGGCTGTTGTCGAGAGCGCACTCAATCCGCGGGCTTTGTCGAGGGTCGGAGCTGCCGGCCTCTGGCAGTTTATGCTTCCTACCGGAAAACTCTACGGATTGGAGATCAATAGTCTGATTGACGAACGATTAGACCCGTATGCATCCACTCATGCGGCTTGTCGTTACTTTAAAGATATGTATGCGACCTTCGGCGACTGGCATTTGGTGCTGGCCTCGTACAATTGCGGCCCCGGTAATGTAAACAAAGCGATCCGGCGCGCCGGGGGACGAACGAATTTTTGGGATATTTTTCCCTATTTACCGAAGGAAACACGCTCATACGTGCCTCTTTTTATTGCCGCAACGTATATTATGACGTATCATTGCGAGCATAATCTCTGTCCGATGCAGACGAGCCTGTCGGTTGCTTCGGACACGGTCATGGTCCGAAAAATGCTACATCTGCAACAGGTCTCCGATCTTCTGAAAGTAGACATGGAACTTCTGAGGACTTTTAACCCGCAGTATAAACGCGAGATTATTCCGGGCAACATCAGGCCTTCCGTACTTAAACTGCCCGTGCAGGCCACGTATGCTTATATTGATCATCAGGATACGATCAATCTTCATCGGGCGGAAGAGCTTTTGGGAAACAGCATGCCCGAAGGTGAACTGTCTGCCGCGGCAAAGGGCGTTACGAACTCAACGAAGGAGACGATCAAGCACACCGTGGCATCCGGTGAGAATCTTTATATCATTGCGAATCGATACGGGGTTACGGCCCAAAATATTCGCAAATGGAACCGGTTGAAGTCAAACCGGGTGCCGCGTGGAAAGCGGCTGGTGATTCACGTCGATAACGGAGGTATCAGTTATGGAGCGAGCACACAGCAAGAAAGCGGTAGTTTGGCGGCAATCGCGGCGACGGTTTCTCAGACGACCCCATCGTCCTCATCAACCGTCAAATCTCAAAGTCAGAAAAAGTCAACGAATAGTCGGAAAGGATATGTGTCGTATAAGGTAAGATCGGGAGATTCCCTGATGAAGATTGCCCGGAAATATCCGGGAGTTACGGTTGCGAAAATCCAGTCGGCTAACCGGTTGAAGAGTTCAACCATTCATGCCGGTCAGATATTGAAGATACCGGTAGGGTGATAGAGGAAAAAAACATGAATACACAAGAAGAGCTGCTCGCTACGGAAGAGCAAATGGTGCAGGAGGAATTCAACCGTTTGCTGGATGATTATTTTCATACGAATCACCGACGGAAGATTGAACGTATCACCAAAGCGTTTCATTTTGCCCGTCAGGCGCATAAAGGAGTAAGGCGTCGTTCGGGAGAGCCTTATATCATGCATCCTTTGGCAGTGGCCCGTATCGTATGTAATGAGATGGGGCTCGGCTCTACTTCCATCTGTTGCGCTTTGTTGCACGATGTAGTGGAAGACACGGAATATACGGTCGAGGATATTCGTGACATGTTCGATGATAAGATTGCTCAGATCGTAGACGGACTGACGAAGATCAGTGGAGTTATTTTTGATGAGCAGGCATCGGCGCAAGCCGAAAACTTCCGCAAGTTGTTGCTGACCATGAGCAGTGATATTCGCGTGATCCTCATTAAGATGGCAGACCGTCTGCACAATATGCGTACGCTTACTTCCATGTTGCCGGCCAAGCAGTATAAGATTGCGGGCGAAACGTTGTATTTGTATGCTCCGTTGGCACACAGGCTCGGATTATTTGCCATCAAAACGGAGTTTGAAGACCTTAGTTTCAAGTATGAACATCCGCAGGAATACGAGAACATCAATCAGAAGTTGAAAGCTACCGAGGCTGCCCGTCAGCGGCTGTTCGAAAAGTTTGCCAAGCCCGTAGACCAGAAGCTACAGAATATGGGTTTGACGTATGAGATGCGTGCTCGTGTCAAATCGGCGTATTCGATTTGGAATAAGATGACGGCCAAGAATATTCCGTTTGAAGATGTGTACGATCTTTTTGCCGTTCGCATCATCTTCGAGCCGAAAGAAGGCGTGGATGAAAAGAATCTTTGTTGGGATATTTACTCGGCCATTACCGATATTTATCGCATCCGTCCCGATCGTCTTCGAGACTGGGTGAGTCGTCCGAAATCGAACGGTTATCAGGCGCTTCATCTCACGGTGATGGGGCCTGACGGGCAATGGATCGAAATACAGATTCGCAGTCGGCGGATGGATGACATTGCCGAGAAAGGTTTTGCGGCTCACTGGAAATATAAAGAGAAAAACATCGAAGAAGATACGGAGCTGGATAAATGGCTGGCTACGATTACCGAAATATTGGAAAGCCCGAATCCGAATTCGCTCGATTTTCTGGATACGGTCAAGATGAATCTTTTCTCGTCCGAGATTTTTGTTTTTACGCCCAAAGGCGACATCAAGACCCTTCCTCAGGGAGCCACGGCGCTTGATTTTGCATATACCCTGCATACGAATATCGGGAATAACTGCATCGGTGCCAAAGTGAATCACCGGCTTGTTCCGTTGAGCCATCCGTTATCGAATGGAGATCAGGTTGAAATTCTGACTTCCCGATCGCAACGACCGCTTCCGGAATGGTTGAATTATGTCGTTACGGCCAAGGCGCGGACCAAAATCGAGGCTTATCTCAAGCGCGTACGCAGAGAGACGGTGAAGGAAGGAGAACAGAAGTTGTTGGAGGCTTTCAAGAAAGCCGGTATGGAACCCACCACTTCACGGATGGATAAGATGGCGATTTATTACGGATTTTCGTCGCGTGAGGATTTCTGTTATGCGATTGAAAAAGGCGATGTGCTTCTCTCGGATAATCTGAAAAAAGTGATTCAGGAGAAGACGGACAATGTGCTTTTTAAATATCTCAAACAGGCGCTTCGGGTAGGGAAGAAGAAAGAAATACAGATAACCGTTTTACCGGAGAATCATAAAAAGAAACTTTCGCAGTACGACCGGAAAAAACCTTATGTGCTCAGCGAAAATAAATTCGATCGAAATTATGTCGTTGCCAGTTGCTGTAAACCCATTCCGGGCGATGAAGCATTGGGTTTTATCAATGACGACGGCAATGTGGTCGTGCATAAAATATCCTGTCCCATCGCCACACGCCTGAAAAGCAGTTTCGGCGAACGGATTCTTTCCATCGTATGGAGCAATCATATCAATACTTCGTTCGAAGCCACCCTCGAAATCAAAGGAATCGATTCTCTGGGCGTTTTAAACACGATTACGAAAACGATTTCGGAAGATTTCAACGTCTATATTCAGAAACTATCTATCGAAGCCAAAGACGGAGTATTTGAAGGAAAAATTAAAATGATGGTACACAATGTAGAAGATATTCAGAAAATGTGTGTCATCCTTTCCAAAATTAAAAACGTGAAATCAATCGCCCGAATTGCGGATTAAACCCGGATTCCGCGATAGAACAAATAAGCATGAATTTAATTCAGGCCTTCAGCCCTCCGAACAAGGTCCGGATGTTGATACCCCACCCTTACGGGATGGGGCTGAAATAATTCGGGCTTTCAGCCCTTAGTTAAATAATTGTCAATGGTTAATTGTCAATGGTTATGCATGGTACACGCCGAACCATGTACCCGGTATAACAATTAACCATTGACAATTAACAATTAAACAAAAGCCCTGAAAGGGCGCCTTAATTCAGCCCAATGCAAAGCGTTGGGGAAAAAGACATCGCATCCCGGCAGAGGGCTGTAAGCCTGATATAATAGTTATTAATGGTAAACGCCGAACAGTGTATCGCGTAATTTGGATTAAAAACGGGGATAAAAAAGAAATGAAATCGAAAAGCTTTTAAGAAATCGGGCTAAACCATTGGCTTTTTATGCCAAACGTTTGACCGTATCGACGATATGTTTAACCTTGGAGGCTTTTCATTTCACCTCAAAGCTCTTCCGTTATACCTTTTTGACCTTCCGTTATACCTGATTGACGTTCCGTTTCACCTTTTTAAGGTTCCGTTTCACTTCCGGAGGTGTTCCGTTTCGTCTCCGAGGTGATCTGTTTCTCCAAATTCGTCTTCCGTTTCACCTTTTTGATGTTCCGTTTCACCTCCCGAGGTCTTCCATATCCTTTCCGGGGTGTTCCGTATCGTCATTTGGGTGTTCCGTATCGTCATTTTGGTATTCCGTATCGTCATTTTAGTGTTCCGTTTCATCTCCGAGGTGATCTGTTTCACCTTTTTGGTCTTCCGTTTCACCTCAGAGAGAGATTGGCCGGATTGGGAAAAGCCTTCCGACGTTTGACGCGATCGGGTTTGCGTACCGAAAACAGCGCCTTACACCGGGCTTGTCGTTGCCTGAGCATTCAGCACCAAATACGTCATATAGGCCAGAAAGCAGAGTACCATGACGATGCCTTCCCAACGCGTGATGATCTGCTTCTTGAAGAACCTTCCGAAGATGAACAGCAGCACGCAGGAGCCGAGCATAACGGCATAGTCGAGAAGCGTAATGCCTTGTACACGCAATGGGTAAATGGAGGAGCTGACGCCCAGTACCAGAAAGATATTGAACAGGTTCGAACCGACTACGTTCCCGATCGCCATCTGCGGGTTCTTCTTCCATGCCGCCACGACCGAGGTGGCTAATTCCGGCAACGACGTGCCTCCGGCCACCAGCGTCAGTCCGATGACCGACTCACTTACGCCGAGGCTTCGGGCAATCTGCGAAGAACCGTCGACAAAGAACTGTCCGCCGTAAATCAACCCGGCCAATCCGGCTACGATAAACAGGGCGGATTTCCAGATCGGCATATCTTTTACCGTTTCCGTCTCGTCTCCTTCCGTGTGATTACGGGCAATCGCAAACGTATAGCCGAAAAATATCAGAAAGAAACCGATCAGAATCACGCCGTCGGAACGGGTGAGGATATTTTCGGTCGCACCATCGATTAAGATGTCGTTGGCCGATACCAGCAGCACGACCGATGCTAAAATACATAAGGGAACTTCTTTCGTAATCGTGCTTTTAAGCACTCCCAACGGAACGATCGCTGCCGTACATCCTACAATCAGGAGCGTGTTGAAAATATTACTGCCCACCACATTGCCCATGGCCAGATCGGGGCTTCCTTTCAAGGCGGAGACGACGCTTACCGCCAATTCCGGGGCCGAAGTACCGAAGGCCACAATCGTGAGACCGATCACTAAGTTCGAGATGCGGAATCGTTTGGCTACGGCGGCCGCTCCATCGGTCAAAGCATTGGCGCCGACTAAAATTAAAACCAAACCGGCAATAACCATTCCTACTGCCAAAATGTCATTGTTTATCATTTGTTCTTTGTTTATGGTTCGTAATTGTTCTTCTTGTTTTCTTGTTCTTTTTCTGCTTCGTTCAGCGCCTCGATCATGGAAACCAAAGCGGCGCGCACTCCTTTGAGTCTGTCCGATATTTCGAGCAGACGAACCGTCGCTTCTTTATTGTCTTTCAGCCTGCGACGCGCGCCGGATAAGGTCATGCCGCGTTCTTTCACCAGATGATAAATCAACCGGATTTGTTCGATGTCTTCCTGACGATAGTAGCGAGTTCCTTTTTTCGTTTTTCGGGGCGAGATTTCGTCGAATTCTTTTTCCCAGAATCGCAGGGTGGATTCATTCAAACCAAACAAGTGTGCTACTTCTCCGATCGAGAAATATAACTTTTCGACTTTCTCTTGTTTCAGAGCCATGAAAGAGCTTTAATCCATTACCTGACCGTGATTCTCCGATATCTGGAGCATTTGGTCATATTCTTCGGGGGTCAGATCCTGGAAATAATATTTGGCAGGATTATCGGGCTTGTTATTGACCAACACTTCGTAATGCAGGTGAGGCCCGGTCGATTTGCCCGTACTTCCGACCGTGCCGATCGTCTCGCCGCGAGTCACTTTCTGCCCTACGCGCACGAAGTACTTCTCCATGTGACCATACAACGTCTTGTAACCGTAACCGTGATCGATGATTACACAATTGCCGTACCCTTGTCGCCAGCCCACGAAAGAGACCTGACCGTTTCCGGTGGCATAAATATCGGTGCCGGTAGGGGCGGAAAAGTCCATGCCCGAATGAAAACGGAGCGTACGGTAAATCGGATCGATGCGCATCCCGTATCCCGAAGCCGTTCTTTTGAGGTCTTTATTCGATACCGGTTGAATCGCCGGAACGCAACGACTGCGTTCTTCCAGATTTTTACCCATGGCAATCAATTCTTCCAACGAATTGGATTCGATATAAAGCTGCTTCTTCAGCATATCCAGCTTCTTCGTCGTTTCAATCACCAGTTCGGAGTTCGAAAGACTCGTCAGATACTCGTACCGGTTCGTACCGCCGAATCCTGATTTACGAACCGATTCGGGAATCGAGTGGGCCTGAAAAATCGCGCGGTACAAGTTCTCGTCTCGCTGCTGAATGTCATCCAACACTTTCAAGGCCTCGCTGAGTTGCAAATCGAGTACCTCATACTGTGTTTGCAGTAGTTTGTTCTCTTTCTGCAACAAAGATTCCATGGGGGATGAGAACGTATTGATGAAAATAAAAAAGACCACGGCGCCGAAAAAAAGCCCGACACTCAGATGCCTGATTACGGCAAACAGACGTTGCTTGGCGGTTGGATATACGCGCTCATAATTCAACGTGTCCGGATTATATAAATAGTATATTTTCTTCGACTTAAACAGTCCCATTCGTAAAGTCTTTCTTTAAATCAGGTTGCAAATATAAGATTTTACTCTAATTTTGCAAAATATTTGAAAGGTTTTAACAAGCATTCCTCTTTTATTAATATGCTAACAGCAAAGGAAATTCGTGAATCGTTTCTGTCTTTTTTTGCGTCAAAAGGACACCATATCGTACCCTCGGCTCCCATGGTTATCAAAGGTGACCCGACCCTGATGTTTACCAATGCCGGGATGAATCAATTCAAAGACATTATCCTCGGCAATGTGCCGATTAAATATCCGCGTGTGGCGGATTCGCAAAAATGTTTGCGCGTCAGCGGGAAACATAATGACTTGGAAGAAGTGGGACACGATACGTACCACCATACCATGTTCGAGATGCTCGGCAACTGGTCGTTCGGCGACTATTTCAAAAAAGAAATCATCGGTTGGGCATGGGAATATCTCGTCGATTGTCTGCATCTCAATCCGGAACAACTCTACGTGACGATTTTCGAGGGCAGTCCGTCCGAAAATATCGATCGTGACAATGAAGCGGCACAATACTGGGAACAGTTTTTGCCTCACGATCATATCTTGGAAGGCAACAAACACGATAACTTCTGGGAAATGGGCGATACCGGTCCGTGTGGCCCCTGCTCCGAAATCCATGTCGATCTGCGTCCCGAGAGCGAACGCCGGACGGTGCCCGGGGCCACGCTCGTCAACCAAGACCATCCGCTCGTCATCGAGATATGGAACCTCGTGTTCATGCAATATAACCGCAAAGCCGACGGCACACTCGAATCGCTTCCGAACCATGTGATCGACACGGGGATGGGCTTTGAGCGGCTTTGCATGGCCTTGCAGGGAAAGACCTCGAACTACGATACCGACGTCTTCCAGCCCATCATCCGTGCCATTGCCGATATGACGTCGACACCTTATGGTACCGATAAGCAAAAAGACGTTGCGATGCGCGTCATCGCCGACCATATCCGTACCATCGCCTTCTCGATTACCGACGGACAGTTGCCTTCGAACGCCAAGGCCGGCTATGTCATCCGTCGCATCCTGCGTCGCGCGGTGCGTTACGGATATACGTTCCTCGACCGACGCGAAGCATTCATGTATAAGCTCCTTCCGGCTCTGATCGACACCATGGGGACGGCATACCCCGAGCTGGTTGCTCAGCAGGAACTGATCGGCAAAGTGATGCGCGAAGAAGAAAATGCGTTCTTGCGTACCCTTGAGACCGGTATCAGGATGCTGGATAAAAAAATAGAAGAAGCAAAAGCTGCCGGACAGAGCATGCTGGACGGCGTGAATGCGTTTGTGCTTTACGATACGTACGGCTTCCCGCTCGACCTCACGGAGCTGATCTTGCGCGAACATCAGATGACCGTCGATATCGAGGCTTTTGATGCGGAGATGCAGAAGCAAAAAGAGCGGGCACGCAATGCCGCGACGATCGAAACCGGCGACTGGGTCGTGCTTCGCGATGGTGAAACCGATTTTGTCGGTTATGATCATTTCGAGTGCGATGCGGAGATTCTGCGTTACCGGAAAGTCAAGCAAAAAAATAAAGAACTGTATCAGATCGTACTCGATAAGACCCCTTTCTATGCCGAGATGGGTGGACAGGTAGGCGACTGCGGTTGGCTGATCGCTCCGGACGGCGAGAAGACGGAGATCATCGACACCAAGCGTGAAAATAACTTACCCGTTCATCTGACCCGAAAGTTGCCGAACGAAGTGTCCGGTACGTTCACCGCTCAAATCAACAAGGAGATGCGTATCCGTTGCGAATGTAATCACTCGGCTACGCACTTACTGCACGAAGCGTTGCGTGAAGTGCTGGGTACGCATGTCGAACAGAAAGGTTCGTACGTGTCGCCCGAATCGTTGCGTTTCGACTTCTCCCACTTTCAGAAGCTGACAGATGAAGAAATCCGCAAGGTCGAGATGGCGGTCAACCGCAAGATACGTGAAGATTTTCCGCTGCAAGAATATCGTGATATCCCGATCGCGGAGGCTAAAGCGATGGGCGCGATGGCGCTCTTCGGCGAGAAATATGGCGACGAAGTGCGTGTAGTCCGCTATGGATCGTCTGTCGAGCTGTGTGGCGGTACGCATATCCCGAAGACCGGGATGATCGGTTCGATGTATATCGTGAACGAGAGTTCGATCGCGGCCGGAGTGCGTCGTATCGAAGCGGTAACGGCCGAGAGCGCCGAGAAACAGTTCTACCTTGCGCAGGATGCCATCCGCGAGTTGCGTGCCATGTTCAATAATGTGCCGAACCTTGCCATGACGATCCGCAAATCGATCGAGGAGAACAGCGAACTGAAGAAGCAGTTGGGCGAATATATCAAAGAAAAAGCGGTGCTGATCAAACAACGAATCTTGTCTCGTGCCATCGAAAGGAATGGGGTCAAGCTGTTTGTCTTCAACGGCGAAGGGAACCTCGATATCTTCAAAGACATTGCTTTCCAGATCAAAGGAGAAAGCCGGAAGGACGAACGGGTCTGTTTCGTTGCGGGCATCGAGGATCACGATAAATGCGGACTGATTGTCGCACTCAGCGATGCGCTCGTGGCCGACGGATGGGATGCTTCACGACTCGTTAAAAGCGGCGCCAAGCACATTCAGGGCGGCGGCGGCGGACAGCCGCATTTCGCCACGGCCGGCGGCAAAAAGAAAGACGGTCTGAACGCCGCCATAGAAACCATCCTTGAAGAAGCCGGGTTGAAATAAACGATGGTGCTTATCACAAAAGATATTGTCGGGGAGTTGACGTCGTATCTTGCGTCGCATCAACACGACCGGACGTATATCCTGACCGATACGAATACACGAGATACTTGTCTGCCGCTTTTGGAGCCCGTACAGAAGCTCAGGCAGGCGGAGGTCATTACGATCGAGCCCGGAGATACGCATAAGGACATCGAACAGGTTGCCCGAATTTGGACGATCCTCTCGCGAAGCGGCGCATCCCGCCATTCTCTGCTGATTAATCTCGGCGGAGGGATGGTGACCGATCTGGGCGGGTTTGCAGGAGCTACGTTCAAACGCGGGCTGCATACGCTTAATATCCCTACGACGCTCATGGCCGCGGTCGATGCGGCCGTAGGCGGGAAAACGGGCATTAACTTCGACGGACTGAAGAACGAGATCGGGGCATTCTACCCGCCTGATGCCGTGCTGATCGATACGGTCTTCCTGCATTCGCTCGACCGTGACAATCTCCTCTCCGGCTTTGCCGAGATGCTCAAACACGGGCTGATCAGCGACGAAAATCATCTGAACAGCCTCCTCGCGTTCGAGATCGAGGGGAGAAAGATCGACATAGAACCACTGCACGCGCTGGTCGAGACTTCAGTGGCTGTCAAAGAACGCATTGTTCACGAAGACCCGAAAGAACTGGGCATCCGCAAAGCGCTTAATTTCGGCCATACCATCGGCCATGCACTCGAGAGTTTGTTCTTTGCCAAGCATCACCCGATCCTCCATGGTCATGCGGTGGCCGCCGGCATGATTTGCGAACTGTATCTCTCGCATAAACAGTGCGCGATGTCTGTCGAAGTCTTACGGCGGACGGTGAATCTGATCCGTAGCGGATACCCCTCGCTCGCTTTCGACTGCCACGATTACGAAGCCTTGTACGAGCGCATGACCCACGATAAGAAGAACGAAGGAGGACGTATCCGTTTTGTGCTCTTGGGAGGGGTCGGCGATATCCGTATCGATCAGGAAGTGGACAAGAAGCGCGTCTTCGAATCGCTCGACTTCTACCGCGAGACGGTAGGGCGGTAGAGGGTTAGAAGCTCAAGGTCAGTGCTGAGGTGAAAGTATTTCGAGCGCCTTTCAGATAAGGAGAGTTTCCGAGCAAGTATAGGATGTTGTAATCGAATGATAGGTACAGTAGGCTTGTTCCGAACTGTTTGCCGATTACGGCGTGCAAATTCGTGTAACCACGATCCGTATGATAATAATGAGATAACGGAACAGCCACATCGGTTGTAAAGATGTTTATTTGAGAGTCCGGATAAGTCAATGTGGAGCGCGGGACTTCCAGCCCTTGACGAAGATGATATGAGATTCGATAAGAGGAGCGTACGACCCGCTGCTGTCCCCACATGATGCTTGCTTCCGTGCTGTTTATGCGGAAAAGATGTTCGGACGACCCGTCGGCTCGTCTTTCCGACAAACGGTTGAGGGTTATCCCGTAACAATCTGTTCGTCGGGGATTGTGTTTTACATTCATCCAAGTCCTTAATCCGAGATCGGTATGATTGTATACATAGTTTTTTTGTCCTTGGAGGATGTTGTTCAATTTGTCGAAGCCTTTTGCCTGATACAGAAAGAAGAAGGATCCCCATTTTATCTTGCCGCAGGGTGACCATGTGCTCCCCAATGCTAAAGATGTTTTATGTACCGTATACGTTGAAAGCAGACTGCGGTCGACATTCGTGGTACGGCTACGGCGTATGCTGTCTTGTTGGCGGTCGTAGGCCAAGCGTCCCCATACAGTCATCGTGTTGCTTAACCGGCTCTCCAGCTGCACGCCGATGTGCTGGGCGTAGAGATTCGCTTCTAAGTCTCTGTTCTGAAACTTTTGTGTCTTCCGATTGATTCCGAAGCCCATAAATTCATAAGCCATTTTATCGAGGCGTATCGGGCGATCGTTATCTGTATTTCGATAGGCAATGTTGTTGTCGCGTGTACCATAGCCCCACCCGCCTTCGACGGTCAGAGAGAGTTTGGGAAGTCTTAATCCGGCATATAAATAGTAATGTGAGCGAAAACTTTCGGCCGACGGACGCGGATCGTTTGAACGGGTGCCTTTGAAATAATGTATGGATGCGGAGGCTCCAACCACAAATGATAGGAAGAGATCGATATTAAAATTCCCGTTGATATCGTATATTTCCGTTTCCCAGTTTCCTTTTTGTGGTGATGCAAAATAATAGGGCATACCATCACGAGGCTTTTCACTCAAGAGCCATTGTACGCTGTCGGAAAAGGTACGATGATAAGCGAACTCCCCGTATACCTGCCATCGTTCGGCAGAGTATAGCCCGATGGATGTCAATGAAACGTCGCGAAATTGTTCAGGCATCTGCACCTTTATCAGTTCACCCGATGCATATTGATAGGCTAAAGTTGTATGACCGAAGGAGGATCGTGGAAGCAATCTTACACTCATCGGTGTTTCCATCGTTCTTCTGTACACCTCATTCCGCAACGAATGGGTCATCACGGAATGCGTGATACTGTCGACAGCCTCTGCCTCCACGTTCGATGGGCAGAGGCAGAGCGCTGTGAACAGGATGATATAAGCAGTGTATCTAAACATGTTTTTATTTGGCCGGGGCAAATGCACGCGGCTCGGCTTTGATGGTCAGAAAATCAATCCCCGAATTGTTGATGTCTTGAAGCACACGGCGATTCCCGTCCATACGACTGATCTTCCGTGTCAGAGCCAAAGACGTATACTCTCCTTCCTTCACATATGCGTATCCGGCATCGTCTTTCTTTTGTATCGCCTTGGGAGAGACATACCCTGTCGATGTCGGAGAAATCACTTCAACCGCATCGATCAGATTAGCGTTGGGGATTTGGATAAACTGGCTTTTCGAGCCCTTTTTGGGATCTATCGCAGGATAGACGAATATGGGAAGTTGTGAAGGTGAGGGATGACGGAACAGCACGTAACCCTCCTTTCCATTACTCGATAAACGCATTGAGGTGTTGTTACCCTTGTGAATCAGAATTAAATCCGGCACATTCGGATTGGTAAGTGCTTTGGTACGCTCGTAGGCACCTTCGAAATCGGCTTTACTCAGGTCTACTGTCAGTTCGGGTGAGGCTACTTCTACGACGGTACCTCTCATATTCGTGTATTTCGATTTGAAGTTTGTCGCAAAGCGTGCGATGACCAGACTTTCACCCGGTTTTACCGGATGTTCTTTTCCATTGCCGGGTATCATGAACAGCATGCTTGCATAGTAATAGTCGCTGTTAGCCTTCTCTCCCAGCGTCATGCCTTCGGCTTTACTCCAGTCGTAACGACCGTCTTCAGTATAATAGTAGCGTTTGTCTTGTGTTGGATGGCCGTTGCCGTAGCGGTTCATCGTGGTGATGGCAATACATAAGCTGTCGGCATACAGTGTTTTGTTCGAGTTATTGTATATTTCAAAGAACTGATCGTAATCACCGGCGGCTTTTTTGCTGTCGGATCCGCCATAGTACAGCGTCTTGAATACGAAGTTTTCGGTTGTTGAAGTGCTCAGCACCAGATCGATTTCTTTTATCTTTCCGGGTTCTAACTGCATGCCCGACTGGGATGCGGAGAAAAGCACTGTGTTTTTATTCGCATCCTGCCCGGTTATGTTTTTATAATTTTCGTTCGACATGGAGTAGGTTGCTGTAATATCATAGATATCAACAGGCAGTTGCTTAAATTCTACCGGCAGGCCTTTCTCCGAGGTGGCGGTAGATTCTTTTCCTGTACTTACATTACGTAAAACAATCGTTACTTTACCGAGCGGAGCCTTCGCATATTCGGGTGCGAGTGACACATTCACTTTCATCGCTGCAGATTTCACTTCCGGTGTATCTTCCGTTCGGTCGCACGAAGTCATAAAAGATGCGGCAAGGAGCATAACGATCCATACGATACCGCCATTCATTAATCTAATTGTTTTCATTGTGAGTTTTGTTTATATTTAAATTTTATAAGAAATATCCATGCTGATAGTAGGGGCTTGGTTAAAGTATCTTCTGATACCGTCCATTTCCGTATATGGGCGATAATTGAATATATTATAAATATAGCAGGACAGCCTGAGCTTTGATCCTAGCTCTTTGGATACGCGCAGATGGCAATTCGGAATCAGAATAGGCTGGCGAATGCTTAAGGGTTCACTGTATGATAATCTTAAGTATGCCCATTTGGGGTCTTGCGCCTCGTTACCTTCAAAACGAACCATGTTAAAATTCCGGTCATAGTAACCTACCGGATAGATGCTGTAGCCAAAGCGGTGGTAGTGACGAAGCCAGAAGTTTTGAAGACGGACATTCAGAATAAGTCCTATCACGGAGATATGTTTCGTTAGGCTTACCGTGGAGACCAGTTCATGGGTACTGTTTTTGATCGGGCCATAAATGCCTGCCACAGCTTCTTGCTCCATATCGACCTTCCCACTCGAACGATCGCCTTTCGAATAATAATAACTGTAGTTGTAGACAAGCGAATAGTTGCATGACAGTCCCAATGGTTTGATCTCGTCGATATTGCCGACAAGTTCTATTCCGCAGTTGCTGCTATAGAGACGATTTTCCGGTTTGTAGTATGAGTCAATGTATAATTTACGTTCTCCGTCAGGAGTATACAGAGGCCTGCCGTTAGGTGCATCACCGGTCTTTTTATAATATTGCACATACATGGTATCAATAACCGTCAACGAACTGATGCCGTCCTGGTCGATCTTCAGATATCCTGTCAGCGAGGTGTTGAATCCTTTGGTACGATATGTTACTCCGGATTCGAAGCTGTGGGTATAAGGCGAACGCAGGTTCCGGTTGGTCGGGTCGATCACTTTGGTCTGGTAAAGATAGAGCCGTTTCTGATATTCGTCGTGATAATGAGAAAATACGAGACGGTCGAAATAGACATTCTCCGGATATAAATAGGCAGTTGGGGGAATTTTATAGCTGATGCCGTAAGCTCCGTTGAAGCTTAAGTTGTTTCCGATAAAGTAAGTGCTACTTACGCGCGGGCTGATTACGAAGCGATTTCTTTGTGTCTCCAGACGTAAACCGCCTGTAACGGAAAGATGATGTTCTCCCAAAGGTAGTGTCATTTTATCCTGTAGATAGGCGCCGTATTGAAGGAGTCTGATACGGTTTTTGTAGTCATACGATCGGTCGCCTCGCCCCCCGATTCCTCCGTCGTGGAAAGGATGTTCCGGGTCAAAGATTTTGCCTTTTCCCAGATTCGCTTCATACTTTCCAAATAATCCGAAACTTACGAGATGAGTACCTTCTTTCCACCTCATGGATTTGCGTCCTTCGATATTCGCGTACCCGAGCAGAGGGATACCCTCTATTTCTAGTTTGGATACATAGCGAGGCGGAGCAATATCCGTTTCATGAAGACCGGAGGTATAGTCGTCCGTTATAATTCTGCGTTCAAAGTTCTGGATGTATTCTTCGTGCATGTCATACTGACGACTGAGAGAGAAAGAGGCATTATAATCGATTCTGTCGAGGAAGGTGCTCGGAGGCTGAAGGGTTCCTCGGATGGCGAGTTTGACCGCACTTTGTTCTGTCTTGGTGCGGTTCAGTACCTCGTCGGGATCATTTTTCAGCCCGTCGATATTCTGCGATAAGTCTATGGATAAGGTATTGTCCCATTTCAATGGGGCATTCAGGGTCTTTGTCCATGTGGTATTAAGCGCTAGTCGTGAATTGGTTTTCAGTCGGTCGCGTTTATCCTTTGTGCTGCTTTGATAATCGACATGGAAGTGTAGCAAGCCGTATTTATTACCGAGTGAAAGACCTTTTCCGGCGGAAGCATTCAAGATGTCATATTGTACTTTTACCGATCCGTAGAGAGGGGTAATACCTGCACGACGGTTAATGATTACGGCGCCATGGCTCAGGTCGCCGTATTTTACGGGAGCCACCCCCGAGATAATCTCGATGCTTTCAACCGACGAGGCCGGCAGTAGGCGAAGGTCATTTCCGTTGGCTACATGTTCGTTATTATCCGTATTGAAGCGGCGATCGAACATTTTAATTCCGCCCCATTTGCCGTAACTGTCGAGCTGCATGTTCACATTATTGGAGATTGGCGTGCCGTCTACGATAAAGGCGATGCCGAAGGCGGCGTTTCGTGTGAAATCATTAATTTTCGATCGGTTGTATATGTCAAGCGGATTTTCGGTAGCTCCGGACAGTGCCGAACGAAGGGTCAGAAAGCTTGTTTGATGGGGATCGATGTTCAAGATTGCCTTGCCCGGTAAAGCTTGCATCACGTCGGCCAGACTGTATGCCTGTATATTATCGATACTATTGCGGTTGATGACGATCGAAGAGTTCGACTGCCTCGATTCCCTGACCGCATTAACTTGGACGTCCGGAAGGTACAGGTTCTCTTCGTTCAAGATGAACGTCAACGTTTTTCCCGAAGCGATTTGTTCGGCCGTCAGACTTTGGTTGAGGGTTACTTTGCCTATATATGATATTCTGATGTTCGTACCTTGACCTTTCAAAAGGATACTGCTGAGTGAGAGCATACCTCCTTCGTCTGTCAGATAATACTGGTCGAGACGCTCTACAAATACGGATGCATAAGGCAATGGCTTACCATCCTTATCATTTATCTTGAGAATAATACATCCGTTAGTTGGTGTTCCGGAAATAAGATCGAATGAACATAACAGCAACAAAAGCCCTGTAATCATCCAATAGCGTCTACTTCCACTTTGTTGAAATATATTCATGAAACAATTTTTTCTTCTAAAGAACTTAATCAGGCAAATAAAAATTGGCACAAAATTAAATGCCCGCCTTGCAGTGTAAAATCCCCAATATTGGGGATTTTTTTAAGCTGTATATCCCTAATATTGGGTAGGCGGGTTTTGCTTTACTCGTGTTTCTGGAGACTGAAAAACTTGATTTGCGCCTGTAATGATAAAGATATTATGATCATTCTAAATCAGGAAATCGTGTCAGCCGTTAAAATTGTGATTGCTTAATGGTTGTTTCTGGTAAGAAGGAATTGAATAGCATATCTAAAGGCATGTTGTGTTCAAATATCCTCTTAACGATTGTGATGTTATGAAATGAATTAAAAGTTTTGCTTTTTGCTTAATTTCGGAGTTTTCAGGAATGAGAAATTGTATATTTGCACTCTGTTGTTAGGAATGTGATGGGTGTGTACTTGTTTATTCAGTGGGACGTAGATCCCGAAATCGTGAATCTTTTCGGGATGATCTCCATCCGATATTACAGCCTGTTGTTCGTATCGGGATTAATGCTCAGTTACCGGATCGTTCAAAGGATGTACAAAAGAGAGGGGCTCCCTTCGGAACATTTATGGCATTTGGCCACGTATATTTTTATCGGAACGGTAGCGGGCGCGAGATTAGGCCATTGTTTATTCTATGAACCGGGCTATTATTTGTCTCATCCCTTAGAGATGCTGTTGCCTGTACAGTGGATTGACGGTTCTCTTCGCTTTACCGGCTACCACGGATTGGCCAGTCACGGTGGTGCCATTGGGGTATTGTTGGCCATTATGGCTTACGCGAGAAAATATAAAGAAACAATTTGGGCAGTCTTGGATAAAATAGGTGTGGTTGCCCCCTTAGCAGGAGCATTTATTCGTTTGGGCAATTTGATGAATTCCGAAATCATCGGTCATCCAACGACTGTGCCGTGGGCCTTCGTTTTCCGGCGTGTCGATGTGCTACCGAGGCATCCGGCACAACTATACGAGGCCATTGCTTATCTCATTATTTTCGTTATCGTCTATGGATTGTATCGAAGGAAGAACACAAAGGCCGACGGCTTTCTATTTGGACTGATGCTTGTTCTTCTGTTTATGGCTCGCTTCCTGATCGAATTTCTGAAGGAGCATCAAGTCTCGTTCGAAGAAGGGTTGCCGTTTGATATGGGACAAATGCTTAGTCTCCCATTTATCTTTTGCGGCATATTTCTTATGTTTCTGAAGAGAAGCAGTAACTTGTCTCGGGGAAGATAAAGCACTTTTACTATAAGTGAATCTCATTAGTCGTATAAACTGATACGGTACTTGGGCTGTTATATCATAATAACTAGCCCCGCGTACCGTACCTGAAACAACCTTTTCAGTCCTTTTGGGGAGGGAAAAACTTGCGTTCGAGGGGGTAGGAAACCAACAACCCGATTCCTCCGAAGAGCAGCACGCATGCCGTAAATGACATTTCAAACAGTTTACGATCAGGCCACTGGTTCATGTCGTATCCGGCGTTGACAAGCATCGTTTGGACCATGACGCCGATCAACAAACCGACTCCGACTCCGATCAACAGGCAACCGACACGTAACGCCGTAAACGAACGTTTGAGTACATCCTTATCCGGCAGTTCCAGATCTCCTACTACATTCATTTTTTCGATCATCAACAGCCGTTCTTTCCGCCGGGCGTACAATCCGATCAACTTATACGTATAATAAAACACGATCCATACAATAAAAATAGGCACTAAATCAGACATATTGTTAAAATTTAAATGATAAATAATTCGTTTGCCCTTTTTGACGTGGGTCCCGAAAAAAGGTTACACTCTGCCCGATTTTTTTTATTTTTGCAGCCGGTAACTGTAACCTGCCTCTCCGATGTGCGTCAATAGTGATATGGAACGGTTGAGCGACATGGAATATGTTGAAAGGGTTCAGGCAGGCGATGCGGAATGTTTCGCTCCGCTGCTGGAACGTTACAGTCAGCCGGTTTTTTCGTTATTGATGCGGATCGTAGGCAATCGCGAAGACGCGGAAGAATTGACTCAGGATGTGTTTTTGAAAGTATTTCGTTCGCTTTCCTCGTTCCGAGGTAACAGTAGCTTCGCGACGTGGCTCTATCGCATTGCCTACAACACGGCTGTTTCGGCGACACGTCGGACGAAGCGCGAATGGATGTCGTTCGACGATTCGGGTATGGAACGCGTGGCGGAGGAGACATCGGACAATGAGGCGGACGAAACCCTCAACGAGGATCGCTTACAACGGCTTGAGCACGCATTGGACCGACTTCGGCCGGATGATCGAGCGCTGATCCTGCTTTTTTACAAGCAGGAAAAGACGATGGAGGAGATTGCGGAGATAACGGGGCTGACGCTGTCGAACGTGAAAGTGAAGATACACCGTATCCGCAAGAAGTTAATGGATGGCGTAAAAAGCAGAGAGAATTGAATGATGGAACGAATGGAAAAAGACAGTTTAAAAGAATTATTTGCCCGGCTGCCGGACAAGAACCTTTCGGCGGGCTTTCAGTCCCTCCTCATGGAACGCATCCGGCAGGAGGCGCATCTTCGTGCCGAACGCCGCAAAGAACGCCTGAACCTGTTGGCGATCGGTGCTCTGATCATCTTTCTCCTTGGCGCACTTGCTGTCCTGTTTTTCTTCTTGGGCATTTCGTGGCAATGGCCACAGTGGCGGATGTCGCTCCCCGATATGTCTACTTTCTTCTTCTACGCATACATCGGGACATTAGCTTTCGCCCTCTGGATGGGCGATGCTGCTTTGCGGAGATATTACGAGAAAAAACATCGGCGCGAGAACGCCTGAAAAAAATTGAAATTCAAAGTTTTTCTGACCTAAGCGGATTCTTCTTCGAAAAAAAGCATTATCTTTGCCCCACTTTTTCGGATTATTTTTAGTGAGTAATAAATAGATTGTCGAACTTTTAATTAAAAAAACGGAGTATTAACTTTAAAATGGAGAATTTAAAAAACATTGTCCCTGACGAGAACTTCAATTGGGAATCGTACGAAAAGGGGGACTTGAACACGGAGGTAAAAAAAGACGAACTGGTCAAAACCTACGATGAAACCTTGAGTACCATGAGAGACAAGGAAGTCGTAATCGGAACGGTTACTTCGCTCAACAAGCGTGAAGTAGTCGTTAACATCGGCTTCAAGTCGGACGGTGTCGTACCGATGTCCGAGTTCAGATATAACCCGGATTTGCAGATAGGAGACGAAGTAGAAGTTTATATCGAAAATCAGGAAGACAAAAAGGGACAGTTGATCCTGTCGCACAAGAAAGCGCGTGCAGCCCGTTCGTGGGATCGTGTCAACGAAGCGCTTGAAAAAGACGAAATCATCAAAGGCTACGTGAAATGTCGTACGAAAGGCGGTATGATCGTCGATATCTTCGGTATCGAGGCGTTCTTGCCCGGCTCGCAGATCGATGTGAAACCGATTCGCGACTACGACGTATTTGTCGGCAAAACGATGGAGTTCAAGATCGTGAAGATCAATCAGGACTTCAAGAACGTAGTCGTATCGCATAAGGCGCTGATCGAGGCCGAACTCGAACAGCAGAAGAAAGAAATCATTTCGAAGCTCGAAAAAGGTCAGGTACTCGAAGGTACGGTCAAGAATATCACGTCTTACGGTGTATTCGTCGACCTGGGTGGCGTAGACGGGCTGATTCATATCACCGACCTCTCGTGGGGACGTGTTTCGCATCCGGAAGAGATTGTTCAACTCGACGAGAAGATCAATGTCGTAATTCTCGACTTCGACGACGAGAAGAAACGCATTGCCCTCGGTCTGAAACAGCTGACCCCGCATCCGTGGGATGCCCTTGATCCGAACCTCAAGGTGGGTGACAAGGTGAGCGGTAAAGTCGTGGTGATGGCCGATTACGGAGCTTTTGTAGAAGTGGCTACGGGCGTAGAAGGATTGATTCACGTTTCGGAAATGAGCTGGACACAGCACTTGCGCAGCGCACAGGACTTTATGAAGGTGGGCGACGAAGTAGAGGCCGTGATCCTTACGCTCGACCGCGAAGAACGCAAAATGTCGCTTGGTATCAAGCAGCTGCGCGAAGATCCGTGGGAACATATCGAACAACGTTATCCGACCGGATCGAAACATACGGCCAAAGTGCGTAACTTTACGAACTTCGGGGTATTCGTTGAGATCGAAGAAGGCGTAGACGGACTGATTCATATTTCCGACTTATCGTGGACGAAGAAAATCAAACATCCGAGCGAATTTACACAGATCGGCACGGACATTGAAGTGCAGGTGCTCGAAATCGACAAAGAGAACCGTCGCTTGAGCCTTGGTCACAAACAATTGGAAGAAAATCCGTGGGATGTATTCGAGACACTCTTCAATGTAGGCTCCGTGCATGAAGGTACGATCATCGAGATGCTGGAAAAAGGCGCGGTCGTTTCATTGCCCTATGGGGTGGAAGGATTTGCTACGCCGAAGCATTTAACGAAAGAAGACGGATCGTCGGCCGTACTGGACGAAAAGTTGCCGTTCAAGGTCATCGAATTCAACAAAGATGCGAAACGCATCATCCTTTCGCACAGCCGTACTTTCGAAGACGAGCAGAAAGGTTCGAGAGGCGGTGACAGAAAAGCGTCGAAGCATGTTGAGTCGGTAGCTAATCCGGTGATGGAAAAGACCACGCTGGGGGATATCGAAGAGCTGGCAGCCCTGAAAGAAAAGCTGGGTGAAAAGCCGTCAGCCGCTTCGGAAGAACCGAAAGCCGAATAACTTTTTTTAATCATAGGTTTTATATTGAAAAGAGGCTGTCTCTCGATTTTGAGGCAGTCTCTTTTTGTTAGTCTGTAGCTTAGTAAGAAACGAATGGCGTCTCTACAACATGTACCACGTATAACCATTGTTTGATTGTCAATGGTTATACGTCGTCAACAATTTACGGTTGTCTTTTAAAAAAGCGCTACGATGCTTCGGGCGTTTTTCCCGTGCGACGGGCTATGACGGCATTCATGTCGTCGATCACCTTTTCGACTACGGCCGCGAACGAGGCATACTTGGCTTTGTCGACCATGACCATCGTGTCGATATACGTGAGCAGTCGGCCGTTAATCAGTTCGAGCAGCGTTTTTCTGATCTCGGACGCGTTAAGCCCTTCGGCGCCATGTGCCAGATGCGTTTCGTAGGCGATGCGCTTGGCGGTGAAATCGGTTTGTGCCGTGCGCAGGGCGGCAATCGCTTCGGGCATTCCTGCCAGCGCATCGATATGCAGCTTGGCCTCGGCGGTCGAGAGATCGAGCAGCAGGGATTCGATAAGCGACGACTCGGAGGCATAGTTCTCGCGGGTCATTTTCATGCCGTACTTGGCGAAGATGGTCCAGAGCGCCACGGCCGCTTTGCTTTGTGCCGGCAGGGGCAGGGCTCGGTATCCGCGGATAATGTCGCGCAGGTCGCGCACACGATCGTCACGCAGGGCATCGGCCGAGTCGAGTTCGGACAGGGCACGGTCACGTTTAATCGCTTCCGTAATGCCGTGCGATTGGGTACGTATCTCGCCGAACGTAGCGGCAAGAAAAGGATCGGCTGCAAGAGCCGGTTGCGCGTCATAGACGGCAATCAGACGGTCGGATACGTCGTCCACCTCGGTGGTACGAGCGGAATAATTAAGTTTTTTCATATCATTCACTATTTAAAAATAAAACGTTTCTGTTTCTATCTCTTGAGAATTTCATCCCTTCCGAGAGGCTGTTTTTATTTTTTGCAACGTATCGAATAGCGCTTAAAGGCTGCCACATCGTGTTTGAACGAATTAAGAGCTGTGAAAAGACCGCTGCATGTTGTTTTAACATTCTAAGTATTCTAAAAAGCCTCCCTCATTTTGTTGGTATTGTTAAATTCATATAGTACTATTATCTTTGCTGAAAAAAACTATGGATTGTCCAAGATGTGGAAGCAT
>NZ_RQYN01000091.1 GCF_003860135.1 Tannerella forsythia
AACGATTTTGACCGATGCCCTGAAAAAACAGGGCGCGGCTTTCACCGTAAACAACCAACGAATTATGGTGTACAAAGCTCATACAGCCAAATCTATGCCGATTAACCAGACGGCTCAGCAGGCTGGTAAAGTTACTGGTACCGTAGTTGACGCAATGACTGGCGAGCCTGTAATTGGTGCCAATGTCACGGTGAAGGGAACGACGGTAGGTACGATTACCGATGTAGACGGGAACTTCTCGCTTGAAGCAAAGGAAGGAAGCATGTTGGTAATCTCGTATATCGGCTACTTGACAATTGAGCAGCTTTCCACGCGCACGCCCATGCAGATAATCCTGAAGGAAGATACGCAAGCGCTTGAAGAAATCGTAGTAGTGGGCTACGGTGTGCAGAAGAAAGAAAGCCTTACGGGTGCTTTACAAACGCTCCGCAATGAGAAACTGACGAATATCACGACGCCTTCGGTACAGAACATGCTGAATGGTAAAGTCCCGGGGGTGTTTGTAGCACCGGGTGACGGTCGTCCCGGATCGGCCGGACGTGTTGTCATTCGTGGCAAAGCATCGATCAACGGAGAGACACAGCCTCTTTGGGTGATTGATGGGGTGATCGTCGGCACAGGCCCGGGTACCGCCCTTAATCCCAGCGATATCGAAACGATGACCGTATTGAAAGATGCCGCTTCCACTGCTCTCTTCGGCTCGCAAGGTGCCAATGGAGTGATTGTCGTTACGACGAAAAAGGGATCGGCTGACAAGCTGACTATCGATGTGTCGGCCAAGCTCGGTTTGAGTAAATTAGACAACGGTAAGTTGGAAGTAATGAATGGCGCGGAACTATACGACTATTATAAGTCGTTTTCCAACCAGGAGATGATCTCATTTCCCCGCTGGAACGAAGACTTGCGCAAGAGTGATTACAATTGGTGGGATATCGCGACACAGACCGGAATAGTACAGGAATATAATGCTTCTGTATCGGGAGGAACCGAAAAATTGCGCTCTTACTGCTCATTCGGGTATTATGACGAGGAAGGCGCGGTAGTCGGATACGATTATAAAAAATATTCTTTCCGTTTACGTACAGAATTGAAACCTGTGAAATGGCTTACTGTTAAGCCTCTGATTTCAGGGTCGAAGAGGGATATCGAGAATCGGGAGCGTTCGATTTCAGCCATGTACTCTTATTTGCCTTGGGATAGTCCTTACTTGGAAGACGGAAAACCGACACCTCCCCGATCGAAGACTTGGGTAAACAGCACGGCAACAAACTATCTGTATGATCTTCAATGGGACAAAGGAACGTCAGTGACCTATACGTTTATGGGAAATCTGGATTTTGATATTCGTATCACGGATTGGTTGACCTTTGCTTCGGTCAATAATTATTCCTATACTCAATATGAGGATACCTATCTGACTGACCCCCGCTCATATGCCGGCTCGGGGGTAAAAGGGCGTTTGACCGAAGAAACACAAAAGACGGAACGTAGATATACCAATCAGATTTTACGTTTTAACCGGAGCTTTGACAGACATGCTATCAACGGGTTGGTAGCGTATGAATACAACGACTATCGTTTTAAAACAATTGAGGCGGATGGTACCGGATTCGTACCCGGACTGGAGGTGCTTAATGTCACAGCTAAACCGGAGAAAGCGGCCGGATATATTTTGGAAAAAGCCAAACAATCTTTCCTGTTTAACATGCACTATGCGTATGACAACAAATATCTCGCTCAAGTATCGTTCCGTCGCGATGGAGCCTCTAACTTCGGAGACAATCAGAAATACGGAAACTTTTTCTCCATCAGCGGAGGCTGGAATATCGAGCGCGAAGCTTTCATGGACTACAGTTGGTTGAATCAACTTAAGTTACGTGCTTCGTACGGAACGACAGGAAACGATCCGACATCGCTCTATCCACAATATGATTTATATGCCGCTAATTCTACTTATAATGAAACGCCGGGAGCCTTGATCTATCAAATCGGGAACAAAAATCTGACGTGGGAGAAAACGTATACGCTCGATATCGGCCTTGATCTGGCTGTGTTCGACCGGTTGCGTATGTCATTGGATCTTTATCACAAGTATACGGATAATGTCTTATTTAGCCGACCCGTTTCCGGATTGACCGGAGTTACCAGTATATGGCAGAATATCGGTGAGATGAGAAATAAAGGCTTAGACCTTTCGATTGGTGCCGATATAATCAAGACAAAAGATTGGCAGTGGAGTGCTGATTTTAATATAGGAATTAACCGTAATAAAATTGAAAAACTTTATGGATCGCCTAATCCAACGACTGGAGAACCTCCTGTTCTTATCAACACCTCTTTGGGAGGAATAGCCGGTAGCATCAACGGAATACTTAAACCTGGCTATGATGTGGATACATATTACGGTCGTGAATGGGCTGGTGTGAATCCGGAAAATGGGAAACCTCAGTGGTATACGACCGACAAGAAAACAGACGAACGTATTATTACCGAATCTTATGCAAAGGCAGACGAAGTGATCTTAGGACGTTTCTCGCCCGACTTCTTCGGTGGATTTTCCACACAGATGAGGTGGAAGAATTTTGATTTCGATGCTGTGTTTGGTTATTCAGTCGGCGGTAAAATCTACCATTATTCGCGTTCGGAATATGATTCGGACGGAGCTTACACGGACAGGAATCAAATAAAACTTTACAAAGGCTGGAGCCGTTGGCAAAAAGCAGGAGATGTGGCGACTCATCCATTGCCAGCTTACAATAATCCTTCCAATTCGAATAAAGTATCATCACGCTTTATTGAGAAAGGAGACTATTTGAAACTGCGTAGCCTCACCCTTGGGTATACATTGAACCTGCCTCGACGGCAGATCTCGGCATTGCGTTTGTTCATTTCAGCCGAGAATGTTTTTACACTCACCGGTTATTCGGGGGTTGATCCGGAGACTCCGGTCAATGATGATGGGATCAAAAATATTACCATCAATCCATATCCGAATATACGTAAATTCATATTCGGTGTGAATTTTACCTTATGAACAGGAATATCAAGATCAATAAAAACTTAATCACAATGAAAAAGATAATATCAATGCTAATCATGGCAATCTTCTGGACATTTACCGGATGCGATATCGAGCGATTCCCGCATACTGATTTGTCCGCAGATGAGGTAAAAAAAGATCCGGAAGCCTCGCTTGATGCATTACTCAACGGAGCCTATGCACAGTTGAAAAAATGGTCGGATGTGATGCACCGCTGTGGAGAATATGCAGGAGACAACATTATGATACGCGGAACATCTACCGACGCATTTTACGAATTCATTTCTTATTCGCGCACACCCAATAACTACCGACTACAGTCGTTTTGGGATAATAGTTATAAGGCTATAGCACAGACCTCCAACATTCTTAAGCTTGTTGAGGAGGGAATCAACAAAGATATTGATAACAAACTCGGAGAATGTTACTTCATCCGTGGTTTTCTCTATTTCTATCTTTGCCGTGCATACGGTAGACCGTACTATCAGAATCCGGAAACGAATCTGGGAGTACCTGTCGTAAACGGTACGCCGGAAGATATATTAGGCCCTCTTCCGGATCGTTCCAGTGTGCAAAAGACGTATGAACAGGCAATTTCGGATTTGAACAAAGCGGCTACACTGATGACGAAAAATAACGGTGCTGTCTATGGATCGAGAGAAGCGGCATGGGCTTTGCTCTCCCGTATTTATCTTTACATGAGTGGTACATTTGACCATCCTAATGCCGAATATGCAAAACTTGCCATTGAGTATGCCGATAAGGTGATTCAATCGGGCGTGTATAAAATGCTGGATCGTGCTGATTTTATGAAGTATAACACTTTTATACCCGAACAGAATAAAGAGACTATTTTTGCCATTAAGCGTGTCGCTTCTGAATTTTCGGGCTGGGATCACTATTACGGGATAGGAGGAATGTATGCCAATATTGGCGGTATGGGATGGGGCGAAATGTATGCCAGTGCGAAATATATCGCATTGCTCGACGAAACCGGGCGTAACGACTGGGCAAACGGAAAAATCGTTGATGCACGTGCCGCCTTTATCGAACCGCAGTATGTAAAGGACGGAAAAAAGGTGTTCCGCTTTATCAAAAAGGTATATAACACTCAGGGAGTACATACGAACTACAATTATGTGCAGGCTGAAATAAAAAACAGTGCCGATAATTCAACACTTACCTGTGTCGAAAATGCCGAAAATTATACACTTACACCTGTTGATCGAGAGCAGGGGATTTGGTCGATTCAATACAAAGACGGGAATACATATACCGGGGTGATTGATCCGGAAATGAAAGTCAATCGCGTATATCCTATGTTTTATATTGTTAAATGTTCGCGCGAAGGGGAAGACTCTCACTTGCATTCTCCGGTTATTACCCGTTTGGCTGAAATGTATCTGAACAAAGCTGAAGCAGCGGCTAAGCTCGGCGATTACGCAACGGCGTTAGCTGCGCTCAACATTGTACGTGAGCGTTCATTGCCCGGGAAAGGTTACGATGTACTGACTGCCGAAAATGCCGAAGCACGTATAGAGAAAGAACGTACGCTCGAATTGGCCTTTCAAGCCGAGCGTAGCTACGATGTTTACCGAAACGGTCATTCGTTGACACGTCATTATCCGGGACCGCACAATGCGCTGGAAGAAATCCAACCGAAAGATTATCGGACGGTTTATTTCATTCCCCAAAATGCCATCAATGCCTATCCGGAAGGAAGCAAGCTAACACAGAACCCGACCTCTAATTAGTTGAAAGTATAAATAAGAGCCATATCAATAGTTGGTTATTGATACGGTTTCTTCAAGGCGTGCCGGAAGAATTAAGATAGAAGGCACGCCTCCTTCTCTGTTTTTTTTACAATGTATACATATTAATATTTACAAAACAAAAAACTAGTATCTATGAATCAAAGCAAACTAAGAAAACTGAGCAGGCAGATAGCCGCCGGTTTGTTGCTGGCACT
>NZ_RQYN01000092.1 GCF_003860135.1 Tannerella forsythia
GCAAGAATATCCAATAATTATTCCATTTATTTTATTGACAAACAGTTTAATGAATATATTTTAAGGAGCAACTAATTAAGATTTTACGCTGATTTTGTTTGAAGAATGCCATCAATTCTTCTTTTGTTTTGGCCGATTCGACGTTGGGGATTTCAGCACGCGTAAAATCGCCTGTAATCTGATCTTCCAAATCGATACGGTCGTCCACAATCACAACAGTAGGTGCACGCAATTCGTTCTGCAAGCGAAGTTTCTGTGCAGCAAATACCATCAGCCATGATTTACCAGAACCCTGGAAATGCCAAATAAGCCCTTTTTTAGGTCCTTGCTTTTCACGATAAGTTTTCAATACACGTTGCACAATAGCCTCACCGCCTAAATATTGCTGATAGCGACATACAATTTTAATTTTCTTACCCGATGACGTACCTGTAAACACGCTGTTTTGCCAGATCTTTCCAGTTAATAGTTGGAGATAATCCACCAACAGAGATTCGTACAGCTGTTTCCATAAACACATCTGAACTTATAAAGAAGGGAAAGAAATTAGCATCTACAACATTAATATTTGGTCTTAAAACCATTCCATGAGCTGAGAATATACCATCAAAAGGAGCAATACCTACTTTTCGTTGATATGCTCTTCTCTTACCAAACAAGACGTCTCCTTTTTGCATCAACAACTTATCACCTGTTGGAGCAACGTCAGACCCCCATCGGACAATATCAAAACATCCTGGGTCAATATGCTCCAGTCCAATATAGTGAACCTTGTCCTCTTCTGTAGGCTTTTTCTTTTTGGTACTATTGATTGCTATTTCATCAAATCTATACTTTGCCATTTTAGAGTAAAGTTATTAGAGTGTTATATTGAACATGGACTTCGTCTCTACTTTTTTCCCACTTAGATAATGCTGTAGAAAAACATATATCCTCCTCATCAACGTCTTTAATAAAAACATACTTTTGTATGCTCAAATCAAAGTCATTGCCTGCAATATCGTCAATGCTCACAGTCTCTTTAAATTGATCAATATCTTCATTTGAGTTGAAGGCATTAAGTATCTTAGATATGTGGTGTGGTTCTAAATAGCTTTCGGCATTTTTTCTTGTAACTTCTCTTACAGCATTTATAAATGTTACTTTATTTTTCTTGCTTTGAGGCTTATGATTGTTACAGAATAGCACACAAGCCTCCATAGGAGCATTGTAAAACAAATTTGGTCCTAAACCAATTACAACTTCTAATAGATCACTTTTCACCAAATTAGTCCTTACGTCCTTTTCCTCATTCCTAAACAAAACCCCATGCGGAAGCAAAATCGCGCATCTACCATTTTCTTCGTTCATCGAAGCCAAGATATGCTGTATAAACGCATAGTCGGCACGCCCCTGTGGTGGAGTTCCCAAAAAGTTACGTTCCCACTTATCATTCATAAACATTTTGCGATTCCACTCTTTGATGGAATATGGCGGATTAGCCAGAACGATATTAAACTTACGCAAATGACTACCATCTAAAAAGGCTGGTTTCTCTAAGGTGTCAGCACAAACAATGGAAAAATCTTCCACTCCATTGAGATAAAGATTCATGCGTGCAATGGATGATGTCAAACCGTTCACCTCCTGACCAAAAACCTGTACACCTTTCCATTCCTCGCCTTTATTGCGCAAATAGTCCAAGCATTTTACCAACATACCACCAGAACCGCATGTCGGGTCATAAATACTCTCATTTGGTTGCGGTTGGAGAATCTCGGCCATTAGCTGCACTACCGTTCGATTGGTATAAAACTCTTGAGCGGTGTTTCCTGCATCATCGGCAAATTTGCCAACCAGATATTCATAAGCCTGTCCCATCTCATCAGCTGGACAAGCCTTTAAGGAAAGCGTATATTTAGAGAAATTCTCGATCAATGACGTGATGATGCTATCTGGCATCTTCGCCTTATTCGTCCATCCGTCCTTAGGTCCAAAGATCCCCTCCAAGCCACCTACCTTTCTACCATCCATTTCCTTAGCCGGATTGGACTGTTCAATAGCGATAAAGGCTTCTACCAACCGCTGACCTACATTCTCTGTTACCTGACGCACATCGCTCCAATGAGCTCCATCAGGTATGCGGATTGGTAATTCTTCGGCCTGCATACCGGCATATTCCACACCACCTTCATGGAGGAATCCCTCAAATTGTTCGTCGTACACATCAGAGATGCGCTTAAAGAAGAGCAACGGAAATATATACTCTTTATAGCCTGCTGCATCAATCTGACCACGTAAATGAGTAGCAGCCGCCCAAAGAAAACTTTTCAGCTCTTCAAGCGTAATTGGGTCATCGGGATTGCGATAGGTCTTTATCTTGTTTTCTGCCATATCTTTATGCGTTGATTAATTGAGAAAACTCAAGTTCAAGACGTTTCACATCTTCGTATGCCTGCTTGAACTCTGCCAATACGTCTGAATATGGACGAATTTCTTCTTTATGATACTCCACAAAACGATTGGGAGACAAATTATACTCCTTATCTTTTACCTCCTGCAAAGTAACCACCTTAGAGAAATCTTCCACATCCTCATATTGCTGATACAAGGCATATAGTTTGTCAACATCTGTAGGTTCTAATACATTTTGAGCACGGCGTTGAGTAAGGATCTTCGTTCCATCAATCATCAGTATCCGTCCAGAATGTGCTGCCGGTTTCATCCTTCGCAGGATTAAGAAGCAAGGTGATAATCCTGGACCATAGAACAACTTATCCCCAAGGGCAACCACCGCTTCTATCAAATCGCTTTCAACCAGCTGCTTTCTGATTTCGCCATCTTGATTGCCACGGAACAATATCCCCTGTGGCATTACAACTGCCATTCTGCCATGTGCCGGTGCCATAGACGCAACCATGTGCTGAATCCATGCATAGTCGCCACAGCTGTCCGAAGGTGTTCCCCAGAGATTACGTTTATACTTATCTGAAGCCCACTCGGTAGATCCCCAGTTTTCCAATGAGAATGGAGGGTTTGCAATTACACAATCGAACTTAGCAATATTACCACTCTGCAAAATTTTAGGATCACGCAAGGTATCACCCTGCAGCACATTAAAGTCTGAAGCACCATGCAAAAACAAATTCATTTTGGCAATGGCTGCATTGATCACATTCTTTTCTTGTCCAAAAATACTACCGCAACAAAGGGTGTCGTCGTGCATATAGCGAATGGCTTCTATCAACATACCACCGCTGCCGCATGCCGGATCATATACGGTTTCTCCAGGCTGCGGATTAAGAATCCGAACTAGTAATGAAACGACTGAACGTGGGGTATAGAACTCTCCTGCTTGTGCCTTGCTATCATCGGCAAATTTCTTCAAAAGGATTTCATACGCATCCCCCATGAGGTCGGCCGGATAATCTTTGTTGCCCAATTTCCGCTTTGAAAGGTGTTCAATCAGGTCTCTGATTTTACCGTCATTTAAGACCGATTTGTTTGTCCATTTTTGCGCCGAAAACATCGATAGAACGCCATACAGGGTGTCGGGATTAGCTATCTCGATTTGTCGCATGGACCCCACAATGGCAGCACCCAGATTCTCGGTTCGTTCACGAACTGCCTGCCAATGACAGCCATCGGGAATCACAAACCGGTGCTGTTCTGGCAGTGAAGCATATTCCTCATCACCACCGCTATCTACCAGTGCTTCCTGCGTTTCTTCATCATAAACATCGGATATACGCTTATAGTATAGCAAAGGGGTAATATAATCTTTAAAGTTGTCCTGACTGACAGGACCTCGTATGATATTACAAGCTTCGAACAAGAAATTGTACAAATCTTGCGCTCCTGTAAGTTCTTTTTTTATAGTTTTCTTAGCCATAATTTTTAGAGTCATCCATAGGGAATGTATGTCCCATGACAATATTCACCACATCGTATCCCATAATTTACTCCTCTCGTTTGAGGGGCACGGGCCCACACTCCGAACCAAAGAGTTCAAAAACTTTATTGACCTTATCGAGGCGAAGCGTGGTCTTGCCCTGATCCAGTTCACGCACGAAGCGTAGTCCTACTCCGGCTTTCTCAGAAAGGTCTACTCGGGTTAGTTTGTACTTCTTGCTCACCACCTTGACATATTGTGCTATGATAGTTTTTGCTTCCATTTTATTGTCAATTGCTTGAATTGCTGCGCTCTGGATGAATATGTGCATGAAACACCCTTTTTGTGTACACGTTTCAATCTGTGCATAACGTACCCATATTAATTTTATTCTGTTATTGATTCTATTGATGCTACTTTATCCCGCTGTATTGGGTAAGTAAGGAATAGTTTGAACAAAGCATTATTGATATAGTAATTATCTCGTCCAATTTTCATCTTAGTTAGCAAGCCTAAATCTACAATCTTATTCAAGTACTTAGTTACTGTACGTCTATCAAACATCAAATCCTTCTGCATAAACTCGATTTTGGTATAGGGGTGATAAAAGAGGTTATTGAGTAACTTGTGCTTGTAGTGCTTGCCAAATAGAGGACGAAGTCTGCTGTTATGAACTGCTTCTCTATATCAATTTCGGCTTTATAGAGATCATCTTGCGTTGTGACGATGTTCTCTATTTCGGAGCTGTCCTTCGCCTCTTGAAGTGTTAAGGTGCTTATAAGTCTCGCTTCATTGGGAATCGTTCTTGCGCCCCCTTTCAATTCCGCCAAGGTGCGGTTAGCCTTATTTACCTGCCGTAGAATCTCTTTGCTTTCTATATCAAAGGGAAGAGGCAATACTGGTATGTTATAATTGTTGCCCATATCCATTTATTGACTTGTGATGGCATTCGAATTCTTTTGAAGGAGTATTATATACCTTATCAGTGGCAAACTTACATAAAAAAAACTGTTTTTTTATATAGTCGTTCCTTATAAAATCAACTTATGCCACAAAATATATTTTATGCTTCCGAAAAAACCAACCGAAAAT
>NZ_RQYN01000093.1 GCF_003860135.1 Tannerella forsythia
GTGCGATAACCGGCGCTTTGAGGTCGTGCGAGATGATGGAGAAGAGCTTATCTTTCGTCGCGTTGGCTTCGGCCAACTGCCGGTTTCGTTTGCGTCGCTGCCGGAGCAGCACGTAGAGCATCACACACAATAACAAGGCGAATACGGTCGAAAGAGCAAACAGCGTGCGATGCTGCTTCGTCCGTTCGATTTCGGACTGTTGTTGCTGTATGTGAAGTTCTTTCTCGGCCGTTTCGTATTGTATCTTCAGGTTGTTCATCTGTTGGGTCGTTTCCATGCGGTAGAGTGAATCGCTGAGTGCGAAGTTCCTTTCCATATAGTGGAGCGCCAGCGCCGGGTTCGTTTCTTTGTAGATCGTATACAGACCTTCCTGACAGCTCCTTTCGATATCCATGGCTCCTATTTCGCGAGCTATTTTCTCGGCTTCTTTATAACAGGCGGCAGCCTCGTCGGGTTGCGAGGTAAGCTGTTTCAGCCACCCCAACCGTCCGTAGGCGATGGCCAGCGATACCTTATCGCGAGCACTTTCCCGAAGGGTTTCGATCACCTGACGGTAAAAGGTTTCGGCCTTCTCCCATTCGTACATTTTAAAATAAGCATTCCCGATACTCAATTGCCGGATCGGTATCTTGTCCGTCCATCCGTTCTTCGTGTCGATGGCCAATGCCTCTTCGAGCAGCGGCAGCGCCTTTTCGGGCTGATCCATCTCCACATATATTCCTCCCAAATTGCCCAGACGGGCAGACAGTGCCGGCTCGTCTTTCTGCGCGCGCGCTATATCTACCGCCTTTATATATAAGGTAAGGGCCAATGAATCGTTCCGCATATGATGGCAGACGCTGGCCGTGCTGTTACAGGCTCGTCCCAACATAGCCGGGTCGTTTCGCTGTTCGGCGATCGTCAGTAAAGTCTGCATGTGTTCGAAGGCTTGGTCGTATATCCCCAAACGGGTGTACGAGGCGCCCATGACATGCAGCACATCCGTCAGCGTAACCGTATCGCGCAGCGCTTGCGCCCATCGATAACACTCCTTCATGCAGTCGACACTTGGCCTGAAGGCCGAATGTTCATAGAAATACGTGCCCGTTTCGAGGTAGACAAGCATCCGGAGACTGTCTTCCGGGGTATGCGTGGTAAACGGATGCTTCCACTCCGACGATCGCTCTTCATAGAGGAAAGTCATCAGTCGATTGGCCGCATCCCGTCGTTGGGAAGACGATCGTGCATCTTCAAAAACGACAAGCAACGAATCGGCCGTCTGTTGCGAGGCTGCCGGAAGAGCCGAAAGGAGAAAAAGTAATGCGGCACGTAGAAAAACACTCATGATCTTTATCCTATATTATATATATGTATACGTTTTGTTCACTATTATCGCATTTATCCATTGACGGTGCAAAGTTACAATCAAAAACAAACCGTGTCAATGAGTAATTTTACTCAATTTTGAGGTGGAGCGTGTTTTTTTAATGATTATTCAGCATTCAGCGTTATTTAATTGTCAGTTGTTAATTGTCAATTGTTATGCCGGGTACACGCCAAGCCCCGAAGGGGCGTTTTAATTCAGCCCAATGCGAAGCGTTGGGAAAAAAAGATCGTATTTCGGCAAAGGGATGAAAGCCTGACATAATGTTAATTGTTAATTGTCAATGGTTAATGGTTACTCTTTGACTACTTTGACTACTCTGACTACTTTGCTCCATTTTTCACTTTTCACTTTTCGTTTTTCACTTACTTGTGTTCATTTGCGCCATTTGCGTAATTCGCGTTCGGATATTGTCATTTGCATTCGAAGCGTCGGCGATAGTCAGGGCGAACACACAGGTTCGCCCCTACATTGACTACATTAACTACCGCTGACTACATTTTTCACTTTTCGTTTTTCGTTTTTCACTTTACGATCATTCGCGTTCGGAACATCGTAATTCGTAATTTGTCATTCGTAATTGTTCCAACCAACAATTCAACATCTAAACATCTAAACATCTAAACAACAAAACAATCCCCCCCTCCCAACTGCGCACTTACGCAATTTTTTGCGTATTCACGCAGAGAAAACGCTGCGTACTTACGCAAAACACAGATAAAAACTGCGTAAAATACGGATAAAAATTGCGTGAATTACGGATTGACAAGCCCCTGTTGGGAAGTGTATCTTTGTCGGTAGAAAAATAAAACAAAAAAACAAGATATGGAGAGACGGAAAAATAAACAACATTCATTTCCCGATCTTGAGCGTATAAAGATGGAAACGATATGCAACGTAAGGAGCAAACGACAGAACAGGACAGACGCGAGATACTGCTTCGGAAACTGCGGCAGCTATCTAACAATTACGACCAATTATTGAAGGCTTACGACGAGATTTTATACGAAACATCGCCCGAGACCTTCGAGGTCGAGTCTAAAAGAGCACGTTGTCTCGGCGGAGACAACAAAGAAACAACCTAACAACAGCATCGAAACGACATCATCTCCAAAAGACACGAGACAATACAAACTTTTAATACATTATAACGTGATGAAATACAAAATGATTCAGCGGGCTAACCCGCAAGACAGAACCCAAATCAAGTGGTATGCCGCCCCCGTAAACGAGGGCAGAGTGACGCAACGCGAAATCGCAGCCGACATTGTCGAGCTATCCTCGCTTTCGCGCGGAGATATATCGAATGTCATTGAGAGTCTGATCACCGTCGTTCCGCGCTACCTGATGCTGGGCAGAAGCGTGAACCTCGGCGATCTGGGCACGCTCCGCATTTCGTTCGGCAGTGAGGGCGTAGACGACAAAGAGCAATTTGTTCCCTCGATGATCAAGGGCGTAAAAGTCGTTTTTACCCCCAGTGTGCAACTGAAAGACGCAATCGAAAAAATCCGACTCGAAAGTGCTGATTAAAAACATATTGAAAGAGGCATTATTTCCGTACGTACGCAGATAAATTTTCGTACGTGAGAAAAAAAATTTCCGTACGCAAGGAAAAAAATTTTCGTACGTACGCAGATAAAGCCCCTCTCCGAACCCGTAAAACAATAAAATGATTCAAACGAGAAAAAACATGAAAAAAAGAATGAAAACAATCGGTACCCTCCTGATGACGCTCAGCGTCATAGTGTGCGCGATGGCGTGCGATAAGGAAAACACTCCCGATCCGCCCGGCGGGGGAAACGGTGGCACAACAGGCGTTACGGGCATTACGTTGAACAAGACTTCTATCGAGTTGGAAGAAAACGGACGTGAGACGATTACGGCCACCATTGCGCCGGCAAACGCCACGTTCAAAACGGTAGCGTGGAACAGCAGCAACGAAGCCGTAGCCAAGGTGACAAACAGTGGCGAGGTAACCGGCGTAGCAGCCGGAACAGCAACCGTTACGGCCAAGGCCGGCAATAAGACCGCTACTTGTGCCGTCACGGTCAAAGCATCGACCAAGCCTTTAGAGGCTTTCAGCGTGAAGATCACCGGAGCGATCGATCACAACACCCATACCCCCAATCAGAGCGGGACGGTGGAGTTCAGTCGTTTCCCCGCTACGGTCGACGAGTTCAAGCAGGCGCGCGACGTGATCGGAAGCGAGCCCCACGGCGCCGTAGCCCTCCAGATCATGGCCTTCGAAATGTACCGCCGCGACCGTAAGGTCGGCGAAGCCTGCATCCACCTCAACAACGTGACAACGAACGCCAACGAGTCCGTACGGCGTCTCAAAGAGCTGTTCGGCTCCGATCAGAACTATGCACGCCCGTATCAGATGGCCGCTTTCCTCAAAGGCGCTACGCCCCGGAACGGATACAAACCCGACAAACCTTATACGATAGAGGTGAGAGTCAACAACGGCAACGCGTATAAGCATTCGTCCATCTACAACACCAAGGTCATCTACTTGCAGGTACTGACGGCCGGAACCGACGGCGGAACGCGCAATATCGACGTGCTCAAGACCCGAAAGCCCGGCACGCCCGGCGAAAACGGTAAGTTCTTTATCGTCTTCAACAGCCCCGGACTCGACTCGCAAGTCAAAAAAATTGCGCCCGACGCATCGTTTAAAGGATTGGATTGAAAAACGAAAAGTGAATAGTGAATAGTGAAAAATGAAAGGTAGTCAGTGTAGTTAAGGTAGTCAATGTAGGGGCGAACCCGTGTGTTCGCCCTGATCATCGCCGACCGGACACCGCCAACGCTTCGAACGCAAAGGACACGTACCCGGTATAACAATTGACCATTAACAATTAACAATTAATTTACGCTGAATGCCGAATAACAATTAACAATTAACAATTAACAATTAACAATTAACAATTAATTAACATGAAACGAGTAAAACATTTTTCGATTTGGATCATCGCTCTTCTTGCGATGACAGTGACAAACTATGCATGGGCCGCCGATACTCAAAAGCCCAAGCCGGGATGTAATGGAGATATTCAAATAGGTACTGTAACAGGGACTACCATTGCTGTCTCGTGGTGTAAAGCAACCGACAATGTAACACCACAAGACCAGCTGGTCTATTGGGTGTTATGGAAATTAAGAAGTGAAAGCAGCTGGAAAACAAGCTCTTATACAAAGAATATGACTTCGTATACCATTACCGGCCTCGAACCCAATACCGAATATGATGTAATGGTTGCCGTACACGATGCCGCAGTAAATGGAATAAATTAGGCTCTATGTTGATTTGAGTGGGTAATGGAAATTCCTTCCTCCGTTTATGTAGTATACCATATCCATAAAGTT
>NZ_RQYN01000094.1 GCF_003860135.1 Tannerella forsythia
AGAAAATAAATTTACATCCGTATGTAAGTTTACGCGCGTCCGTATGTAGCGAAATTTATATACGGACGGAAATTTACGCGCGTCCGTATGTACGTAAAAACGGTAAAAATAAACTTCCATATTCATCCTAATAAAAACGTAAAAAATCATGAAGTACAAATTAGTGCAGCGGAAAAATCCGCAAAAGCCTGCTGAGCCGGGCAAGTGGTATCCTCAGGCAATTAATGCCGGGAGAGTAACGGTCAAACAGATCGTAACCGATATATCGGGACGCTCCTCGCTTACACGGGGAGATATTAACAACGTATTAGACAACTTCCTCGACCGGTTGCCAGCCTACTTGATGCTCGGGCACAGCGTGCAACTCGGCAGTTTCGGTACCATACGGTTGTCCATCACCGGCGAAGGCGTGGATACGAAGGAGAAGTACAATGCGAAGAAAATGAACCCGCCCAAAGTTGTTTTTACGCCGGGCGTAGACTTTAAGAATAACCTCGACGAAATCACTTTCGATCTCGTAACCGAGTAAGAGAGAAGGATCCTGAGGAAGAAATGACAATTAAAAAAGAAGATTTATTTACTAAAATCAGAAATTATGAAAAGAAGATTAACAATTTTATGGCTGGCTTGTATCGCGTTAGTGATGGCAGGCAGCGGAACAATGTGGGGACAGGCCTATAAGAGCGGCTACGTCTCCGCTGACGGGAAGGTAGATGTCCGAAGAGGAGATGCCAATGCCCCGGATAGTAAAGGCTACATTACGAATGCCGACAATGTGAACAATGAGTTTGGAGCTGGAGAGTCTGCCATAATTGGGGGGAATGGTGTATTGACTGTTCCCAATACGAATCCGCTCCACACCGTGCAGAATGTGTATGGAACTTTACTCGTAGGTTCTCAATATTCGCAAAATGTGGTGATGAATATTTTTGACAATGGCGGAGGTGCTGCGGGTCAGATCATCAATGTCCACTTTAAGGATTATCGACAAACGGCCTGGCCTGTTAATTGGACTGCCAAAGAAGCGACAGACCGAATGTATTTTCGTCTTCTTAAGTATGATGCAACTAAAGATATAGGAGATTTAGGTCTATTTACTGGTGGCACAGGGAGTGCTGCACCTCCTGTTCCTGCCGGATCCGAAATGTTGGGCTACGCAGATGCATTAAATGGCAATTATTATGGTAGTGTTTTTGCTGCGGTAAAAATCGCCCCGGATGCTGCCGTTTTTCCGATCCATAATCATGTCAGTAACTGGGATAAGACGAGTTTTAAGATTAATCTTGCGGGAATGGGGGATAATATTTATACCTCGACAGTTGATTTGCTTACTGGAAATGATGACGGGAAGCAATTATGGCAAACAATACCGGGGCCCCAATCAAATTATGCCAATTATGCAGCCCTTGCCGGTGTTACCGGAAGTTCGTATATACGGCCTACTACGGTAATGGTTTCGGGAGTTAACTCATTCGGCGAATTGCGTATGTCCGACATCGGCTGGTGGTGGATGTCGAAAGAAGGTACATTAGGAGCTCCACAAGATATGGAGGCCAATTTCAACGCTTCAGGATGTTCCCATTTTAGCGGAAAAGTTTATTATCAGAAGCAGGATGCGACGTTTGAGGATAAAGGAATGTATCAGCTCCCCGATGCTTATGTCGACGGGGCAATCCGTTTCTTGAACAATTCGCGTACTTGTGTGGCCGGAAATGCTACAAATGCTACCACTCAAGGAAAGAGCAAGGCTTATCTGGTATTCCCGAAAGAAGAACATTTTGCTCTTCGTGTAGGTGGGGACTTCGGAGCATTCCCGATGTATGTAGAAGACAGAACGGTTGCCGCGGAGGATAAAAACGGGTGGTATTCGAAATCTGGCGCGCCGGCTTACCCGACAACTACTACTGCCGATATTTTCCTGATGCCGGGTACTGCACCATGGGCAGCCGACTGGAAAGCATCACACACATACCCGCAAGATAACGGCATCAGTGCACATCTTGGTCCCAACAAACAGGTTACAGCTGGTATCTGGGGGGTCAATGGTACGTATGCAGGAACGAACGCGAATATTCATACAAGCAAAACGGCAGCAGGTGCCGATGATAACGATGGTGTGATTGAGGTTGGAGAGGCAACCAAAGGAACATACAACAAATTCTTTGTGTACTCCGGCGGTACCTTTAAAAATTACGGTGGCTGTGTGAACATCTCGCAAGCGATCGATATGAGAGGAGCTGCTCCTGCTTTCAAAATGGATAAAGATCAACCTTTAAATATTCTAAATGACGGAGGAAACGATCCAAACGATTTCCAAAATGCTTCTATCTTATTGGGTGGTGCTGGCTTAGTCAGTTTAAATGCAGCTACTTCAGCGCCGACAGGTAAGGGAGCTTTACACGTACAGGCCAAAGGCAAAATATCGACCGGCGATTTAAATAATCCGATCGGTTATGGTAGTTTGACGATCAACGCAGCACAGAATAATAATAATGCGGCGTTTATTTCGGAGTTGTCATTCGTTGAAATGGGTGATTTAATCTATCAAGGTGGTGCCGGAGCTGGTGCCGGGTATGAAAGTAACCTGACCGTATGGGCACGTGGCGAAGCTGATCATCGGAATAATAAATTTGGGAATGTTCGTTTAGGCAAAGTAGAAATTACATCGCCCCAGGCAGATGCCAATAATACGTGGAATGATCCATTGAAAAATTATGTTCCGATAAACAATACGAATCTGATACGTGATCTGTATTGCAAGACGGATTTGTTAGGTAGCAATCCGGCAGCTTATGATGCGTTAGATGCGAAACTGCAGACACGTATTCAGTCTCAAAATGATGGGGTAATGATTAATGGAGAATTCAATTATAGCGGAAAAGACGGTTCTTTACTCGTACAGGGAGCCGGTAACGTTGTGATGCAAAAAGATGCGACCCTTCAATTAGAAGGTAAAGGAGATGTGGCTATCCAGTCCAAATCGAGTACCGTCGATATTCGAGGCAAATTTGCTTATACAACAAACCAACCTCAAAACGATGTGTTCATCGATGGAGAACAAGGGGCTTGGCTGCACCATGGAGCAATAGATATGGCGACAGCTACCGGATCGAACGTGGCCGTTCAATCAAACCAAGGAGATGTGTGGTTCAGAAAAAAAACGTTGCCTACTCCGGTTGATTTTCAGGTGACTTTTGGTGGAGGAAATACAGCTGCTCTTGATCTCTGGGCAGGACAAGATCTTAAATTCGATATTCCTTTTACCTCAACAGAAAATGCCGACAAGATTATTTCCAACCTCTATGCCGGAAGAGATATTCTATCGGCTACCGATGCGCACTTGACATTTAACAGTACAGCTGATATCGGATCAAAATTGACAATGATAGGACGGCGTAACATAACACTCAGTGGAAAACTTACCGCGAACTATACGGGTAATACACAGACGCAGACAATTGCCGTACAAGCTATGGGCGGAAACATTACAACTGACGACGATGTGAATGTAAAGACAGAAACAGATAACTATGTCCTCTTCTCGGCCGAAATGATTGATTGTGGTGTGCAGAATGGGGGTAATGCAGGATATACGGGTTGTGATCCGGGTAACCGCAATAGCAAAGACGGCAATATCTGGTTTAATGACTCTGTGATTATTAACCGCCTTAATACGGGACATGGAACGACCGATTTTCTGGCAGTAAATAATCTGCGTTCAGCTTCGGTCAAAGTGATGAGTAAAGCCGACGAGGATACGGTCAATGTCGTTTCTCACAAAGGGAACATCTGGTTGGGTTATAGTGCAGGCAAGTCTGCATTCGATGTTAATCGATTTCTTTACAGACCCGAGGGGGCTGCCGGAGAATTGCTCATCAAAGCTGGATTCGACGATGTGAACAATAAGAATCATGATGGAGGCGCCAATATTTCATTTACACAGATTGATGCTGACATGAAAGCCAGTTCTACGCATAACATGACGATTCAAATCCCGTTCTCAAACGAGTATTTGTGTGGCGACGCCTGTGACGATTTGTTACACGCTCGTAAAGGGGAGTCTATGATGCGTTATGAACATGCTGGTATCATCGGTGGTGTAGGTCGCTGTGGTGTGGACAAAGATATTGCAAAATATAGTGACGTTACCGATGGAACTGCAGTAATGCAGGCTCCGGATAAGTCTATAGTTTATCGCGGTAATAACGGAAACTTAACGGTTGACGCAGGTCAGCGTGGAAATATCATTATGAATACGGGTACGGAACTCGATTTCCAGAACAACAAGGGAAGCGCTTTCTTCCGCACTCGTTTCGGTGATATCGACTTGCGTAACAAGACGAATGTACAAGGTCTGCGAGGCAGTCTGCTTCTGCTGGCACAGACGGATGACCTGAGCGACTTGGCGAAAGTGGGCTTCTGCGGTTGCGCCGAAGAGCGTAACAATGTATACCTGCAGGATTTCCAATACACCCCGAACGATTCGTCCGGAAGTATTTTTATCGGTGCGGACAATAACATTAAGCTGAACTATGGCGGTCTGCAAAACAAGGGTACGCGCCACGATCCGTTCCTGAGCACGGACTACAATCCGACTAATCCGGGCGAAAAGATCGGAACGGACTATCCGTGCGGGTTAGGCAAATACCATTGCGATATGGTAGATGATGAGAATCAGGCCCGTCCTCTTATGCTGGACTTCTCGAAGGCTGT
>NZ_RQYN01000095.1 GCF_003860135.1 Tannerella forsythia
TCCATGAATGCAATTATACAACTTTTTTCCGGATCCTGATTTATGGGTTACCCACACGATTCAACACAGACCCATAATTCTCAAAGCTGGGACTCACATTCCTTGCGATTTGATTGTAATTGATGATTTAGTAACAAGCCAAGACGGTCAAAAAGCGATTGAATTACCAATTTGTTTGGGTAACATAAATAAATTGCTTTACAATATTCAGATTGTAAGTAGTGATCAACAAGGATTCAAACGAAACACCCCTGTAAAATTAGAATTGGAAATTACAACGGACAAACTTTTGCATGCAAGAGCATATGCCGTTGGACAAGAAGTGATGGTTGAGTCAATTAATCCATTTGCGAACAAAGACCTTAGCACAGAACAAAGAATAATCTTAAAAGCAGAGCGACAAGCAAATCTTGAAGCCGAACAAAATGGCGGAAAACCTACAAAACAAGGATTGGAAACACTTTACAAGGCTTACAAAAAAGTTGGGAACTATTTGAGGGCAGCAGAAACATTGGAACTTTTAAGTAAATTGTATCCAGGTGCTTATAGCTTTAATAATATCGGTGTATTATATTCAAATGCAGGTTATCGTGACAAAGCTTTAGAATATTACGAAAAAGCCTACAAGTCAAATAAAAACGCAACAACGGCATTTAATTATGCCTACCAATTAAAAGATAAAGACCAATCGAAATTCAAAGAAATTTTAGAAGAATCATTACACCTTGATCCTGATAAGCCTCATAGTTTATATGAATTAGGGCGATTACTCAAAAAGGAAAATAATTCCGAAGGCAAAAAAATGATTGAAAAAGCATTTGAAAAGTGGAAACTAAAATTTGAAACTAATCAAATGAGCGAGAGTGATTATAGTTGGCTGTCCTCAGCAGCAGATGAATTAGGAATGAGAGATTTTGCTCGACAAGTAAGAGATTCAGAACCTCAACTCAGGGGGGGGAAGTTGTATAATTCAGAAAACCTGACTGTTACTTCAAGGAAAGAAAGTTTAATAAAAAAATAAGAAACAATGTCTTGGATGATAAGAGAAGATCAACTTGACCCCGATCAAAGGGATTTTATCAATGTTGAGTCAAAAAAAACAGGAAATATTTGGGTAAAAGGGTTTGCTGGAAGCGGTAAATCGGTTTTGCTTATTCATTCGCTTAAAAACATAATTCAGAAAGAACCTAATGCCAAGGTTGTAGTTGTGGTTTACACTCATTCTCTGATTGATATGTTTAAAGCAGGAATGCAAGAATTGAATTTGCCAAGTTCAATTCCTGTAATGACATACTACGAGTTTGTTGATAAAAATCATCAAAACTTTGATTATATTTTTTGCGATGAAGTTCAAGATCTTCCTGCAAAAGTTCTCTATGCAATGACTAGTAGAGCAAAAAAAGTAATTGTCGCAGGTGATTCAAACCAATCTATTTACGATACTGATCCACGATGGCGGGAACCTGTTGTTAATCCAAACCAAGTTGGAGACATTATTAATGCAAAGGCATTTACCTTGAATATGATACATAGATTAACACGAAGTATCATCAACGCCGTTCAGAAAATTTTGCCGTCAATGAATATTTGGGGAGCAAAAAGAGATTTGACCAAAGCTGACGTAAATATACGCTTATGCGAAGCGTCAAGCGAGGAAGAAGAAGTTAAATACATTTATCAAGAAGCTTTAAAAGGCACTAATGTTGGCGATACTTCCGTAATTCTTTTTCCTACAACCAATTCTATTGCTAAGTTTGCCAATCTTGTATTATCTACAAATGGAAAACCACAATGGGACGAAAAAAAAAATCAATGGGAAAAGCCTGATTACGGAGATTTGAACAGACATTTTAGAAGCAGCAGAATAAAATTGCAATTTGTTGGTAGTGGTTACGGAGCATTGAAAGATGCAGAACTCAATAAAGAAGCGATTTTAATGACTTATCATAGTTCAAAAGGTCTTGATTTTGATAATGTGTTTTTACCATTTCTTAATACGCATTTTTATTTATACCCCAGTAAGGCAGAAACATTATTCATGGTTGCGATGACAAGAAGTCGAAAAAATTTATATCTCACTTATTTTGGTTATACTCATGATTTAGTTGATAAATTTAAGAGTGAATGCACCGAAATTTCCATATCAGACGTTCTAACCCCAAGAATAATAGCTCACTCAACGAATAATTTTGACTTTTAATGATGAAGCAATTTTTAAGCATAGTATTACGAAATCAGTTCAACTTGTTTTATAGGTTTGGATATACATTTATTCCAAAATCTCAACTTGTAGAATTTAACGACAGCATCAATGATGAAACCAAAGAGAATATAATTAAACAATTCAAAACGGTTACACCGTTTGAGTATGACGAAGAATATTTAATTCTTCATTTAGAAAAAGCACCAAACAATGAAAGTGAGTTTGTTCAATTTGAAATCAATGATATTGTTGGAGTCTATCCACTTTCGCAACAAGCCAAAATATCTATTGAATCAAAAATTGACCAAAGAATACGACTTGAAAAACCAATTTTTGAAACCATACTAACCACAATAGAAACGGAAATTGAAAACAAAGAAGTTGAAAAGGCAATTTCGGCACTTTGGACAATTTGCAAAATAGATAGTCCATTAGAAAAATATATTACCAACATCGGAGTTAAAAATATATTTAATGGCTTAAAGTATAGAAAACACGGAAGAAAAGCTAATAAGATTCAAAATGGTAATTATTGGGAATACTTAATTGCTTATGAGCGTTTTGATTATTTCCCGAAATCTACACTTGGATATTTCTATGATGCAGGACAAGTTTTTGCATTTAGCAAAGGACGTTCGACTTTTGAAGGGAGCGAAATACATAACTTTTTAGAGAAACTCAATTCAGGAAATCCATCAGTTAAATTGCCTGATATTATCAAGCACTTGGAAACAGAAGAACAACCGAAAAGTTATGTTTCTAAAACTACAACAAGCGATATAAAACAATATATCGTTGCGCCACTTTATTTAATGCTTCGTGACGAAATTCGCAAATCAGACGATATTTCTCAAACGAAACTATTTAAGAATTTAGAATATCTGAAAAAATTTGAAAACAGTTTCAATTATGTTGTTATTCTTTTAGGTGCTTTTTTTGGTTTTCGTAAATTTTATGATCAGTATTATGAAAGATTAAACTTGCAGTTTTATAAAAATTTTAAACCTCCGAAAAAAGAAGAAGATAAAGAACTGCAAGAAAAAATTGAGACTGTTTCAGAAATTGACGAAACAGTTCAAGCAGTTGTTGAAGAAGTGAGTCAATCAGAGAAAGAACAAACCGAACCAAATACTGAAGAAAAAGTAATGAAACCAATGGCTGTTCAAGAACAAAATATTAAAAACAAAATAGAAACAGAAGAAATACAGCCTGAAACAAATTCTGAAGCGCAAATTAATAATTTAAATACTCAACAAAAAGGCAATAAAGAACTCATTTCAGACGAATCGAGATGTCAAGAACTGATAGAGCAAGCTCTTGAAAAAGAGCAAGAAATAAAACTTGCTGCTATTGTTACAATGATAAAAGAATCTACAGGAAAAAAAGTTCAGATTAAAACAGTAGAAAATCTTGCAAAACAAATGAGCGGGATTGAAATAATTAAAATTGGAAAAGCAAGAGGTATAAGAAGATCTGGAAAATTATTTAAACAAAAATAGCCATCTCTTCTGGTGGCACATTTGCAATTTCGAATAGTCCAAGACTAACACTCACAATGTAAATGAATGATTATGCCAACGTACGCTAAACAGACACCAAATGACAAATAGGCATAATTAAATGAAAGAAAGTTGGCAGTATATGGGAGTTGTATAGCTCAAAGATCGTCATCTTGTCCGTTAATACCCCTTCATTGCCTTAAAACGAGATGACTCTTTACGTCTTGTTCGGTTGAAATCGGGGGGATGAGCAGCGGTTAGTCGTTCGGAAATTGGGGAATTCAAAATTATCGTGTAGCTTTGTCCTGTGATGTAAGAGACAGGATATCGCTATTTTAAACGTGACGTCAGTTGGCTGTCGTTTAATTACCGAGTGCTACTCGAGGCCGCAGACGAAACGCTTCCGATCTATGAACGCATTCGTTTCCTATCCATCTATGCGTCGAATTTAGAGGAGTTTTACGAAATCCAGGTGGCCGAACATCGCGGTACGATTATGAAGGGGATTTTTACGGCCGAGGACGTAGGACTGGCGGAAGAAACGCT
>NZ_RQYN01000096.1 GCF_003860135.1 Tannerella forsythia
GCCGGGGCGGTGACGGTGATCGTGCCGTCGCCTGTACCGGAAGCGGCCGAGAGGGTGATCCACGGCGCGTCGCATTCGGCTGTCCATGATTGAGTAGCTTTTACAAGAAGCGCCTTGTTTTCGCCGGCGGCCGTAAAACTAAGCGTTGAGGGTACGACCTCAAGTGATGCCGCGGCCTGTGTGACTGTGACCGTCTTCGTAAGTGTTCCTCCGTTTTGCTTGAACGTCACGGTAGCGGTACGGTTGGTAATAGCCGGATTCATGGCGGCGGTGACGGTAAAAGTACTGTCGCCCGTACCCGAGGCTGCGGAGAGGGTTAGCCATGGTTCGGACGAAGTTACCGTCCATTGTACGTTTGAGGTGACGGTGAGTTTCTTCTTTCCCTTAACAGCTGTAAAGACGAGTTCGTCGGGTGTTACCGAAAGCATGGGAGGTGCGGCCTGCTGCGTGACGTTGACGGTCTGCATCAGGGTACCCCCGTTTTGGGTAAACGTCACGGTAGCGGTACGGTTGGTAATAGCCGGATTCACGGCGGCGGTGACGGTCAGGGTAGTGTTGCCCGTGCCAGAGTCGTCGCTGAGCGTGAGCCACGACGGTTCGGACGAGGTTACCGTCCACGGTACATTTGCGGTGACGGTGATCGTCTTCCCTTCGCCGTCGGCCGTAAAGTCAAGCGATACGGGCGTTACGGAGAGGGATGCTCCTTCCTGCGTAACGTCTACTTCCCTTATCCCTGCGACGGAGGTAAAGATCACTTTGGCCGTTCGGGTTGTACTGCCCGGATTGGCTGTGGCTGTGGCATTGACGGAGCTATTCCCGGTACCGTTGTCTACCGAGAGAGTGAGCCATGTCTGGTCCGATTCGACTTGCCATGTCCCGTTCGAGGTAACAGTGATGGACTTCGTGTCATCGGCAGCTGTAAAGTTAAGCGCCGGAGGGTTGATTTCGAGACTCATTTCTTCCTGTTCTACGCTCACGGTCTGCTTCCGTGCACCGGCGGTAAAAGTGATTGTGGCGATGCGGGGAGCTCCAGGGTTTTCTTTAGCGGTAACCGTAAGGGTACCGTTGCCTGTGCCCGAAGAGGGGGAGAGTGTAAGCCATCCCTGATTGGATGAGACTGTCCATGCCCGGTCCGAAGAGACGGAAATCGATTTGCTTTCTTCTGCGGCCGTAAAGTCAAGTTTTGTCGGGGTGGCCGAGAGCCCGATTGTCGTCGTGCCATCTGTTATGGTTCCGATGTTTTTCCATACGTCCGCGGCCTCATAAGCTGCCACCTTGCCGGCCGGTACTTTCAGCGTAACGTTCGAGAGGGTAACGTAACTAAAGACATCTGGGCCGATGGAAAGCGGCGTATCCCACGCTACGGTTATCTCCTGCAATGATTCTCCAGTGAAGGCTTGCCCTTCCATTGTGTTAACACTGTTGGGTATGGAAATGTTTCGCAATTCCGAGCAACGAAAAAAGGCCAAACGTCCGATGGTCGTAACAGTGCCGGGGATCGTAAAATCCGTGCCTGTTTTGGCCAAAGGATAGTAGATCAATTTTGTTCTCCCTTCGTTATAAAGTACGCCGTCTTCCGAATCGAAATGCGGATTGCCGGCAACCACGTTAATGTCGGTTAAACTGTGGCAATAAAAAAAAGTTCTGTGGCTGATTGTACTGACTCCGGCCGGGATCGTGATACTTTTCAGTGCCACACAAAAGTTAAAAGCATCTTCTCCCATTGTGTTGACGGTGCCGGGCACGGTAAAGGCCACGTCCGGTTTTCCGGAGGGATATTGGATCAGTTCCGTTTTCCCCTCGTTATAAAGCACGCCACCATCGGAGTCGAAATGCGGATTGCCGGCAGCCACGTTAAATGCGGTTAAGTCCGTACAATGGCTAAAGACATTACTTCCGATTGTGTTGACATTAGCCGGGATGGTAATGCTTTGTAATGCCTTGCATTCATAAAATGCATTGTTTTTGATTGTGGTCAGAGCGTCCGGCAGCGTAATGGCTCGTAGCTTTTTGCAGCCCATAAAGGCAAAGCCTCCAATTGTCTGCACACTGTTTCCGATTGTTGCATTTTGCAACTTTGCGCAACCTTGAAAGGCACTCTTTCCTACGGATGTCACGCCATTCCCGATGGTGACCGTTTCGATCTCTTCTCCGAAAGCATCCCACGGCTGATTTGCCATAGAGGCATAGTCCGGCATGGCGCCCGTTCCGGTGATGGAAAGGGTTTTGGTGCCGGCATTATAGTTCCACGTAAGCGGGCCGGCGTTGCCGCTGTTTTGCGCCGCAGCGCCAAGGGCTGTCAATAGCCCGATGATTAAAGTAAAAATTTTCATTCGTTTCATTGTCTTTAATTAATTGTTAATGGTTATTTTTTACTACTCTGACTACTTTTGACTACTTTGTTCCATTTTTCACTTTTCACTTTTCACTTTACACTTTTCACTATTCACTATTCACTTTACACTTTACACTTTACACTTTACACTTTACACTATTCACTTTTCACTATTCACTTTACACTATTCACTATTCACTTTTCACTTTACACTATTCACTATTCACTTTTCACTTTACCACGATTTTCGTTACCCGATCGCCTACGCGTACCAAATACACGCCCGACGGCAACGGCTGAACATGGTCGCCGGCGGAGAGCGTAAGCGTCTTCACGAGGGAACCCTCTACATTATATATATGTACCGTTTCGGCTTGGGGCAGGGTGAGGTATAGAGCGCCGTCGGCGGCGTAGACGCGCAGCCCGTCGACCGTTTGATTGCCGACGGTGCTGATCACGTCGAAGTCACACACATCGTAGCGAAGGCTGCCGTCGTTCGAGGTAGCGGTGATCCGCGCTTTGCCTCTGCGGTGAATCTTGACTAATCCTTTGCCATCGACCGAGGCGATCTGCGGATCGTCGCTCGTCCACGTCAGCGACTTGTCCGTGGCATCGGACGGGGCAACGGTGGCCGTGAGCTGAACTTCTTCGTAATCGCCGTTGATCGTCACCGAGTTTCGGTTCAGGGTAACGGAGGATACTTTGATAATTATTTTCCCGATCAGGATCTCCTCGACTGTTACGGTAGCCGTGGCGGTCTTGTTGCCGTCGTTCGTTTTCACGGTGATGACCGCGGTGCCGGGGGCGACGGCTTTGACCGTACCGTGGGTGTTGACGGTAGCCACAGCCGTATTATTGCTGCTCCACGTAACGGTTTGATCGGTGGCGGTGGCCGGAGCGACGGTAGCTTTCAACTGGCCTGTTTTACCTTGGATCAGCGTCAATGACGCGGGACTCAACGTAACGCCCGTGACGGCGATGCCGGCCGGCTTGGTGGTAAACTTCACGAATTCATAACCGACATTGTTATCAACCTGATCGTAGACGAACAGACGCATTTCATATTCCGTATTGGGCGACAGACCGGTCAGTGTATACGACGTAATATTCTTCGAACGCGGAACTCCTCCCGTAACAAACACTTTGTTAACTAATAACGAGGCAAAATACTCCAATTGGTTGGAAGGCGTTACGTCGTCGGTAGCCGCGCACCACGAAACCGTAGCGGAATTCGACGTAACCGTACCGATGGTTACTTTTCCGCTACATCCCGGCTGGGGGGCTTGGGTATCGGCGACCTGCTTGGTTTTGACCGTCTTTTCGTCGTACCATGCTCCGTTATCGGCCTCATCCAGTACGCCCACTCTCACGATATACTCGGTATTCGGTTCGAGACCTTTAATGGTATAGGAGGTGGTATTGACGAGATAATTTTTTCCCGAATGGCTGGATTTCCAGGCACCATCGGGCGAGCGTTTCCATAACACCCGATACCTGAGCTTATTCTGGGGCGTTACGTCGTCGGTGGCAGGATTCCACTTGACGGAAATTTCAGTGGGGGTGAAGGACACCGGATAGTGTATGAATTGTCGGGGTTTTTTTACTCTTAAGTATCCTTTCGGCGTAGGCTTTTGGGTGTCGGCAGCCCATGCAAGGTTTGTTACTGTCATCGTCATCCATAGGGCGATGATCCAAATCGGTAATTGTTTTATTCGTTTCATTTTGTTTATAGATTAAATGTTCGTATTTTAGTGTTTAGCGTTAATTAATTGTCAATTGTTATTCTTTACTACTTGACTACCTTTAACTACTTTGCTACTTTTCAGTATTCAGATACCACAAGTTGCACAAGTTTATGACAAGGAACACAAGTTTTCCTTT
>NZ_RQYN01000097.1 GCF_003860135.1 Tannerella forsythia
TGCTTCCACATCTTGGACAATCCATAGTTTTTTTCAGCAAAGATAATAGTACTATATGAATTTAACAATACCCAAATTGCTATCGGTAACTTGAGATGGTATTATCGAACTTATGATCTACAGCAAAATCAAGAGACATTAACAGGTTGCAGAACAGGTCAAAACTGTCACTCTACATTGCATTCTGGAAGTCCAGAGTATTACACATGGGATGCAACTGCTAACTATCATCGACATCAACATAAATCACATGGTTGGAGCTCTGTAGAACGTATCGGAAACACGTTTCTTGATGCGGGTGTCTTGATTTTAAGTGGTGCTGATGTATGTATAAAGAACAATATTTTAGATAATACGGCTGCTGCACAGTCTGCTTTTGCTACTACTAGTACGGAAGGTGTGCTTATTTGGCCTGAAACCGGTAGTAATTTCAGATTAAGAGTAGGTGGTAATTGGGGTAAGATTTCGTTAGCTCATAAAAATAATCCGAATAATACGGATCATGGTAACCCTTATTTTACGGATGCTCAGTTTACCTCTTTACCGGTGCAAAATACATCGGGAAGTATGTTCCTTTTCTCCGGAACAACTTCTTTCGACTGGAGAGGATATGCGGCCGACGGGACGACACCACTTGAAATTTATAATGGAACTCAGTATAACGATATAACGTTCCCGAGTTTCTCTACGACAGCCGGTGTGCTGGGTGTCTACGGTAATTATAATGCTCAGAATGAGGATATTTATACGAATAAGGCAATTGATGAAGCCGGAAATAACAAGGGTGTTATCGAAGTGGGACCTGCTACTACGGGGCAACAGAAGTTTCATATTTCTTCAGGCGGTATCATTAAGAATTTCAGCAGCGCTTGCAATCCGCATTGCGATCCGATTCAATTTGTTGCAGCAGGAAATGTGCCTGCCTTTAAAATTGCCGGAACGGAACCTCTGAGTGTGTTGAATACGGGACGTTGCAGAGAAGCGGCTATTTTATTGGCCACTGCCGGAGTCACCGGTATTCAGGGGGCGGTAAACAGTGCTGCAGCTACGGGTGACATGCTGATTCAGGCCCATGGCGGTCAGGTGGAAGTGCGCGATGATATTGCTTTCGCTCCTGCTGCGAACAATAATAATGTCGCCATTCTTTCCGACAGAGCCTATATCAAAACGAAAGCATTCGGCTATACGGCCGCGGGTGGTGGTGCGTTAGGCCATGTTACGTTATGGGCAAAAGGATTGCCGACCACACCTCCTCCGGGAGCTCTTAATCCGGATGATTATCGAGGCGGATACGTTCGCATCGAAGGAAATTTGACAACATCCAGCACGTCTACGGCAAGTACGTGGCAAAACTTGTATAGTGCCGTGCAGAAGAACAGTGAGAATCTGGCCAAGTTTGCCAATTGTAATCATGGTGAAGAGATCAGTGCGCGCACGCAAGCCGCTCTAAATACGGGCGTGCAGACACGTATTCAGTCGGATCATGACGGTATTACGGTGACGGGTGATTTTATGCATACCGGTCAGGACGGCGGTTTGTTTGTACAAGGTGCCGGAAGTGTTACTGTGAATGGAACGACTGAGATTGATTTTACAGCCGGTACAGGAGATGCGGTTATTCAATCCAAAGGAGCAAAAGTCGTTTTCGGAGGTGCATTGACATATAAAGCGAACGAAACGACCGATTTGTTCATCGACGGTGAAACGGGCGTAAACTTTAACAATGGCTCGTTGATCGATTACACGCAAGGAGGAAATCCTTCCGCGCATATCGGTATCCAAGCGAACCGTGGTACGATCGCATTTAGTGCCGCACCCTTTGAATTTAAGCATAAATCTACCGGAAATACGCAGTTATGGGCCGGAGAGAATATTACCAATACGCAAAATGCTCCTTTACTGTTTGATTATACGAAAGTTGCCGATGGTCAGCATATCGATTGGTACGCCGGTAAAGAGATTACAATGGACGGAACGCTGACATTCAAACGGGATGATGCGTCTGACCATACGGGGATGATCGCATTACGCGCGTTTACGAACAAGGAAAATCTTTGGGCCGGTGAGTCAGACAGACCCGGGATTGGCATATGCCCACAAAGATGCCCGGACGGGGTCAATGCTCCCACGCAAGGAAATATTAATCTGAACGATGCGGTGACCGTTTTGTATAAAGGAACGGAAAATGTGTGGATGGCTGCTAATCACGACATCAATATCAACCATAATTATGTGCATGTGGCCGGTGATGGGCAAACGAACCAGGGATTTGCGCGCTTCGTAGCCGGACACGACATTACCACCGGAAAAGGAAATGAAACGACAACCTCTTTCAATTATCTGCACAAGGGTGATCACGGTAATTTCGACATGAAAGCCGGAAACGATATTATTACGCATAATAAAGTCAAAATAGGTTATGCTGCTGCGGCAACGGATGTGAATACAACGCTCTATGCGTGCAGAAATATCGATATTCGTAATGCTTTTACGTATGCCGACAGTTCGGATAATAAGCAGGTGCGTCTGTTTGCCAATCAGGATATTTTGACGAACAGCACCTGCCTCAATTACGGAGCGCCGGTGAATTTCTGGTCTGGTTTTAACGTAAAAACGGAATGGAATGCCGGACGGAATATTATTACCGGCGATACAGTTAACTTCCATTATGGGGAGACCAATAATACAGTAGAGGATTTGTCAATTGTTGCACAAGGTGGAAATATCGAGATGAAGCGCTGGACAAATATTGATTATGACAGCGATAAATCGATCTTATTCTCTGCCGAACGGAACAAATCATACAGTAAGGCTAAGGCAAAAGGATTGTCGAATAATACCGGAGCGGTTTCGAACGGCGGTACGCCCGATGATCCTCGTTTCCTGACGGACGGGCATCTCTATTTCAACGATTCGCTGAAGATTACACGTACGAACGAAGGAACTGCTGTTACCGGATTATATGCCGATTATCATATCCGTACAGCTATGGTGGATATCTTGGATAAAAATGCTGCGAATTCGGAAAACCGTACGGAAGTAGAATCGCACCTGGGCGATCTGTGGCTGGGATACAGTTCGCTTCCCGATATGTGTCAGAGACCGGCTCAAACGACTCCGCTCAGCTACGACAATAACCGTTTTACATATCAAAACGCAAGCGCGGGACATAATGAATCGCTCGTTCTTCGCGCCGGTTATCAGGATCAGAATAATGAAGGACGTTATGGGGGAGGTAATATCTATGTCACGCAGATGTTCAATTCTCTGACAACCGGAGGTACCACGAACACGGAAATTACCATCCCGTTCTCGAACGAATATTTCTGTGGTAGCGCATGGAGTCCGAACAAACTGTACGAACGCAGAGGCGAATCAATGATGATGTATGAACACGCGGGCATCATTTTCGGGCTGGGACGTTGTGGAAAAGATAAGGATATTGCTCAATATGCACCGGCACAGGATGTGAACGGCGATGACGCGGTTACGAAAACAAGCCTCGTTTATCGCGGTAATAACGGTAATTTAACGGTCGATGCGGGTCAGCGTGGTAATATTATTATGAATACGGGTACGGAGTTGGACTTCCAGAACAATCAGGGAAGCGCTTTCTTCCGCACGCGTTTCGGCGATATCGACTTGCGTAACAAGACGGATGTATCAGGAATGCAGGGAAGTCTTCTTTTGTTGGCTCAGAGGGATGACCTTCGGGAGTTGTCGAAGGTGGGTTTGTGCGGTTGCGCCGAAGAGCGTAACAATGTTTACCTGCAGGATTTCCAATACACCCCGAACGAATCGTCCGGAAGTATCTTTATCGGAGCGGACAATAACATTAAGCTGAACTATGGCGGTCTGCAAAACAAGGGCACTCGCCACGACCCGTTCCTGAGCACGGACTACAATCTGGCCAATCCGGGCGAAAAGATCGGCACGGACTATCCGTGCGGATCAGGCAAATACCATTGCGATATGGTAGATGATGAGAATCAGGCCCGTCCTCTTATGCTGGACTTCTCGAAGGCTGT
>NZ_RQYN01000098.1 GCF_003860135.1 Tannerella forsythia
ATGCTTCCACATCTTGGACAATCCATAGTTTTTTTCAGCAAAGATAATAGTACTATATGAATTTAACAATACCGTTGTTAGAAAGAGCCTTTTGTTACGTCAAGCGTGTGATATGCTTTTCCTTGTTTCTATTGAGAACTTCGAAAGAAGGACGCTTTTTGCATACGTTCCCGTATTTCTTCCATTTTGTTTTCTCTCCGTTTTACGTTTAACAGGTATAAATGAGATAATTCTTGAAATGTAACCTCTTTATTTTCCATGTGTTTACGACCTGTGTTTTTGATAAAAAAGACGCCATTGTATCTTTGGTATAAATTGAAAGGATAAAACTCTTGAGGCATATGATGGCTGCCTTTAAATCGTGACAAGATCAATCTGTTAAATTCAGAGGTCAGGGGTAAGTAAAAAATATTCTCGTCGAAAGTGCTTAAGAAAGACTCCATACTGTTAAAAGGGAGTTTGTGTAAGAACGTCTTTTGCTGGCTATAATGTTGATCGTATGCGATGTTAGCTCCTTCACCTGTTAAAATCAGAAGAGGTGAATAAGCGTCGGAATACTGTTCCTGCATATAATATCCGAAAGGGGTACACGGCACGGCTGGAAATGTTGAAAGGCGATTGATATGTATCGCATGTCCGTAGATGACTGTTTTTACATTTTCGGCGCCGGCATATTCGTCGATAAGAAACTTGGCATTTGCAAACATGGCAGAATCTCTTCGGATAAATCGCTGTATGGGGGTATCTCCAATTTCTCTCGAAAGAGTCAAGATGTGAGAAATGACCTCGATTTCTTCGGGTGTAAGCACTTTTTGAATCTCGCTTTTATGAGCTTGAAGGAAATATCTGGCTTCCTGCCAGTCCGCTTCCATTAATAAAAGGGAGAACTGATCCAGCTCCGGAATTTTAGCTTGCTCGTTAAGCCGCGTTACAAAGTCAAAGATATCTACGGCCGAATTTTGAGTCGGTGAATAAATGGCGTTGTAATCGAAACCATACAGTTTTACCTTCGATTCGTCTGTTTGTTTCGAATTGAAAAGACGCAATTTGTCTAAGAAGTCAAACAAATAAAGTGTGGATTTATCTGCCAGGAACAAAGAGTCCAACGTATAACGGCTGTCCTGTATGTATCTGTTGCATGCCAATGAGACTTCCAAAGGCATTTCTAAAAGGACCAATCTGGCATTTTGTTGTTCAATCATTTGAAGGATGCATTCGTATCCTAATTTTTCGATTTCTCCATTTCCATGCATCGATTCTCCCAGACCGATAATCTTTTTCTTGTCGATTCCGTTGATCTGTTCCAATGGGATTCTCGCATCCATCGCTATGGGGATGTATGTGCGTGTGTCTTGTGCTGTAAAGGGAGATAGGGTGCGGACAGGGAAGTTATCGATTGACTTGCCATCTATCCATAGATTTAATTTTGAGAAGGCGATATAGGCTGTTGAGTCAACGAATCCTTCGACATTTATTCGGATATTCAGCAACTTCGCGTTTTTTACCGTTATATTTTTCGATACGATACGTAAAGCAGTATCGGGCACAAATCTCAGCGTATCGGAAAAAAGGACCTTTTCTTTCTCATTGATAGCATCTAAAGTAATAGAAGTTAGACTGATGTTTTTCCCTTTCGACTCAAATTCAATCATCGCTTGGTTTGCATCGCAGATAGGAAGCAGGATTCTTTGTTGGTATTCTGTTTGTAGGCGATTGAAGAAAGGGTTCCCTTGTAGATACATCATGGCAAATAGAGGACGATCTGGTCCTTTCACTCCAACCGGAATCGTGTAATTGAGATATGCCGCATTTTGCTGCCAATGATAAATAATCGAAGAATCTTCCTGCATTCTGAATTCCAAGTCATACATTTTTGTGTATGGTTTATGTTCTGTTTGGGCTGTGCAGGACATACCATAAAGAATTCCCAAGAGTAGAATAAGAAGGTGTGTTTTCATTTTATTTTTCATATCTTTCTTTTATTGGGGGGGGATTGATTTAAATGTTAAATGGCTTTGCAAAAGAGTTGATTTTGAGCATAATTACTACTCTTAATTCTACAGCATCTTATCTTTTTGTCATTTGTAGCCCGTAGGGGAATCGAACCCCTCTTTTGAGAATGAGAATCTCACGTCCTAGCCGATAGACGAACAGGCCATTAGCCAAAGAAAGCCGGACATCAACTGCCCGGCTCTTTTATTTTATTTGAGCGAAGAGTTACAGAAGCGATTACGCCAAAGCGCTTACATGCTTCGCCAACTTTGATTTCAAGTTGCCAGCTTTGTTTTTATGAATCACATTGTTCTTCGCCAGCTTGTCAAGCATCGAACAAACCTTCGGATACAATTCCTCCGCTTCTTTTTTGTTTTCAGTAGCACGTAATTTCTTTACGGCATTACGCATCGTCTTAGCTCCATAGCGATTACGCAAGCAGCGTGTGGCTGTTTGCCGAATTCTTTTTATGGATGATTTATGATTTGCCATCGCTTTATTATTCTCTATTTTATCTTATTTTTTTGTAGCCCGTAGGGGAATCGAACCCCTCTTTCAAGAATGAAAATCTTGCGTCCTAGCCGATAGACGAACAGGCCATTCATCTTATGGAAGAGCTATATTTACCCATCTTTATGGTAGCTCGATTGCCATTTTTGCGAGTGCAAAGATAAAGACTATTTTTAATCCCGCAAAATTTCCGTCTTTTTTTTTGCAATTTAACAAATCGACCGAAGGCGAATGCTTGAATTTAACAGGGTTATGGTAACACGCAACGTTTGTTTAGACATGAGGGAGAAGTTTTTTGTTTGGTGCCGACGTTCGTATAAGCTAATTTTTTCGCTCTTGTCTTAAACGCAATCTACCCTCGATGTATATATATAATAAAAGAGCAAAAAGCTGATGGAAAGTAAGGAAAAAGAAGAAGGACGACTGCTACGGTACTTTGCCGGAGAGTTGAATAAAACGGAAGAAAAAGAACTGCTCGACTGGTTGAATCAAGACGATGAGCATAAGAAAAGATTTCGAAGGATGGCTGATGTGTGGGCAGTGGCCCATGTACCGTTTTTTGCCCGACGGTTAAAGGCGGACAGCCCGATGTGGCCCCAAGCACGTAGAAATACTGTGAGGCTGCGGAAACATTGGGCGGGCGTTGCCGTAGCTTGTATGATATCGATTGTTATCGCGCTTTCGGCCTTTTGGATAGGAAAACGCGTCGGCAATGTGTCTGCCGATGCGTGTTACCGTACCACGGTTCCTGCGGGTTCCCGATCGGAGGTTACACTACCTGACGGTTCTATTGTATGGATCAATGCCGGTTCTTCCTTGACGTATCGTGAGGATCATCGTGAGGAGACGCGTAGCGTGACTCTTGACGGGGAAGCCTATTTCGAGGTAAAATCTGATCCTAAAAGGCCGTTCATCATCGAGTCGGGAGTTTTGCAGGTGCGGGTATTGGGGACGAATTTCAATGTTAAGGCGTATAGCGATGAAGAGACGGTCGATGTCGTACTGCTTTCGGGGAAAGTCAACGTCTGGCCGGACGGCCGCGGAGAAGCATTGCACGTACTCTTACCGGACGAGAAACTGACGTATCATCGGGAGACTGGCCGTATTGAAAAACATCAGGTCGAGGCGCATGATTACTGCGCATGGAAAGACGGCCGGATATACTTTGATGAACGACCATTCATAAAGTTAGCCAGAGAATTGGAACGGGTATATAATGTGCGTATACGGATCGGCAGCGAACAGCTAAAGACGGAACGGTTTTCCGGCTGTTTTCTTCGCACTTCTTCACTCGATGATATTTTACGCGAGATAGACATGGAGCACCGATACCGTTGGGCATACGATGCTACGGGTACGCTGGTTATTCGTGACAGGTAGTTGCTTTCAGAAACACTTGAATGAGGCCCTAAATAAATAACAGAAATATTTACATTTTTAAAACTAGTATCTATGAATCAAAGCAAACTAAGAAAACTGAGCAGGCAGATAGCCGCCGGTTTGTTGCTGGCACT
>NZ_RQYN01000099.1 GCF_003860135.1 Tannerella forsythia
GATGATCATCAGCTCCGAGGGGTTGTTGATCACGATGTCGCCTTCGTCCACCTTCGTGGCGGTGTTCGTCGCCGTCTCGCGGAAGAAGATGCCGACGCCGGGCTTGTCGCCTACGACGCGGAGCTTCGTCCCCGTCACGCGCAGGTTGAACCCGGGCGTCAGCCGGTCGTTCACGGTGCGGCTCTTCATGTCTTCCACCTGCCCGATATACAATCCGGTCTCGGCGACGCCCATAATCTGCACTTCGACGCTCTCGATCTCGCGACGCATGCGCTCGCCCTGCGTGAACTGGAATTGGAGTGTGTGACGCTGCGGATCGAACGTTTCGTTCGGATTGAGGAATACGCCCCGGATCATGGGCATGGCCGTGGTAGCCGGTGTTGACGGCGAAGCCGTCGCACAGGCGGTAGGCCATCTCCTTGAGGAAGAGTTCTACGGCGTGGCTCATGGCTGCCTCGGAGATGTCTGCGCCGCCGCGCGTGGCGGCCGAGTGACAGATGTCGGCCACGGAAAGACTGCGTTCGGAGCTGACGCGTGCCGTGAAATCGTTCGGGTCGGGCGTCAGCAGGTTGTCGTAGAGATACGCTTTGATGGTGTGCCTTGTTTTACTCTGCGGGCTCGCTTACAAGCGTGCGGCCGGAGCCCGTCGGCCGCGAAAGAAATGTTCTTTTTCATACGATTGATGTGTTTATATTTCTGCCGTCACGCCGATCGGGGTATGACGGGCAGCGTTGTTTTCATTTGATTTCATATTCGTGAATGTTATCGTCGTAGACGGTTACGTAGAGGCGATTGCCGACGATTTCGAGATCGGTGTGCGCCGTAGGCAGCGGTACTTTGGAGAGTACGCGCCCCGTTTCGCGGTCGAGGAGGCAGAGCCAGTCTTTCTCGGCGGTAAATCCATATCCGCAGATGATGTATCGATCGTGGAGGATAAAGATGTTGTTGCTCGTCAGGTAGGGGGTCTGCCATCGTATTCCGGCGATTTCGGGATCGAGGCAATAGAGCCGGCTGCACTTTCCCTTGAGGTTTTCCGAATACGAGGGGCATGCCATGTTGAAGTAGAGCCGTCCGTCGGCAGCCGACCGGATATCCTGCAGTTCGCAGTCAAAGTCATCGAGCATTCGGCTAAGGTTGAAATAGTCCCTGAGTTGCTTGTCCTCGTCGTACAAAGCAGCGATGAAGCAATAATGGTTGGCTGCGAGGGGTGTTCTCCACAATCCCAGATAACCGCCTTGGGCAGGTTCGGCAATGAAGAGTTGCAGGTCTTCATCGACTTCGGGCCGGGGCAGATCGGTCACGGCCACGTGCTCTCGCAGGCGTGAGTAACTGCCGTTGGGTTTGTTCCGCCCGGTCAGTTCGATTCGGGTGTCGGCAAACTGCTTCGGCGTGTAGACGCGCTTGCGCACGAGTTGTTGGGCGTCGAGGGCGAGGGTGGCCACGACGGCCAGTGTACATAGAAGTATTCGTTTCATAAATTTCATTCTTCGTTTAGACGTTTATCACTACGGTACGACGGCGGGGAGGGATGCCCCTCCGGCCGTCTTATTTCTTCGGGCGAAAGGTTTTACAATACGTTTCGATCATGTTCCACAGCTTGTCGGCATCGACCGTCATGATGATGCGCGCCGGTTGCGTGCCGGAGGGCGGACTGGTTTCGAAAGCCAGCGACGCTCCGTAGGAGAGTCCGAACTGGTCGTTCACATCGATATGACGCGTGATCTCTTCGGTGATCAGCGACGGGTCGATGAGGATGGCTCCGCAAATCACATCCCAGACGTAATGCGTATAATTCCGGTCTTTGCGATACAGGTCGATCAGATAGTTACGTTCGAGCATCGTTTTCAGTTCCGGATGAGCCGTGGCGGCGATGATGCGGTCGTACCGTTCTTTACGAAAAGGTATCTTCTCGCAAACATCCAGCCCGATAACGATCTGCTCTTTGAAAGGGCTTCGAACGGCGATGCGCGCCGCGTTCGGGTCGAGCCACCAGTTGAACTCGGCCGCGGGCGAGGTGTTGCCGGCTTTGAAGAACGACCCGCCCATGTAGATGACGCGTTTGATCATCGGCACGATTTCGGGCGCCATGCGTACGGCGGCGGCCAGGTTGGTGCAGGTGCCGATGGCCATGAGCGTGATCTCGCCCGGATGTTTCTTGACCCGGTCGATGATAAAGTTGACCGCGTTCATGTCGAGCGGCTGCGTGTTCGGTTCCGCCCCGTACTTCTCGCGATAGACGGCCTGCCACGATGCCGGCTCGGGATACCCGGCCGAGCCGAGATAGCCGTCGCCGATGCCGTAAAGAGCGATCTCGGCCTTGATATTATCGGCCCGGTTGGGACTGAGCGGGAAACGGATGCCGGGCACGACGGGTATGTCGGTGCGCCCGACGGCTTCGAGCTGACGGATGGCATAGGCCGTACCCTCCGGTACCCACGTGTTACCCACTACCACGGTGACGCCCAGCAAATCGACATTAGGCGCCTGAGCCAGCATCAGCATCGTGATGCCGTCGTCGAACATCTCGACCATATCCGTGTCGAGGATTACTTTTTCTTTCTGCTCTGCTTCGACCGAGAGGCAGAAGAAACTCACAAGAGTCATAAAAATCATCTTTTTCATACGATTCGGTTTTTAATCGGTTTTCATTTATTCAGTTATTCAGCGGTCAGCGTAAATTAGTTGTTAATTGTTAATTGTCAATTGTTATGCCGGGTACCCGCCGAATCATGTACGCGGTAAATAACCATTCACATATTCTCCGCCCGAAGGGCGTCACTTTTCACTTTTCACTCTTCACTTTTCGTTTTTCACTTCCTTTGCGTTCGGATAGCCGGCGGTATCCGGTCGGCGATAGTCAGGGCGAACACACGGGTTCGCCCCTACATTGACTACCTTTGACTACATTAACTACTTGCTGACTACCTTTGACTACTTTTCACTTTTCGTTTTTCACTTTTCACTTTATCAGGATTTTTGTTACTCGCTCGCCGATACGCACCAGATATACACCCGACGGCAGCGGCTCTACGTGGTCGCCGGCGGAGAGGAAGAGCGTTTTCACCATCGCGCCATGTACATTATATATATGTACC
>NZ_RQYN01000100.1 GCF_003860135.1 Tannerella forsythia
ATGAATGCAATTATACAACTTTTTTCCGGATCCTGATTTATGGGTTACCCACACGATTCAACACAGACCCTTTTTAATCTTTATAGTACCTTCTGATTCTATTTTCTCTAAGATACGTTTTATATTTTTAAATGCAAGTAAAGGTTCACCGCCATGCCAACACAAATGAAGCCTATCTGATCCCTTGTTCTTTTTTATAAATTGAATGATCTGATCCTCTGTCTCTTCGTCCATAAATACAGAGGGAAGATTTGATTCATAACAGTAAGGACATTGAAAGTTACACGCAAAAGTCGGTAATAAAACAATGCCTAATTCTTTTTCTTGAAAACTCTGATTATATTTTATGAGTTTTTTTTGTGTAATAAAACTCTCATCTTCAAATTTACTGCTAAAAACTTTTGCTTTAATAAGTTTTCTCTTTATATCATCTTCTAGTGCATCTATAGCTAGTTCTTGTTGATGTGATTTTTTAATTACACTTAATTGTTTAAATAGAGACGGAGAGAGGGATATGAATGAGTTCGTTCTTGAATTATATAAAAAGCACTTTCCATATTGCTTGGATTTATATAGATAATTGTATTTTGACCAGATCATATTGACAAAAACCGTTAAAATAGAGAACGGGCTTGAAGTAAAAGGCCACAAGCCCGTCACTAATCTAATTATAACATGTTACTAATTCTCTTTAGTAGGAGGAATATTAACGATTCCATTACTATTACAATGAATTACAGGAGGAGCATCCGCAGATCCTCCAAAGATTGAGGCCATTTCTTCTTTTAAGACATCTTGACTTTCAATGATAAATTTTATTTCTTCCATGTCATTTACATTTTAATTTCCACTTCTACTCGTTTCGCTTTTCGAAATCCGCGTCTCTTGTTTCATACAGTTTTCCGAAGAGATGTTATCAGGATCCGTCTCCGGTAGAGAACTTACTGCACTGCCTTTCTCACTACTCTGCTTCGTTTGGGGCAGCTTCAGTGCGATACGCTTTACGTCCCGATCACGTCGGGCTTGCATATTGCCTTGTTTCGACTATCTTTGCAGCGCCTTTTCTTGCTTGTTGGTGATACATCGTGTAAGCTGTTTCTCGTTTGTTTCGCTTTCCTGGCGAGGGAAGGCTTTTTTTATTGCATTACGGCTACGGCCGTTAAGTTGTCTCTTCCGGCGGAGGGGAATGAGTACGTTTACTAATACCCCGTTAGTACCGTTACTAATGCATCGTTAGTAGTAGTACTAATACCTCGTTAGTAGTAGTACTAACGCACCCCCACTGGAAACCGGATTTTAATCAGGCGATGACGACTGCCTCCGAGAATATGACCGAGCGGGGCGATTTGAGCTGAGTGCTTCCTCCGGTATACTGCGTCGTAACGGTCAGTTCGTAGGTGCCGGCATCGAGTGTGGCAGGTACGAAGATGAGCAGACGCGAGGGCTCGTTGATAACAAGGTCGGTCGGAGCGAGTTTCACTTCGGCGGCGGTGTCGACATTGCGGAAGGTGATGCCCACGGCCGGGTCGTCGCCTGTGATTTTCAGGTACGAGCCTTTGAGTTCGGCATTGCGTCCGCGGGTCAGTGAGCCGTCGGTTTTGCCGGTCGTCATATCCGTCAGGGTGTAGATGGCGATCATATCGGCCTGTTCGCCGAGGATTTCGACCTTTGTCTCGGCAATGGCACGGCGCAGTTCGGCGCCCTGATTCATGGCTACATAGACGCTGTTACGCGCATCGTCCCACGTACGGTCGTAGAAGACGCCCTTGATCACGGGACGCATGTAGACCAATCCGGTGTTTACGCAGAAGCCTCCCGTCACACATTCGGCCGCTTTGCGGTTGAAGCGCGTGATGATGTCTGTCGCTGTTTCGGCTTTGATTTCCATGCCTTCGGCCTGAAGGAGTTTAACGATGTCGGCGACGGTCAGGCTGCCGTTCGTGACGGGTACAGCCATGTAATCGCTCTTGTCTGAGGTCAGTAGGTTGGGTCTCAACCATGCATTCAATTTGTTCATAAGCTTTTCCGTTTTTTAGCGCTTCACATAACGCAAAGCAGGTTATTTATTCATTTATTTTTATTAGCACAAGTGCAAAGCTATATGCTTTCTTTTTTACAGGCATTACACAAAAGTGTAATTTTTTCGTATTTGGTCAAAAATTACACTTTTGTGTATATTCAGGCAGATACAGTGGTGCAAGGACGCATGAGTGATTGATTTTTATAGAAGAAGTCAACTAATCCATCACGTGTAGCATAGATGGGGATCGTTTGAGAGCCCAAATATTCTATTCCTTCTCCAAGCTGTTGTACGCATATGCCCATCAGTCGCATAATCCGCAGCAGCTTGTGGTCACACTCAGCCAATACAAGATCATTCTCGCTTTCGTAGATTGGCAGCATGGCATACAGTAAAAGAATTTGGTATTGTTAAATTTATATAGTACTATTATCTTTGCTGAAAAAAACTATGGATTGTCCAAGATGTGGAAGCATAAATCATCGTAAAGATG